>JBBSAX010000203.1:0-9319 GCA_038251885.1 Pyrinomonadales bacterium | reverse complement strand
GTGTTTAAGTTCTTCTACATATTTTGCCCAATCAAAGCGCGTTACGCCGGATGATAATCCGAGTCAAAAAGCCAATAAACGTCCCGAAAAAACTACCGAAACGCCGAAAGTGGAAAATTCCGAAGACCAAACCGAAATTGACCCGAACATCGAAAGTGATAATGAACTCGAAAAAATTGATACCGAAGTCGTGACAACTGCGGTGAAAGTTTTAACGCGTGGCGGAAGATTCGTCAGCGGTTTGACGAAGGAAGATTTTCAGGTTTTTGACGAAAAAACAGAGCAGGAAGTCGCATTTTTCTCTGATGAACAACAGCCTTTTACGGTCGCACTGGTTCTCGATATGAGTTATTCGACCGTTTTTAAGATTGACGAAATTCATTTTGCGGCGATGGAATTTGTCAAACAATTGCGCGAAAACGATAAAGTTTTGGTTGTTTCATTCGATCAAGAAGTTCACATTCTGACCGAACCGACGAGCGACCGCGAAGTTTTAAGGAGAGCAATTTACAGCACGAAAGTCGCTTCCGGCACGAGCCTTTACGATGCGATGGATTTGGTAATAAATCGCAAACTCAGCCGTATTCAAGGACGAAAAGCGATTGTTTTGTTTACCGACGGAGTTGATACTTCGAGCCGAAAATCTTTCAGCAACAATAATGTCCGCGACGCACAGGAATTTGATGCACTGATTTACCCGATTCAATACGACACTTTTGCCGATGTTCAAAGAATGAAAAATCAGACGGTTATCGTTCCGCCGACACAGCCGAGTCCGATTCCCTCAAAAAATCCTCTGCCGTTCCCGATTCCGACGGGCGGTATCGGAACACCGGGAAGTCAGGGAACTTCGCCGGAAGATTACAAAAAAGCGGATGAATATTTAAACGAACTCGCAAATCGGACAAACGGCAGAATTTATCAAGCGCAGACAACTATCAATTTAGCGCAGGCTTTTTCAAATATTGCCGAAGAATTGCGTTCATTTTATAGTCTCGGATATTATCCGAAGGAAAAAGGAAAATCGGGCGAAAGACGAAGTATAAAAGTTAAGGTAAAACGCGACGGCGTGGCGGTTCGCGCCCGCGATTTTTACGTTGTTGGCGGAAAGAATAAAAAATAGAATGACTTCTTTTCAGAAACGAAAAAGAGCGAAAAGGTTTAATTTCTTTTTCGCTCTTTCTTTGTTTGCTTGAAAATTAAATTACCGTTCCGTCCTTTATTATCGAACCTTTCGGAATCAGAATAATTCCTTCGCGGATATAAAATGTGCCTTCGGGATCATCTCTGTTTTCGGCATTGTCTTTGTTAATCAACTGCACATTTTTCCCTATGCGGACATTTTTATCAATAATTGCACGGCGAATAGTAGAACCCGAACCGATACCGAGATGCGGAATCGCATTTATTTCGTTTTTCTGAATTTCTTTATAAGTTTCAAAAAAATCCACGCCCATTATGATCGAATCTTCGATGCGCGTGCCGGGATCAATGCGGCTTCTTAGTCCGATAATCGAACCTCGCGCATAAACGCCGTTTAAAATACAGCCTTCACTGACCATCGAATCGCTGACATCGCAATCGTGCATTTTTGAAGGCGGTAGATAACGGCTGCGCGTATAGATCGGTGAATTGGCGTTGAAGAAATTAAATTTCGGAAGGCGCGAAGCTAAATCTAAATTGGAATCGTAAAATGCACGGATTGTTCCGATGTCTTCCCAGTAATCATTAAAAAAATGCGCCTGAACATTTGCCTCTTCAATCGCCGCCGGAATTATTTCTCGCCCGAAATCAACCCAAGACTCATCATTATTGAGATATTTGACGAGTTTTTTGTAATTAAAAACATAAATTCCCATCGAAGCCAAGAACGGACGTTGTTCGCTTTCTTCGGCATTCAGACCAAAGCGCGTCGTATCAACTCGCATCGCTTCCAAATCGTCGCCTTTCGGTTTTTCCTTAAATTCGATAATTCGCCCGTCATCATCAGTTTTTAAAAGTCCGAAACCTTCGGCATCCCGGGAATTACAAGGAATTACGGAAATAGTTACATCGGCTTTGGTTTCAAAATGACGTTTGAGAAATTTTCGATAATCCATCCGGTAAAGATGATCGCCGGAAAGAATCAGGAGCGTATCAACCTTCCAATCGCGGATGTGCGGCAACATCTGACGAACCGCGTCCGCCGTGCCTTGAAACCATTCATTACTTTCCTTAGTTTGTTCGGCGGCGAGAACTTCGACGTAGCCGGTCGAAAAACTCGAAAAACGATAAGTACGGAAAATATGCCGGTTCAAAGAAGCTGAATTATATTGGGTTAAAACAAATATCTGTGTAAGATTTGAATTAATACAGTTCGAGATCGGCACATCAACCAGGCGATATTTTCCGCCAAGTGGAACAGCCGGTTTTGAACGATCACGAGTCAAAGGAAAAAGGCGAGTTCCGGCACCGCCGCCTAAAATGACTGTCACAACATTTCCGTATTTTGACATAATTTTAATCCGAATTAATTATATATTTTTGGTAATTACAAAACTGATACACCAAGAATAGCCGTAGTCGGTGTTACTTTTCAAGAAGATTTTCCGAAAAAGTAATAATCTTTTGACATTATTCATAAAATCGTGATACTTTGCCTCTCATCAAGTTAAAATAATTTGTTTGGTTTTCGGTTGTGGAAACTTGGTTAGTCGTTCTTTTTCAGACTAAAACGCTTTAAGAATTGTAATACTAAAGAGGGAAAGTCGGGTGAAAATCCCGCGCGGTCGCGCCACTGTGAAGTGATTTTAGATTTTAGATTGCCGATTTCGGATTTTTATTAATAATCCGAAATCCAAAATCCAAAATCCAAAATCGCAAAGTCAGAAAGCCTTGCTTAAAGTTTTTTAGCCAATTTCGCGCTTCGCGTCAGAGCGTTTGGCTGGATGGTGTTTTCATTTACTCTTTTCTCCTTTTGAGTGATAAAAAGTCCTGTTTATCTTGCTTTTGATGTGTTAAAGCAAAATTTACAGGGCTTTTTATTTTGAAAAATTTTAGAAAACAACATCAAATATTTTCAGTTTTTGCAACGCTTTTAGTCTGCGTTTTTTTACTTTCAAGTTGTAAAACTGAAAATTCTAATAAAAATATTGTAACTCCGACGCGCGAAATCACGGATGATCTGGGCAAAAAAGTAAAAGTTCCCGAAAATGTAACACGCGCTGTTTCGCTTGCGCCAAACTTGACGGAAATCGTTTTTGCCGTCGGCGCAGGCGAAAAATTAGTCGGTAGAACGAGTTTCGATAACTTTCCGCCTGAAGCCGAAAAAATCCAAACCGTCGGCGATACTCTGAATCCGAACATCGAAAATATCATCGCTCTAAAACCGCAAGTAGTTTTAGTTTCAACCGCTTCACAAATCGAAACCTTTACCAAAACGCTCGAATCGCAGGGAATCACGGTTTTTGTGACAAACCCGAATTCGTTGGAAGACATTTATAAAAGTATTTCACAAATCGGCGAAATTTTAGGACAAAAAGAAAAGGCGAATGAAGTTGTCGAAGGTTTGAAAAAACGAGTTACCTCAGTCGAAGAAAAAACGCAAAATGCTGAGAAAGTAAAGGTTTTCGTGCAAATTGATAAATCGCTCTACACAATCGGCAAAGAATCTTTTATTACAGATTTAATCGAAAAAGCTGGCGGTATTTCCGTAACGAAAGATATAGAAACAGCGTATCCGAAAATCAGCAAAGAAACTGCGCTCGCACTAAACCCGGACGTAATAATTTTGTCCGACAGCGCAGATAATAATGAGCCGAACGAAGTTTTTAAAAATTCGTCGGCAGTCAAAAATAATCGAGTTTACAAAATAAACGCCGACATTTTATCGCGTCCCGCGCCGAGAATCGTTGATGCGCTTGAGCAAATTGCCGAGAAATTACATTGAGATTGACTGGAGCGCAAGCGTCCCCGTTTGCAATGAGCGCGACGGCGCGAAAAGGTGTTGAAAGCGAAGAAATCTAGCCATCCCGTTTCACGTAGACACAGATGAACACAGCTAAAAAAATCATTAAAAACCCCTCTGCGTCTTTGAAACTTTTCTTTTCGTTAATTTTTCTGCTGATTTTAACGCTTTTATTGGCAACATATTTCGGAAGTGAAAAATTGTCATTTTTTGATTTAAGCGAATCTGACAAAGCGATTTTGTTTGATATTCGTCTGCCGAGAATTTTACTCGGCGCAAGCGTCGGCGCAAGTTTGGCATTGGCGGGCGCGAGCTTGCAGTCGCTTCTTAGAAATCCGCTTGCCGAACCATATTTACTTGGCGTTTCAAACGGTGCGGCACTCGGAACGATGCTTGCTTTTGTGTTTTTCGCGCAGTTTGAATTTGCGCGTCCCGTAATGGCTTTTGCGGGTGCGAGTCTGGCGACTTTTGTTGTTTATCAAATGGCAAAAAGCCGCGCCGGAATGAGCGTTGAAAGATTGGTTTTATCGGGCGTAATTGTGACGACTCTTCTTTCGTCAATTATCGTTTTACTGACTTCGCTTTTGGACGCGGCGAAATTGCGAAGTTTTACATTCTGGCTGTTGGGCGATTTGTCGCAAAGCACTTGGAACGGCTTTTATTTGAGTTTTGGCGCGGTAGTAATTGGCACAGTCGTTTTATTGATGAATGCAAGAGCTTTGAATTTAATGATGATTGGCGAGCGCGATGCGTTCGATTTCGGCGTAGAAGTTAATAAAACACGGCTCGCGGTTTTTGCAACATCAAGTCTTTTAGTTGGAACAGCAGTCGCGGCAAGCGGTTCGGTCGGCTATGTCGGTTTGATAATTCCGCACATCGTTCGGCTCGCAATCGGCAGCGATAATCGGCTTGTAATTCCATTTTCCGCAATCGCGGGCGCAATCTTTGTGGTTTCGGCTGATACGGTTGCGCGTGTCGCAATCGCGCCGCGCGAATTGCCCGTCGGCGCAATCACGGCTTTGATCGGTGCGCCGATGTTTATTTATTTGCTTCGCAGAAGTTAGTTGTTCGTAATTAGTTGTTAGTTGTGACCTTGATTTGGCGGTTTCAACGAACAACTAACCACGAACAACTAACCACGAACAAAAATGTTAGAAGTTCAAAATATCACAATCGGTTACGGCGTTTGCGAAGTTGTCAAAGACATTTCTTTTACTTTGCGAAGCGGCGAAATTCTGGCAATTGTCGGCGCAAACGGTGCGGGGAAAACTACTCTTTTGAAATCTTTGAATTCCACTTTGCCTTTGATGAAAGGATTGATTTTATTAGACGAAAAGCCTTTAGGGAATTATTCGCGGCGCGAGATTGCCAGAAAAATTACGGTAATCGCACAGGAAAACGAAACGAAATTTCCAATAAAAGTTTTAGATTTTATTTTATCTGGACGCTTTGCACACGGCGGGAATTTCGGTTGGGAAACGGAAAAAGATTTGCGGATTGCGCTGAATTCTTTAGAAATCTGCGATTTGAAAAGTTACGAAAATCGGATGATGAATCAGCTTTCCGGCGGCGAACGGCAGCGCGTAATTTTAGCTCGCGCGTTAGCAACCGAAGCGAATATTTTATTGCTTGACGAACCGACGACGAATCTCGATCTGGCGCATCAGGCGTTGATGTTTCGGCTCGTCAAAGAAAGATGTAAGGGGTGCGAATCTTCGGCGATTATCATCACACACGATTTGAATTTGGCTTCGGAGTTTGCCGATGAGATTTTACTTCTTAAATGTGGACAAATGATCGCTAAAGGCACGCCCGAACAGGTTTTAACAATCGAAAATTTACAGGAAATTTTCGACATCGGAGTTTTGCTCGACCGCCATCCGGCGAGCGGAAAGCCGAGAATTACAATGGATTTTGAAAAGTTTAAGGTTTAAGGTTCAAAGTTCAAAGTTTCAAATCAGGAAGATTTTGACTTTGAACTTTGAACTTGAAACTTTGAACTTTTTATCGGCAATTAACAGCAGACTGTAAAGCACAAGGAACGCGGCGCAAATCCGCGACTGCCCACGCAACCGTAAATCAATTTTGGATTTTAGATTTTGGATTTTGGATTCGAGGAAAAAAAATAATCCAAAATCGGCAATCTGAAATCCAAAATCGAAAGTCGGGAACTTAGCTTTTTGGTCTTCATTTTATCTCATTTTGCGATGGGCAAAATCGAGGAGGAAATATGAAATATTTAGGAAGTTTATTTTTAATCAGTTTTTTTACAATTGGAATTTTAGGGCAACAAGATACAACGCTTAGTGGAATAGTAAAACAGGATGGAGCGAAAGTTTCAGGTATTGAGGTTTCACTTTTCAACGATTTTAATAATTATAAAACTCAAACAGATACTAACGGAGTTTATAAATTTGAAAAAATTGTTTCAGGAAGATATAAAATTCGAGTTTATTCTGATTCGCTTACTCAAGAAATTTTTATTGAGAACGGTAAGAATTCAATTTTAGACTTGAATATAAATTTAGATTCGTTAATAACATCTGCAATTCGAGAAGAAGTCAATGTAAATATTGCTTCGGGAACTTCACAGCCGATTGCGGAAGTTTCAAAAACGGTCAATGTCATTGACGCGCAGGAAATAAAAGACCGCAACGAATTTTCTCTGACCGATGCTTTGCGGACGATTCCGGGTTTTCGAGTTCAGCAGCTTGGCGGTTTCGGGAAAACGGCGAATATCAAAACTCGCGGGCTTAGAAATCAGGACACGGCGATTTTGCTTGACGGGGTTCGTTTTCGGGATGCTTCTTCGATCACGGGCGACGCTTCAGCGTTTTTGAGCGATTTTGTTTTTTCGGACACAGGACGCGTCGAAGTTTTACGCGGTTCGGGCAGTTCGCTTTACGGCACAAACGCCATCGGCGGAGTTTTGGATTTGCGAACAAGCGAACCGCGCGACGGTTTTCACGGTTCGCTTTTCGGCGAAGGCGGAAATCTCGGACTCAAAAGAGTTTTCGGCAAAGTTTCAGACGGCAACGACAAATTCGGCTTTACTTTGGGCGTTTCGCGCACGATTTATTCCGAAGGAATTGACGGCGAAGACGATGCAAATAACACAAACGTCAACGGCAGAATTGATTATCGTCCGAACGGGAAAACAAACATTTCGGGAAGATTTTATATTTCCGACGCTTATGTTCGATTGAATTCAAGTCCAGATACAATCGGAATTTTGCCTGCTTCAAATCGAACGATCATCAACGCCGTTCCGCTTTCGATTTCTTTACTCAATAATTATGCAAACGGGCAAACGATCACAAATTTCGGAAACGCGAATTTTATTCCCGACGCAAATGATCCTGATAATTTTCAGAAGTCAAAATTTTTCAACGGTCAGATCGTTTTAACTCAAATAATCAATAGCAAACTGAC
The DNA here is from genome assembly GCA_038251885.1 of Pyrinomonadales bacterium. GTDB lineage: Bacteria > Acidobacteriota > Blastocatellia > Pyrinomonadales > Pyrinomonadaceae > JAHCHG01. Next base: position 1,941 of record JBBSAX010000203.1, on the reverse strand, counting down.
TTTTCAAGGTTATTATTCCGGTTTGAAAACTTCGCGCAAAAATGACAACAACATTCTCGGAGTCGGTTTTCAAAGTGCTTCGACTTCGTTTTTCGACGGCACGATTCAAACGGCAAACGGTCATTTTAATTACACGCCGACCAAAAACAATTTACTGACAATCGGTTACGAATACGAATGGGAAAAATACGGCAATGACGGTTTTACGCCGAATGGCGCAGGAAACTTTTTCACGCGCGCGTATCAAACGAGCAACACAATTTACGCGCAGAATTTGCTTGGGTTTTTCAACGACAAACTGCAACTCGCGGGCGGTTTCCGTGCACAGTTCTTTAATTTGAAAACACCGAAGTTTAGCGTTAATAACGCGCCGTATTCAGATTTAACTCTCGAAAGTCCGCCGAATGCTTACACTTTCGACGGTTCGGTTTCATACTTTTTCGACAAAACGGGAACGAAAATTCGCGCACACATCGGAAACGGTTATCGCGTTCCGTCGCTTTATGAAAGATTCGGCACGTTTTTCAGCAGTTTTGGTGCGCCTTCATTTTTTGCACTCGGCGATCCGAACTTGAAGCCCGAACGCTCGATTGCTTTCGACGGCGGAATTGATCAAACGCTGTTTAAAAATCGCGCAAGACTTTCGGCGACATACTTTTACACGCGACTGATTGACACTATCGGTTTCGGCAATTCCGTGCCGAATATCGGAACGACGACACGACCTTTCGGCGGTTATTTGAATACAAAAGGCGGTAATTCGCGCGGCGTAGAATTTAGCGGCGAAGTTAAAGCGACGAATTCAACAAACATTTTCGCCTCCTATACTTTCACCAATAGCGATCAGCGCACGCCGCAGGTTTCGGGCAGCGGAATTTTGAAAACTCTCGGCATTCCGACGCACCAATTTTCTTTGGTTGCGACGCAGAGAATTAAAAATTTCACCGTAAATTTCGACTTTTTAGCAACGAGCAATTATCTCGCGCCGATCTTTAGCAACACGACATTTTCGACATACATTTATCGTTTTGACGGAAATCGCAAAGCAGATTTAACCGGAAGTTATGAAATTCCTTTGAAAAGCGAAAGTTTGCGGCTTCGCATTTTCGGCACAATCGGAAATCTTTTCGATTACGATTATTACGAAAACGGTTTTCGCACCGAAGGAAGAACGGCTCGCGGCGGTTTGGGAATTAGTTTTTAGTCGAATTGATTTAAATAATTGAAGGCTTGTGCAAATTAAAGCGTGTTTATTTTCAAGACTTTAACCTTCGGAATAGATCATAGATTATAGCTGATAGATGATAGATTAAATCAATTATCTGTTCTCTATCAGTTATTATCTATTCCGAATTGTTATTTCTTAACCTTCTAATTTTCTGTAATAATATTTCTAAAAATTTGAGTGTAATAATCCTTTAATTTTATAGTAAAACTAAATTTAACTTTCCTCATCAAAATTTAGTGATATAATTTAAAAACTTAAATTAGGAAGGTTAAGAAAATGCTGAAAAGACAAGTTTTATTTATTTTGTGTTCAATCTTTATCACGGTCGGTTTTGCTTCGGCGCAGACTGCGAAAAGAACTGTGACCAACGCCGATTTGCAAAAGTTTAGAGAAAAGCGTCTGAAAGCAGAGAAAGATTTGCGCGAAAATTATGCAAAACTCGGTTTTCCTTCGCCTGAAGAATTGGAAAAACAGCGCAAGGCGGATGATGATGTGAGGCAAAAACTCTCCGAAAAACTTCGCATTGAAAGATTGCAGCGCGAGCAATCAGAAATCGAACAACAATATCTGCAATCGCAAAATAATACCGATATTTATTACGTTCAAAACTCCGACGGTTCGGGTTATTATCCGTATTATTCGGGTTATTATTACAATTATCCGCGCCGCGCCGGTAATTTTTATAACGGCAGACGCTATCAGCAAAACAAAGC
>JBBSAX010000202.1:0-9369 GCA_038251885.1 Pyrinomonadales bacterium | reverse complement strand
GGGATCGGTTTTCGCCTGATTCAACAAACCAGTCCGGGTTGTCCCATCACGCCGAGCCGCATCGGCAAAGCCGCAACCGGCGCATCTTCGACATCAATCGTCATACTGCCGCGCTGCATCGAAACCAAATTTCCGGTATGCAGATCGGTATCATTCAGCAAAATTTCGACCTTTTGATCGGCTGAATTAATCACCAAAATTTCGTCGCCTGCCGAAGCCGCCAGATTGCCGCTCGTCAGGCGAATTTTTGAAGAAGATAAATCTTGCGCTGAAACATCGAGAGACGTTGTTTGAATTTCGTTCCAAGACCCGGAATTTTCCGCACTCCACGCCGAATAATCGGCAGTGCCAAAATTTCCGCTTCTCCGCATTGCTTCCATTTTTTGCCGCTTTTTAAGAATTTCGGCGGCAGTAAAAGGTCGCAAATCGAGATTTCCGTAGGCTTGGACGTGAATCATGCCGTCGTTTGAAAGCACGGCTAATTCCATCTGATTTTGTCGGTCGGGAATAAAATCACCGATCACGACATTGGAAACCGGCGTGATTTGCAGATGTTCGATCTGCGATTGATAAAAATCCGTCGAACCGTTTTTCGGCGTTTTTTCGCCCGAACCGTGAATCACCAGCACGTCATTGCCGGTCGTGACCGCGAGATCGGACGGAACTTTGGTGTCCAATTGATTGATCGCAATCGAATCGGCGGGCGAGGCGAGATTATAAACTGCCGGAGTTTCTTCAAAAACGCTTTTCGTCGTCGAATAAAAAACAATCTGTGCACCCGAACTTCCCATAATTCCGACGGCGAGATTCTCATACGGCGAAGTGCTGTCGCGTCCCGTTGCTAAAGTCGTGATCTGTCCGGGCAGTGAAATCGTGCGCTGCAAACCGAAAGGAGCTTTGTTTGTCGAATTTTTGTCTTCCGATAAAAGATAAATTTCGGAACTGCCGCGTGCCGCCGTCAAAATATCCAAGTTGCCGTCACGGTCAAAGTCGCCAACGGCGAGAAAGTCAGGCGTTTCGGGAAGATTCAAAGCTGTCGCGTCAGGCAGAAACGAAGCCGGGAAATTACCGTTTTTGATACCTTCGATAGTTTCGGGTCGGGTCGGTCCGAACGCTTCGGGATCACCGTATCGGATGACTGCCAAACCGCCGTTTGCAGCAGCGTAGCCCGTTACCAGATCAGGAAAGCCGTCATCATTGATGTCCGCTGAAAAAAGCGACAACGATTTGGCGTTTTCCATTCCGGCAAGTGCGGATTTCCCGTTATAAAAAGCCTTTGAATCATAGCCGTCTTTGAGATTCATCCAAGGACGACCGGACTGCGTGATTCGCGCGGTGCTCTCGCCTAGAGTCTGGAAATTAGATGATTTTTCAGCACTTGTATCTTGAATCCAAACACCTTTGGTTAAAAAAATACTTGAAATTGCGAAAACAAATATTAAAAGAGTTGTGATGCGATAGCGGCTTGATAACATAATTTTTCTCCTAACTTGGGCTGCACGAAGCATTGAACTTCATTTATAAATTGATTTGATTATTGCCTCAACCAAAATTGAGCACTATAAAATTGAGTGTTGACGTTTACTTTAAAATTTTAAAATTAACTTTCAAAGTAATCCGGTCAGGTCAACGTTAAATTCCACGGCAAGGCGACCAGAAAATGCCTCGTTTTGATTGCTAAAAATAATTTAGCTATGCGTTATAGTCAGATGTTCCAGAGCATTAGAATAATTTCTGCTTCGCATCAAAAGCTCGGTTGCTGCCAAAGCCGGCGAGTATTTCTGCTCTTCAAAATGTTGGCGATCACTTACTGCCGCCGTCCAATAATTACTCTTATTCGTCAAAGTAAGTTTGAAATTTACCGCACCGCGCTGCGCCTGAAACGGTTTAATTCGATAAATCATCGGCATCCAGGAATTTGTCTGCTTTGTCGTGAGGCTGACTTCATCGGATAAAACCGCTTCCGCCCAGACCGCAAAACAATTAATTCCCTCTGTTTCCGACAGTTCCCAATTCGCCGACATCTCGTTCAAATCGGGCATTTCACCAATTGTTCGCAGATCGGTCGTAATTAAAGTCTGCGACTCGCTCAAAATTCTCAAAGACGATTTGTCGCGTAAAGCCAATGGAATATGTATCAAAAGTGCGTCAAAAACGGAACATTTCAACGAAATTCCGGCAGGCATTTTTTCATTCGCATTTTCAAGATGTGCCGCCGCCGCAACCAAACTCAAGGTTTGCGGAATTATAATTCCGTCCGGTTTGAGAAATCTTTCGCGGGCATCAATCATTATCGAAACGATTGATTCGTCGAAAACCAGATGACCGATGGTTTCTGAAATCACGATGTCAAATTCCCGTCCGAGCTGAACCTGCCGCGAATCGTCGAGAACGACTTCGATCTTATCAGAGACTCCGTTTTCTTGAGCTAACGCCTTAATCACGCCGATCAGCAAAGGTTCGTATTCGACTGCGACTACCTTTCGTGCGCCTAACAAAGCCGCTGTTACCGCCCAAATTCCTGTTCCCGAACCAATATCGAGAACCTTTGAATCATTCGTGACCGCACTGCTCAAGGCACTGTAAAATGCCTGATTTCGTGCGCCGTCGCTGAGCAAACGCTGATGCCCTTGCAATAGTTGGTCGGTATGATTATAGAGCCGAATTTCGGCTTCGTCTGTTTCCGACATTGCGATGGCAAACTACGGTCGCGGCGGGAAAATCCCCTGCAGCGCAATAATGAAATTAAGACCGAGATAGGGCGACATATTGTTATGCGGGAAATCGCTCCCGGTTAAGCCGAGTGCCTGTCCGCTCATCTGCGAATTTTGCGTATCGGAATAAAGCGGCGGCGGCGTACGGGTCGCGCCCAAGGTTGACCACGAATTCCCGACCGGCGATGTTTTATTATTGCCGCCGCTATTTGCCTGCGCCTGATGGTTATGAGTAGGCATCTCCGCAGTCAGCAGCGTGACCGTCGGTGTTCCGCTCTGCTCTCCCAAAAAACGCTGACTCAATCCGGGTCCCTGACCTTGCTGCATCGGCGCACTTCCCTGAAGATTCGGCAGTGCAAAGTTGCTTTGCCCGTTGCCCCCGTAGGTTGTGCCGAGCAGCGAAAATAATGCCGTGTTCTGACTTAACGGCAAAATTTGTCCGTTGCAAAACGCCCAACCACGCGGGGCGAAGTTAAATCCGACAATTCTTATTTCTGCGACAAATGGATCTGACATAATTTCTATCTTCCTTTTTAGTTTTGGCTCGGAAATATTCCCTGAAGCGCGACAATAAAATTTAAGACCAGATATGGACTCCAGTTTTGGTGCGGCTGACTTCCGCCGGTCGGTAAGACATCACTCGAACTCATTCCACCGCTCGGACTCGGCGCGTATGAGCCGGTTCCCGACCAATAATTGTTTGCCGCACTTCCCTGATTTGCCAATGCCGAATTAGCCGCCGGAAGATGTGTATGTGCCGGCAATTCCGAGGTAATCAGAGTATGTGCCACTTCCCCGGCAGATTGTCCCAAAGTAATTCCCGATCCGAAATGAACCGGCGTTCGTCCTTGAAGATTCGGCAGTGCAAAGGTTGTTTGCCCATTGCCGCCGTAGGTTGTGCCAAACAGCGAAAACAATGCTTGATTCTGGTTGATCGGCAGAAGCTGTCCGTTGCAAAATGCCCAACCCTGCGGAGCATAATTCCAAGATATTATTTTAATTTCACCAATAAACTGTTGACTCATAGATATTTTCTCCTTAAATTATCCGATTAAAGCCTTTAATAAAAAACGATTTAAGGCGGACTTAGGTCGGTGTCGGAAATATACCGAACAGCGAAATAATAAAATTAATCGCCAGATACGGCATCATATTGTCGTGCGGCTGATTTCCGCCCGTCAATCCGATTGCCTGCGCGTTCATATTAACGGCGGGCGCAGCATCAGTGTAGATATTCAGCGTTGCCGATGATGCCCAAACGCTGTTGCCGGGTGCGGACGAACCGTTTCCCGATTGTCCCTGCGGCGTATGCGAATGCGACGGTATTTGCTGGGTCGTCAGCGTCACGGCTTCCGCCCCGCCCGTTTCACCGAGAGTATATGTAATGCCGCTGCTCGTGCCGACATGAACCGGAATCCGGCTTTGCAGATTCGGCAGTGCGAAAGTTACCTGCCCGTCGCCGCCGTAGGTCGTGCCGATTAACTGAAAAAGCGTTTCATTCTCAGAAATCGGCAAAAGTTGTCCGGCGCAAAACTCCCAGCCTGCCGGAGCAAAGTTTCCCGCGAACATTCTTATTTCACCAACGTATGGTTGTCCCATAAATTTTCTCCTCGTAAATTTAATTTTTAGGCAGCCGCCTCAAATTTCTTTTTTCCGACCGACGCGCATTCCCAAAATTGGTAAATGCCTTCTTCGCCGATGACCTGAAAACCTAATCTTTTGAACAAAGTTGCTGAACGGTTAAATTTTTCCAGATAAATGCGGACGGGTTTTGCCGCCTTTTGCAAAACATCCGAAATAATTTCCGTTCCAAAACCTTTACCGCGATATTCGGGCAAAATCGTTAAATCAATAATTCGTATTTCGTATTCTAGTTCACAAATGTAAAAACGTCCAATTTTTTCTTTATTTAATTCTAATAGTTGAAAAAAGGCATTCGGGTATTTTTGTTTATAGTGTTGGTCTTGAGCTTGAAATTGGTGCTGAAGAAATGCGTGTTTTTGTTCTTTATTCCAAGGCACAAGCATCATCTCATTTGCCCTTATTTCTTCATAAAGGGAAAATAAGAACTCATCATCACTTGGAACAATAGGAGATTTTATTATTCGCATTTTGTTTTTTTTAACTTAAACTGTTTAAGAAAATATTAGACATAAAATTGAAAAATTTTCAGAATATTAGCTCTATTTTGTTATAAATTCAAGTCTTTTTTTAAATTAGTTGATTTTTTTTTATATTAAGTGGTAGTCTATTGGCAGAATTATTTTAGACAATCAAAACAATACAAATGAAATATTCGAGAAGAGATTTTATCAAAATCGGAAGTTTGGTGGGTTTTGGCACGGGATTATTTTCTGCCTTGACCACAAACACGGTGGGTCAAAATTTAGTTTCTCCCTCTTCTAAATTTTTCAACGACGCGCTTTCTTTGCAAAATTCAGATTCGTTTCACAAACTTGTCGGGACTGAATTTGTTATTTATACGGAAAATTCAGCTATTACTTCGGTTTTAACCGAGGTAAAAACTTCAAAAACCGCCCAAAGAAAGTCGGGCGGTGAATGTTTTTCGCTGATTTTTGAGTTACCTTCCGATGATTTCGGACAAAACACTTACGAAATGTTTCACTCGTCAATCGGCACGTTTGACCTTTTGCTGGTTCCGGGACAAAGCGATACAGGAACCGCTTTGTTTATTGCCGTTATTAATCGAATTTAATTTTTGGTGAGACGATTAAAAACCGATTCATAGACTATTCCATCTTCGTCTTGACGAATGGGAACGATGAATAATTCGCCTTCACCGTGTTTTTCGTTTTTCAAATGATAAATTTTTTGCGGCAAAATATTTTTATTATTACTTTTTAGTAACAAGGAAAAACATTCTGTTTCCGAAGTTTCTTTTTTTTCGGAAACCTCAAAAAGCATTAGTTTATTGTCATCTTTCAACTCCGTCAGATCAAACTCGGTGTTGACAAGTCCGCAAAAATCATCGTATTTCAATTGATTAAACATTTGAATTCCACCTATATTTAAAGTATTTTCCACTCCATCGAAATATACATTTCATTTTCGCCTGTTACTTGAAACCCGATTTTTTGATATAGACGAAAAGCCGCTGAATTGCTTCGTGCAACCTGTAAAGTCAGGGGTAAAGTTTTCCGTTTTGCCTCTTCGATCAAATCTGTAATTATTTTACTCCCGACACCTAAATTTCGAAATTCGGGCAAAAGGGCAATATCAACCAACCTTAAATCCTCTGAAGTTCTGTTAATAATAATTCTACCGATTTTTTCTTGATAAAGGCAAATAATCAAATGTTCGGCTGCCGGAAATTGAATTGAATAACTTTGTTTTTGCGAATTGAACTGCATTTCCAGCAAACTTTTAAGTTGATCCTCGCTCCAACCGAACATCGAAAATTCTTCAATTCGTGTGGCGTAATAAACTTTTGCCAAAAATTCCAAATCATCATCCGAGGCATTATAAAATTCGATTCCTTCAAGATTATTTTTTTCTAAATTATTTTCTGACATAAAAATAATTATATTTTACATTCGTTTTTTCAAATTTTCGATAATATTGTGAAAAACTTGATTGTTTGTAAAACTATCAAACCTCGACAATTGTCGGAATAATTACGGGTTTTGAACCGATTTCTTTTTGGATGAATCTTTTCAGATGGATTCTTAGAAACTCTTTGGCGGATGCTTGGTTATCAAAATCAGCGCGTTTCATTTTATCTACGGCTTCGGAGATTGTATCCCGCGCATCTTGCATCAAACCGTTAAGCGGATCGAATCCGGCAACGCCTTGAATTTCGATATGCGGTTTGGATTTTAATTGTTTCGTGTCTTTGTCAATGGTAACGACAAGGGAAATCAAACCGCTGAAACCGAGTTTTTTGCGCTCGCGGACAATTTCATAATCAATTTCGTCATAACCGCCATCTTCGATAAAGGTTCTGCCGATCTCGTGGTGTTCGATGATTGTTGCCCGTTCGCCGTCGAGTTCGAGAACATCTCCGTTTTCGATCAAAATAATGTTGTCGTTATCGTAACCGTCAACGTGATTTTTGACATATTCTTTATGCCGGAAAAGCATACGATATTCGCCGTGAATCGGGACAAGAAATTTCGGCTGCGCGGTTTCGGTCATAATTTTAATGTCTTCCTGCGAAGCGTGTCCCGAAACGTGAATCAAACGACGTTTTTCTTCGATGATATTTGCTCCGCGTTTGTAAATACTGCCGATAAGTCGCGAAATCGCTTTTTCATTTCCGGGAATGATCCGCGCCGAAAGCACGACCGTATCGCCTTTTTCAATCTGCAAACCTTTATAACTTCCTGTCGCTAAATTCCATAAAGCCGCGCGAGATTCGCCTTGCGAACCTGTTACTAAATAAACAATGTCATCGTCGTCTAAACTTCTCGATTCGCCTAAACCGACCAGTAAATTTTCAGGAATATCTAAAATCCCAAGATCGTCGGCGATTTCGATATTTTTTTGCATCGAACGACCGAGAACGCAAAGTTTTTTGCCGAATTCGTGAGCCATATCAATGACGATTTGGAGCCGATGCATTGAAGATGAAAATGTCGAAACAAAAATTCTTCCTTTGGTTTCTTCAAAAATCTCTTCAAATGCCGGAATTACATCTTGTTCGGAAGGTGTTCTGCCCGGAACGGTCGCATTTGTCGAATCTGCGAGTAATGCCAAAACTCCTTCATCGCCGTATTTTTTTAAAGTCTTCAAATCGTATGGTTTTCCGATGACAGGCGTATCGTCAATTTTATAATCTCCCGTATGAATTAGAGTTCCGACGGGCGTTTTGATAGCAAGCGAAAAACAATCAACCAAAGAATGTGAAGCGTGGATAAATTCGATCTTGAAACTTCCGATTTCAGCAATATCGTTCGGTTCGACGCGATGAATCAGCGTGCTTTCCATCAAATGATGTTCTTCGAGTTTTTTATCGGCAAGCGCGGCGGTAAAACGCGAAGCATATACGGGTAAATTGAATTTTTTCAAAAAATACGGCAATGCTCCGATATGATCTTCGTGTCCGTGCGTCAAAATCAGCGCAGTTAAATCGTCTTGATACTGATCCAAAAAATCAAAATTCGGAATCGAAATATCAACGCCGTAAGGCTTTTCTTCAGGAAAACCCATTCCGGCATCAACGATTATCATTTCATCTTTATAGCGAATTCCCATACAATTCATTCCGAATTCGCCGATTCCACCCAGAGGTATTATTTCTAATTTATTCACTTTTAATTCCTTTCAATATAGTTTCAGTAAATCCAAATTTTAAATACTGACTTAAAGGACTTGAAAACTTTTATTAGTTTAGATGTTTGAAAAAAGAACCAGAAAAAGTAGTCAAGCCCTGCTTAGAACATAGCACAAGTTTAACTCAAACGGCAGTTTTGCAATTAGCAAGCAATCGGGTTGGATAGTTTTTTCGCTTTCTGCTGATGGATATGTCTGCACGACTGAAGCAGAATCGGATGATTTTGGTGGCGGTTTCGGTCGGCAAATAGACTATCTGCACAGGTTTCTACCGACTTTATAATCAAAATCGGAGCGAAAAAAATTTGTGGCTACACGGTTTTCTTATAAAAAATTTCACTTCCGTAATCAAGCGAGTAAGACTTATTTGCCTTGTTAGAGTAAATTAGAATTTCAAGGTTCATTTTGGAAAACTGTAAATATCATCCAAACCGGCAAAATAAACGAGTGTTTTGCTTTGTGCGATAACGCCGCTCGAAAAACCTGTATCAAATCTGACGACTTCGCCGCCGTTTTTGGAAACTTTGCGTAAAGCCCAACGCGATTCGCCCGCGCCACGAAAGCCGAAGTAAAGATTTTCTGCATCCTGCGCCATTTCATCAATGCCTTCTTTATCCGTCGCTTGATAAACGGTTTGCGATTGCCCGCCGGATTTTGCCTGTTTAAAAATTCCGTTGACCGTATGCCAATAAACAAATTTTTCGTCAATCACAATATTGCTTGGAATATTTTGTTGGTCGGCAAAAATTTCGGTTTTCCCACCTTGTTTGGCAGCCATATAAACCGGACTCGGTTTGATTGGCGTGTTCGGCGAATAATAGCCGTGATTTGTCCAGTAAATCTTTTCATTATCAATGGCAATATCAATGCCGATACCGACGTTATCAGAAGCGACCGTTTCAGACGTTCCGCCATCTTTGGAAACGCGCAAAATCTTTCCGCCGATGTTCCAATAAACGAATTTTTCGTCCAAAACAACGCCGCCGTAATCCGATTGCGGCATATTTTTGCCGTCGTCCAAAACTGTCACTGCGCCGGAATCGAGCGCAACTTTACGCAATCCGCTCAAGCCTTCTTTTTGATCGGCAAGATTTCCGCCAACGGTCACAAAAGCGAATTTATCGTCAACCGCCAAACCCGAAACGTGCGAGAGTTTTTGCTCTTTTCCGGCAATTTTCTTCGCTTTCGACCATTCGGCGGCAGGTTTTGTCAGCTCGCCGCAGCCGGAGATCACTGTTAATAAACTCATAAACGGTAATATCAAATTTAATTTTTTCATTCTTTTCATCTCAATATCCTACAAACTCAGTCAATTTCGGCAATCAAATCAACTGTCGGACATATTTGAACCGAATAAAAAGTG
>JBBSAX010000201.1:0-9426 GCA_038251885.1 Pyrinomonadales bacterium | reverse complement strand
TTCGATTCTTCACGCGAGTTTGTCGTCGTCATCCAATCGGTGCGAAGCGGATGAATTTTCTTTGCCAGAATCGAAGCGTATTCTTCGTCGTGTTCTTCCGAAAAACGGTTATAAACCTGTGTCGCTTGTGAAGCCATCGGCGAATCAACGATTACGGGCATCGAAGGAATTTTCTTTTCGTCTTCGAGTTCGCGGATCATATAGAGAATTTCCTGCGTTCGTCCAACGGCAAACGCCGGGATCAGGATCGGCGCGTCTCGTTTGTAGGCTTCGTTAATAATTTCAGCAAATTTCACATCGGAAGTTACTCCGCCGTGCAGACGGTCGCCGTAAGTTGATTCGCACATCAGATAATCGCAAGCCGGCGGCGCAGCAGGATCATTCAAAATCGGCTGATCGTAATGTCCCAAATCGCCGGAGAAAAGAAATTTGACCGATTCGCCATTTTTACGTGCGTTTTCCATTTCGACCAAAACCTGACTAGCTCCTAAAATATGCCCGGCGACCAAAAAACTTGCCTTAAATCCTTCGCATATTTCGATTGGATTTCCATCATTCGGAACGGGGTTTAATAATTCGAGCGCGTCTTTTGCATCATCTTCATCGTAAAGCGGTAATGCGGGCGAGTGTTTTGTTAAATTATGACGATTACGATAATCGGCTTCTTCCTGCTGTAATCTTCCCGAATCGGGTAACAAAATTTTCATCAAATCGCCTGTTGCGCGTGAAGTAAAAACCTTACCGGAAAATCCTAATTTCACGATTCGCGGCAAAAATCCGGTGTGATCTATGTGCGCGTGTGTGATGATAACGGCATCGAGTTCCGCCGGATCAAACGGTTGCTTTGCCCAATTTCTTTCGCGCAACTCCTTTAAACCTTGAAAAAGTCCACAATCAACCAAAACTTTTTTGCCGTTCGATTCCAAAAGATATTTTGAACCCGTAACCGTTCCGACACCGCCGTAAAATGTAATCTTTGCCATTCTTTTCTCCAGTAAATTATTTTGTTTTATGATTTTGCACTTTTTGAAAGTAAAAGCAAAGATGATTTTGTTTAAGGCTATTATCAAAACACAAAAGAAAATTGACAGCGATAACAGGATTTACAAGGATATTTTCCAAAGTAAATATTATCCCTATTAATCCTGTTATCCCTGTCAATTCTTTTCAAGAAGCACTTTTTAAGAAGCACTTTCGGCATCTTTGATCAAAACCAGATCGCTGTTCGTGATACCGCGCACGATGAAGAGTTTTTTGCCGTCATTTGACCACGAAAAATCAATCAGATCGCCTGATTTGAAGTCCGTCAGAGGTTTTTCTTTTCTGTCCTTAATATTTATGTTCCAGATATTGCTGTTTTCTTTTTTCGTAATAAAGGTCAGCGATTTTCCATCAGGCGACCATTTATATTTGTTTTGCAGATTAAATTCCAATTCCGAAACCGCTTTTTCAATTTCGTTTCCTTTCTTTAATGATGCAATATGAACAGCCACAGCAAAGTTTGAAGTTTTGCTGTCATATTCCAAAGAAAGATAGGCGAGCGATTTTCCGTCGGGCGAGATCTGCGGAATCATCGTAGAAGTTTTGCTTTCGGGCATTAGAGGTGTCGCTTCGCCGCCTTCGATGGAAACTCTCATCACAGTTCCCTTTCCGCCATCGCTTGTTTCCCGCGTAAAGAAAACCGCTTTCCCGTCGCCTGAAACCTGCAATTGACTGTCTCTTCCCTTTGGAGCATCAGTTAATTGAACAGGATCGTTTCCGTCTGTATTCATTCGCCAGATGCCATTTGAACTATTGCGATTTGAACTGAACACAATATATTTACCGTCGTGTGTCGGAATCGGGTTAAAATTAAAATTACTGTCCGCCGTCAATTGTTTTTCGTCCGTGCCGTCTTGATTTACCGAAAATAAATTGATGTCTTTTCCGGTAATGCGCGAATAAAGAATTCGTCCGTCCGGCATTTGCGAAACGCCGAGATGACCTAAGAGTGTGCGGCTTTCGCTCAATAATTGACTGGTTTCTTTGGTGACCGGATTAAATGCGACCAAACCCGAAATCCGATCAACTTTTGTCGTAACGATTGTGTTGCCGTCTGCTGAAATGCTCAAACTCTCATAATCGCTCGTGTCGGTTGTAACTTGTTTAAGCACACCGTCGGGAAAAGATGAATGCCAGATTTGCATATTATCTTCGGTATTTCGCTTGCCCACGAAAATAATTCCTTCATTATTTTCCAAAAGTTCAAAATTATGTGCATCAACCCAACCTTCTGCGTTAAGCGTCCCTAATTCTTCCGGTTCGCGTGCTTCCTTTTTTTCCCGATCAACATCAATCGTTATGACTTTCACCTGCGGAAACGGCTGGCTGATATTTTTATAACCGGCAACGAGTATTTTTTCGCCTGCTTTTGACCAGGCGACATCATTAAATTTATCGTAACCGACCGTTTTCGTGTCAATAAAAGGTTGGAGATTTGCGCCTTCTCTGTCGGCAACAAAAACCGTATCGCCGCCGTCTGTCGGATTATGACGAATAAAAGCAAGTTGTTTTCCGTCAGGCGAAAATGTGGCACTCGAATCAACATCGTAAAGAATTTTCTTGCTTTGACCGCCGAGCGTCGAAACGCGGTTCAAGGTTCCGACACCGTTTTCGACCTGAACATAATAAATAAACTGACCATCGGGCGAAAAGGTCGGTTGATAAAAATATTTTGTCGAAGCGGGAACTATCTCAATCGTCATATCGGTTAATAGTTGGCGAACGACCAATCTCGGACTTCCCTGTCCTGTATCAACAAATGAAACAAATTTTCCGTCGGGTGAAACGGTCGCCAGACGCGATTTTCCGTTATCGGTTTTGCTTGAAACTTGAATTGATTGAAAAATCGGTGTTGGTTTTCCGAAGAAACCCGGCAGATAAAACCATGCTCCGGCAGTAAGAGTAACAGCGAAAGCGACAATAAGAATCGGCAAAATCCGCCAACCGATCTGTCTGGCAACTTTATTTTCCTGCGTTTGCACCCAATTCGGTTTTCTAACCGACACATTTTCAGCAGAAGTTGTCTGATGAATCAAAGTTTTGTTTTCGCTCGTATAGTTTCTGTTGATGCTCGCCGTATGCGACAGATGAATTGATCTGCTGTCCGAAGGATGCTGTTCGAGTTGTAAGCGCAAATCCTTTAGATCAAGCGAAAAATCTTTGATACTTTGATAGCGTTCCGAAGCATTTTTCTTCAAAGCCTTACGCAAAATCCACTGCAATTCTTCCGGCAAATCTTCAATCGGCTGCGGTTCGACGTGAATCAGCGCGGCAAGTGAGTCGCTGATTGTTTCACCTTCAAACGGATTTACACCCGTCAGCATTTCATACAAAACCACGCCCAGACTCCAAACGTCGGTTCTTTCGTCGGTTTCCTTGCCGCGAGCCTGTTCGGGCGACATATATCGGACACTTCCCATCACCATTCCGGGTTGCGTTTTCACCATTTGAATCGTCGCATCTTCCGCTCCTGTGAGCTGGTGAGGAATTGGTTTTGCTAAACCGAAATCCAAAATTTTCGCGTAACCGTCATGCCGGATCATTATATTTTCCGGCTTTATGTCGCGATGAATAATGTGCGCTTCGTGCGCGACCGCCAAAGCATCGGCGATCTGTTCAGCAATTTTTACGATGTCGTGAAGCGAAAATTCTCCTTTTTCTATTTTTTCGCGCACTGTTACGCCATCAATGAATTCAGTTGCAATAAATAGTTTATCGTCTTCTTCGCCGATTTCGTGAATTGTAATAATGCCCGGATGATTAAGCGCGGAAGCCGCTTTTGCTTCGAGTTTGAACCGCTGAACACGCTCCAAATCACAGCAAAACTCGGGTAGCAGAACTTTCAGTGCAACATTTCGGTTAAGTTGTTCGTCGTGCGCCAAGTAAACTTCGCCCATTCCGCCTTCACCGATCTTTGAGCGAATGTCATAACGTCCTAATTTTGTGCCAGAAAGCATAACTTTTCAACTTTAATTAAAAATTCCTTAAAATACTTAAACGTATGTTAAGGAAAAAAGTTTAGAAACATTTTAATAATCAAAAGCCGTCACACCGCATCTTTTTTTACAGACTTCTTCATAGTAAGAAACACTTCAGAAGCAGATTTTGTGACATCTTTTAATGCCGGCGGGACGCTGGGGTTAAATTATTTGGGAAAGCGGACTACATTAGAATTATTCAAAGATTTATTTTGTTGTTTTCTGATATGTGCAACTTTTAAAAGTTCATTTGGAGTTTCGCCGTCTTTCCAAAAGGATGCCGAACCGTAATTTAATTGCACGATTATTTTATTTTCCGGCGAAACCTGATATGGACTGGATTCTAAAATCTTATTTAAACGCTCCATAATTTCTTGGGCGGTATTTTCAGTGGCGGTCGGCAAAACAGTCAGAAATTCGTCGTTCAGCGAACGTGCGAGGAAATCCATTCGGCGCAGTTGATTTTTGATGACTTCGGAGGCGAAAAACAAAATGTTGTCGCCTGTCGAATGTCCGAAATTTTGATTAATTTCAGTAAAATTCTTTATGTCAATCGTTAAAACCGTCAGCGGACGCTCATCACGATAGCGTTGCGATTCGGCAATTTGATTCTCCAAAACAAGATAAAATGCGCGTTCATTCGGCAAATTCGTCAGCGAATCGGTCAGAGCGTTGGAAAGATTTTTTTCAAACGCCATCGAACTTACAACCAAAGGCGCAAATCTTTCGCCAATGGCTTCCAAAAGTTTGAGCGAACTTTCGCCAAAACTGTTTTGTTCATTGCCGAAAAGTTCAAAAACTCCGAATACGTCCGAACCGCGATGCAACGGCGCAGCAATCGCTGATTTCAAACCTGACAAAGCCTCCGGTGGAAATATTTCTTTGTTTAATAAATTCTGTTTGTCAATTTGACATCTGCCGCTGATAAAGGCTTTTCCGGATAAACCTTTGCTTGAAGGAAATTCTGAATTTATTAAAAGTTCGGAATTTTCTCCACCGGAAAAGATTATTTTCAAGTTTGTCTGGTTTTCATCAGCTAAAAGAAGGACACACGCAGCAAACGGAATCATTTCATTAATCCGGCTGGTAACAAGACGAAACATATCATTAGGCTTGAGCGAGGCACCGAAAAATTGGCTCGCTTCTTCCAAAGCCAGTAATTTATTGTCTATATCTTCGGTAAAATATGTTTCCGAATCTTCTATTCCGCTGTTTTCTTCGGGATAATCTACTTGCTCCGCACTTTTTTTCGTGGAGTAAATCCAAAACAAAGTCCCGTAAGCGAAAATTATCAGCACAAAAACCAACGCCTTTATTTTGAAATCAATCGCGGAATTTGCAACTAAAAAAGTCGCAATAAGCGCAACCAGAGAAATTCCTAAAAGCAGATAGAATAAACCGGAATTTTCCGGATTATTCTTCAATAAATTTTGTGACTCAGGCTTTTTCATCAGCTTCAGACTCGTATTTTGGGGGAATTTTGATTTTTTTGCAGAAAAAAGTTCTGCATTGAAGATAACTTGTCAGATTGAAATAAGTCAACACCTGATTTTAGTCGGAATATTTTATCATTTTTTAGTCAATTAAATACTCAAGATACTTAAAAAAATGATAAAAAAACAAAAAAAACATTTTTTTTGCCCTTTTTGCATTTGACTAAACATACTTAGGTATCTATATTGTCCAAATGTCCTAAAAATTTAATATTTTAGGACTCGGCTGTTTAAGAAGAAACAGTTGGCGAAAATAAAAATTTTAATCTTTGAGAAGACAGGAGAATTTAAAAAATGAAAAAGACTATAGCTCTTTCAGCAATGTTAGTAATGAGTGCTTTGGGACTCGCTTGTGAAGATCCGGCAGCTAATAAATCGGCAAATAATGCCAATACTACAAATGTAAATACAGCCAAACCGGCTAACATGGCAACACCGGCGGCTTCGCCGATGGCTGACAACAAAATGGCTGACAACAAGATGGCAGACAACAAGATGGCTGACAACAAAATGGCAGACAACAAAATGGCAGACAACAAGATGGCTGACAACAAAATGGCAGACAACAAGATGGCTGACAACAAGATGGCTACAAACAAACCCTAGTTTTATTACTTAATTAAAACAAATTTTCGGCACGTTGCTTAAAACCAACGTGCTTTCTTTATGATAACAATAGTTTTGTAAATTATTTTTATAATCTACAAAACTTTAAGTATTTATATCTACTGATTACTAAAAAGATACGGAGTATTAATATGAAAAAAGTTTTATTGCTTTCAATAACATTAACTTTAAGTGCATTAGGTTTCGGTTGCACCGATACTGCTAACACAAATACAACCAATACAAATATGGCAAACAAGGCAATTGTAGTGAATTCAAATTCAATGAATTCAAATTCTACAATGCCGACAACAACCGATAACACAATGAATTCAAACGCCAAAGACAGCAACAAAGCTGCCAATATGAAAGAAGGCGAAAAGAGTGATTTGGATAAAGCGGCTGATAAAACCAAAGACGCTTTGGAAACTGGCGTTGACAAAACTAAGGAAGGTTTGAAAAAAGCCGGTGATACGACTTCAGATGCAATGAAGAAAACGGCAAATGCTGTTGACAAAGCAGTTGACGGTAGCAACAAACCGTAGTTCGGATTTTTGAGCAAGAAAAAAGGGCGTTGAATGTTTGAACATTCAACGCCCTTTTTTCTTGCGAAACATTTCTATAATAATTGTTCGTTTAATTCTTGCACACTTGTTACTGGTTTTTGACAGGTAAAATTCTCGCAAACGTAAACCGTCGTTTTTCCTTCAATCATTTTGCGTTCCTGCAAAAGCGGAATAAATTCAGCGTTTTCAGTATTTTTCGCCAAAACGACGACTTTATTCGGTAAGTAATTTTTATAAACTTCTTGTTTGAGTTCATTTGATTTTCCACCGATAACGACAATTTCCTTGACCGGATTTAAGTAAAAGGCAAGAACTGACAAGGCTCTGCCGAAACCGTTCGGATAACGCTGAATTTGCGGCGCGATCAGACGCAGAACGGTCGTTGCAAAACGTTCATATCGCTCATCGCCTGTCAGATGCGCGAGTTTAAGCAAAACGTCCGCCGCGACTGAATTTCCCGAAGGCGTGGCGTTGTCGTAATAATCTTTCGTGCGAACAATTAATTCTTCGTGATTTTTACCTGTAAAGAAAAATCCCCCACCGTCTTCATCCCAAAATTCCGTAATCATTAAATCAGCAAGGCGTTTTGCTTCTTTGAGATATTTTACTTCGCCCGAAACTTCGAAAAGTTCGATCAATCCGTCCGCAAAATTTGCGTAGTCTTCAAGATAAGCGTTTAATTTGGATTGTCCGTCTTTGTAAGACCGAAGCAGAAATCCGTCTTTTTGTAGATTTTCCAAAATAAAACCAGCGTTTTTCTTGGCGATTTCTAAATAATCTTCGCTTTCCAAAATCGCCGAACTTTCGGCAAATGCCGACAGCATCAAACCGTTCCAAGCAGTCAAAACTTTTTCATCGCGGAATGGTTTTATACGTTTTTCTCGCTCGTTGAAAAGTTTTTCGCGTCCGCGTTCTAAAATTTCTTGTAATTTTTCCGCATCAATCTCTAATGCTTCGGAAGTTTCGGCAGGCGTGTTTTTGATATTTAGAATATTATTTTCTTCAAAGTTTCCGTGTTTGGAAACGTCATAATAAAAATTAAAAAACCGCGCGTCCTCTTCGCCCAGAATTTCTTCGATTTCCTGCGGTGTCCAAACGAAAAACTTTCCTTCAACGCCTTCCGAATCGGCATCTTGCGCCGTGTAAAAACCGCCTTTTTCATCAAGCATTTCGCGTTTTACATATTCCAGAGTTTCAACCGCGATTCGTTTATAAAACTCGTCCTTCGTGATTTGGAAGAGATGAAGATAAATTTTTATCAATTGCGCGTTATCATATAGCATTTTCTCAAAATGCGGCGTGAGCCAGATGGCATCAACAGTGTAACGATGAAATCCGCCGCCGAGTTGATCGAAAATCCCGCCGTGAGCCATTTTTTGCGCGGTTTTCTTAACCATTTCGAGCGCGTTTTCGTTTCCTGTTTGCTTGTAATAACGCAGGAGAAATTCCAGACTCATCGCCGGCGGAAACTTCGGTGCGCCGCCAAAACCGCCGTTGACCGCATCAAATGTTCGCGCAAAACTTTGAAAAGCCGTATCTAAATGGTCTTTCGTAACATTTTCACCCGCAAATTCCCCCAAGCCGACGCGCCGAATTTCGCCCAAAATATCGTTTGCCGAGTGCATCAATTCTTCTCGTTTATTTTTCCAGGCATCGGTAATACTTAACAAAATCTGTTGGAAACTCGGCAAATTATAACGGCTGGTCGGTGGAAAATAAGTTCCGCCGAAAAACGGAATTTTTTCGGGCGTTAAAAAGGCGTTTAAAGGCCAACCTCCCGATCCTGTGGTCAGTTGAACGAAACTCATATAAATCTTATCAACATCAGGGCGTTCTTCCATATCTACCTTGATGTTGACGAAATGCTCGTTCATAATCGCGGCGGTCGCTTCATCTTCAAACGATTCGTGTTCCATTACGTGACACCAGTGACACGCTGAATAACCGATGCTGACAAGTAACGGCTTATCTTCCGCTTTTGCTTTTTTAAACGCCTCGTCACCCCACGGAAACCAATCTACCGGATTGTGTGCGTGCTGAAGCAAATATGGCGATGTTTCGTTTATTAAATGGTTGGTATATTTTTTCGGACTTTGCATAATTTTTATTTTTTCACGCAGAAAAATTTAGCGCAAAGACGATACAAAAATAATTTGTGGTAAACTTTCAAAATTAAAAATCAAGATGTCAGAGCAAACGAAAATTCTCCAAACAAATCCGCCCGCGCTTTATTCGGCTTTTGATCTGTTTCCTTCTCGCAAAGGCGCGGCGATTCATATTAATAAATTTTCCCGCGCTTTATTTAATGAAATGAATGGCGGCGTTCTTTATGTTTTGGGAAATGAAAAACTTCCCGAATTTCAAATCGAAGGAAATATCGAAATAGTTAGATTTAATCACTTGATAAAAAATTACTTGCAACGAGCTTTAGCTTTTAGTGATTATTTAAATGAATTATTGGATGGATGCGAAAATGATTTGCAAATCTGTCATTTTCGCGATATTTGGAGCGGCGTGGCAATTTTGCGAAAGAATCGAAAATATAAAACGATTTTTGAAGCAAATGGCTTTCCGTCAATCGAACTTCCCTTTGCATATCAAAACATCTCGCCTGAAACACTTAAAAAACTTTATGATATGGAAAAGTTTTGTCTGGAAAATTCGGATAAAATTATCACGCCTTCCCACTCGATAAAGAAGAAAGTTTTAAGTTACGGTATTGGAGAAGAAAAAATTACCGTA
>JBBSAX010000200.1:0-9455 GCA_038251885.1 Pyrinomonadales bacterium | reverse complement strand
ATCGGCGAGATATTTTACGAATCGTGGAAAATAAGTAAGAATTGGCTACTGATAGTAAAGAACAAAATAGCTGAAGTGATTGATATAGAATTACTTACAATGCTGAATTCGACATAGCAATTCTTAGACCGCTCAGTAATGGTTAAATAGTTTTTCCTGAAAAAAACAATCGAAATTCTAAAATTATGCAAATAGTTGCCATCGGAAAACCGCTTTTTGAAGAACGCAGCGAACTGCCCGAAGCCGTCGAATACAGTTATCAGTCGGGCGATCACACGCTTCTTCTGTCAATGAAAAATCTGCATCCGCAGGAAATCGAGGCTGTCCGCGAGGCGGAAGCCGAATTCGGGCTTTACTGCGAGAACGGGGTTATTTTCCTGCTCTATCGTTTCGGCGAAGCCTTGCCGTGGTCTGATTCCGCTTTTTCGTGGTGGAATGTAGCGGAAGAAGACCGCCGAATTCCCGCATTGCAGACAAATCCGGCGGAACGCATTCTGCTGAAAATCATTCTTGTCGAAGCCGCAACCGGCATTGTCAAAGCAATCAGAGTTACGACGCTTTCGCCCGTCTTTACCGAAAAATTAAATATTGCGATTCGTCAGCAAGCGACCGGCGAAGAATTTTCCAGAGATGAATTTGTCGCCCGCAGCCTTAAAGTTTACAAAAACCGAACTCCCGCTGAACTTGCCGCTCTTGCGATTGTCAAAACAAAAGGCGGCGAATAAGCGCGAGGTAAAATTAAAATGCCGGAAATTACTTTTATCATTGACGATTTGCGTGGCGCAATTTTGGTTGAGGACAATCAGGATTACAGATCGGATGCGACTCACCATTTACGATCCGTTTTGGGTGACGCGCAGGAAATCGGTTGCGCTCGTCCGCCCGAAATCATCAAGCCGCCCGAAAGTTTATCTGAACAAGCAGCAAATGATATTAGCATCCGCATTGCGGGCTATTATCACAACTCTTTAACGGAAGGACCGGGCAGACGCAGTTCGGTTTTATTTCAATTCTGTCCGCTAAAATGCAAAGGCTGCTATGTTCCGCAGCTTCACGACAAAGAATCAGGTGTTGTAATTTCGGTTGCAAGATTAGCCGAATTACTTCTCGACGCGAGATATGAACGCGACGGCATTACTATTTTGGGCGGTGAACCGTTTGCACAAATTGACGGATTGTTCGCTTTAGTCAAGGAATTACGCAAGCAAGGTTGCCCTCATATTGTTTGTTACAGCGGTTATACGATTGAAGTTTTGCTCGAAAAATCCGCAAATCAATCGCTAATCAGTGCGGTTTTAAACGAAATTGACATTTTAATTGATGGAGCATACATCGAATCACTCGCGGGCGGTGCGGGATTGTGGACGGGCAGCGGCAACCAGCGCGTGATTGATCTGAAGGCGACGCAGGCAAGTAATCGAATCGTTTTGTATTCTTGAGACGGAGAAGAACTTTGTTCGTCAGAAATTTTAAGAAAGAATTTTTCTGTCATGAATTTTTTGAACAAACCAAACGAAAAAGTGGTAAAATACTGAATTGGATTTAAGAATTTCAAGAGGAAAAACTTATGAGTGTCGCTATTACGGTTGAGTTGCCGGAGTCAGTCGCCGAAAAACTCGGTATCGGTAAAAAAGATTTATCACGCGCCGCTTTAGAAGCAATCGCGCTTGAAGGCTATCGCTCAGACCGCTTAACCGGTTTTCAAGTGAGGGAGATGTTAGGTCTGGAAACCCGGCTTGAATTAGATGCCTTTCTCAAGGCACATCACATTGATTTGGAGTATAGCTTTGAAGATTTAGAACGCGAACGTGCTGCTTTAGACCTTTTACTTAAAAAATGATTATTGTTTCCGATACATCTCCGCTCAATTACTTGATTTTGATTAATTACGAGGACGTTCTGCCGACTTTGTTCGGTCAAATCATCATACCATTGGCAGTTTTAAATGAATTACAGCACACTGGGAACACCGGAAAAAATTAAGAATTGGATTGATGCAAAACCCGCTTGGCTTGAAGTTCGATCTGTGAGTATAAGCCCGAATAACAAACTCGAAAACTTAGACTACGGAGAACGTGAAGCAATTTTCCTGGCAGAAGAACTTGGAGCAGAGGCAATTTTAATAGACGAAAAAGACGGGCGACGTGAAGCCGCTAAACTCGGATTTATCATTATCGGCACTTTGAGTGTTCTTGACCGTGCCGCCGAAACCGGATTAATTTCATTTGCTGAAGCAATTGACAGATTGCGTAGAACACCGTTCCGAGAGCCAAAACAGATTGTTGAAGTTTTACTTAAAAAACATCAATAAATAAAGTCGTTTGCAGTTAGTTATACTGCCGACAGCCTGCTTGCGATGACAGCACGACTTCCTTTCGCCCAAACCAGTAAACAAAAAGTGAAACGTCGGGTAGAAAGCGCGATAATCCGTCGAGTTTTCTCAAAGTGCGATTCGCCCGTTCGAGCCGGTCAACGTGTTCGCCGCCAAAATCAAGCGGCGGCACGGGCGGCAAGGCGTTCGGCACAAATGCTTTGAATGACTCGCCGACAGCCCGACAATTAACGAGAAATCCGGTGCGGTTTGATTTTAGCTGCATATCTTAAGAAAGAAATTTTCTTTGTGAAACCCACTAAGAAAAGATTTCGCATTATCTTTTCTTAGTGAATGCCGGGAAAGTTAAAAAAGCGGCAAGCAAAAAGCAAATTATGAAACCGCTTCAACACGCACAAATTAGTGCTAAAACTTACGGCGGCGATTGGACTGATTACATAGAAATTCACAGTTTTCTTGATTCGAGTAAATCGGCTTGCGCTCACTTTAAGCACCGCTTTTTGCTGCATCACGCCGAAGGCATTGAGTTAGCCGTCCGCATTTTCGGCGAAACTATAACCAATAGTGAAAACAGAATAATTTCGACCAAACAGATTCTTACCGATCATTTAATCGAGGATGTCGGGCGTGTTGTTTTAATCGAAGATTGGGCGCGGGATTTATTGCCGACGCAAGACAGTTCATTTTATAAATTTCTGGCGAAAAAGCGTGAGCAAATTGAAAACGATGCGATAAATGGCGAGCGAGAACTCCTTGAGGCATTTGGTCTCAAGCGGGAAGATATTGCCGCCATCAAAAAATTTCTCGTGTTTCCGCTTGAAACTTGCGATCATCCCGCCGCTTTAATTATTTCACATAATTCGTTCGCCGTTTTTCTTGCCGAAAAGATTTTCGGGTTTGCCTTTGTCAAAAATAATAAGAAAGAAAGCGAAGACAAGTCTAAAAAACAGTTAGTCGCCGTGCGGGAAGTTTTTGAACGATTGATTTTTCTGCGTTTGAAAACAATTTATTCGCCGGCGGAAATCATCGCCCGCACAAAAGAAGCCGATTGGATGCGAGGCGTTTATGCAAAAAAAGCCAAAGCGGAAAAGAATCGCCTTGGCTTTGCGGAGTTTGAGAAATTCGAACCGGAAACAGTTTAATTTATGTTTTCGTCCTCCATAATCGAATCAATATCCTGAGCGGAATGCAAAACGCGGACAATCTCGATGTAATTGTCAAAAACCCGGTAGAAAATGAGATATTTTTCAAATCCTTTGACAAACCACAGACGAATTCCCCAAAGTTTGCGGTTATAAAATTTGCGTTCACTTCCGACAAGAGGCATTTCGCATAATCGCTCGAACGAATCGAAAACGGCTTCGTCGAAAAGAAGTGCTTTCTCAACGCTTGATTGGGCTAGAAACGCACAGTGAGCATCAATGTCGGCTTCCGCCTGCGGCAGTAAAAATAAGGCAAGTTTCATCCGTCGGTTGATTGTTTTTCGAGTTTCCGGCGAAGCGTCTGTCGTCTTTGATTGATGTAGTCCGGCGTTACTTTAATCGCCTGACCGCTTTCCAATCCTTCTAGCAGAAGCGTTTCCAGATGTTCTTGCTTTTTACGTTTTTGGCGTTCACGGACGAGTTCGCGGAATAATTCGCTTGCCGAACCGTATTCGCCGCCGGATACTTCCGATTCGACAAACTCACGCATTTTATCGGGCAAAGAAATTGTCATTGTTGCCATAATTTATCACCTCCGATTTCTTTCAAATAATAATGAATTTATGAAATCTTGTCAAAAAATAAGAACAATTCTTAATTTTTATTATTCAGATCAAAAAATAAAAGTGAATAAAAAGCGGTTAGTAAAAATGTGAAATGATGCAATTTAGCTTAATGCAGAATTGCTTTTCAAATACTTAACCCAAGTAAATTGGAAATTAAAATCGGAGTTTATAAATCCGCTAATCGAATAATTATGATAAATACCGTATCTTGCACACCGGACGAAGCTAAAGAATTAATCAATGGACTTCGCCGATTAAACATTAGCTTTATGCTGTGGGGCGCAACTGGAGTCGGAAAATCCGAGTGCGTTCGGCAACTTGCCGCCCAACTCGACGCGGAACTCCGCGACATTCGGCTTTGTCAAAAACTACCGTCGGACATTGGCGGACTACCCGCACTTGATCACGAAACCCGGCAGACGGTTTTTTATCCGCCCGCTTTTCTTGCTCCTCGCACAGACGAAAAGGTAGTCATTTTGTTTTTTGATGAAATCTCGCTGGCACCGGACGATACGCGCAGTGCGGTTTTGGGCATCCTTGAAGAGCGGCGGCAAGGCAATTTGAAAATTCCCGATAATTGGATCATCGTTGCGGCGGGAAACAGACCGGAAGATTTGGCAAATGCTAGAGGCTTGGGTGCGGCGGCAAATCGTCGCCTGCTACATATTGTAATTGAGCCGCAACTTGAAGCGACATTAGCTTATTTTATAAAAATCGGCGTGATCCCGGAAGTTTTAGCTTTTCTGAAAGTCTTTCCGCAACATTTATCGGGCGAAGAATCGGCGCGTTCGCAGAAGCACGAACTTTATCCGCGCCCCGCGTCTTGGAAAAAGGTTTCGGACATCTTTAGAGAATTGCGAAAAGCCGATAGGCGCGTCAAACATCTCGCCGTTGCCGGGATCATCGGTGATTCGGTTGCCGCCGAATTTATTATGCTTGCCGAAGAAATCAAAAATATGAAATCGGTGGATGAACTGCTCGAAATTCAGCGTAAAACTCCGGCGAGAATCGGAAAATATCTGCCCGATACGATCAACGGTTTATACGCGCTGTCTTTTGCGATGGCGACAAGCGCAAGTTCCGATACGGCGATTCAGCTTTTAGAACTTATCAATCGTTTCGACGAACAAAAAGATGAGCGGTTTGCCCGTTTGCCGATGCGCGATTTGCAGACGATGGCGGGAAGTCTTCTGCTCGATAAAGTCTGGAAGGCGGGCTGGAAAGTGGAAAACTCAAACGCCTTCTGGCGATATAACGAAAAGCGTGAAGCAATAACGAATGAAAATGAGAAAGTTGGTAGAACTGAAGAAATTCCTAATGCTGATGAAATTTCCGCCGTTGCCGTAGCTTAAAAAGATTTTATAACTTCTTAAATTTTAACGATTATGCTGGAAAGATTAAACCGTTCCGAATCAAGCCGAATGCGTCTTGATTTAGAGTCGGCGATTGAGTATTTGCCGGGACTGGCGAGCCTTGCGCTATGGTGCAGATTCGCCGATACTGACGAACAAGCAATCGCCTATACCGACGGTAATACGATTTATGCCGGCGCGGATTATGAAAAGTTCGAGCCAAAAGAACGGAGATTTATCTGTCTGCACGAAATTCTTCATATCGCGCTCTGTCATCCGCAGAGATTTACGGAACTGGAAAAATGCGAAACCGTCGGCTTCAACCCGAAGCTTTTGAACATTGCCGCCGATGCCATTATCAACGGGAGTTTGGAGAACTTAACCGGACTTGAAACACCGTCCGATGCTTGGACATTGGCAAGAATCTGGCAGTGTTTGGAGAAAAGCGAGGACGCGGCGAATCCAGATACATCTAACAAAAACTCCGCCCATTATTCATACAACACATCTTTATCGCAGCAGACGCGAAAAATAGCGAATCTGACAAAAGCTGAGTTTGTAAAAATTAATCGCTGGTCGTGTGAAGAACTTTATTATTTTCTCAAAGCAAGATGCCAAACCGAATCCGAGTTTTACGGATTTCTTGTAGATGTTGACGAAAAGGACTTGCTCGCCGGTGATTTACGCCGAAAAGAAGTCGAAACGTGCCATCCGAATGATCGGCAGTCAAAATTAACGGAAGCAAACGAAGAAAAACAGAACTGGCAACAACGCCTGAGCCTTATGCGCGGGAGTGTGCCGGAACTACTCGAAAGACTCGCCGGAGAATTGCCGCGTGTGGAAACGCCGTGGGAACAGGTTTTCCGTAATGTCGTGCAGACGGCTTTTCAGGAAGCAATCAAGACAAATTATTCGCGTCCGTCGCGGAGATGGCTCGCTCTTGAAAGAGATTACGCCGCCTGTGCCGGAGTGAATCTGCCATTCACGCCTGACACATTCAAAAAGCGTGGAACGCGGCTCGCCGTCGCACTCGACACCAGCGGCTCGATTGACCGTGAACTTTTGAGCAGGTTTTTAGCCGAGATTGCCGCGCTTTGCGAGTTCAATCAGCGGAATTTGGTTTTGATCATCGGCGATGCGGCGGTTCATCAAATAAGAGAAATTGATTGGATGGATATGGCACGGGAACTCTCAGAAATTAAGTATCCGGGCGGTGGTGGAACTGATTTTCGTCCACTGATTGAAGCGGCGGCGGAATATGAGCCGGACGCACTCGTTTATTTTACTGACCTTTACGGTGAAGCAGGCGACGAGCCTAACTTTCCGGTGATTTGGGCGACACACGGCACGTCGGGAAAAGTCCCGTGGGGCGAACAAGTCAAGTTGAAATAGTGATTTCCGAATCAAAACTACATATTTCCTGTGTTTGACTTTCTTCAAGTAAAAATGAAAGCGGCGGGTAAAGGCGCGAATTTCAAACAAATTTTCAAATCGAAATTATCGCTTTAATATATGGAAAACAAAAAACTATTGAATTTGCATGAGAAACAAGGAACTAATCGGAAGCGACCGAAAAAGTTGCGCTTTTTTTGGGAATTAAATCGGCAGGCGCAGGATGCGGCTGTGGAGGAAGAGCGCGAACAATCTGAAAGGTTTGATTGGGACGACGCGGCAATTCTGACCGAAGATTTCAAGATGCAGCTTGCTGAACGCGGTTTCCCTGATGTCGAAGTTTTCTGGAGTCTCGGCTACTGTCAGGGCGACGGCGTAGCGTTTTATGGCAGCGTCTATCCTGAAGATTTGAAGGAGAAGGATCCGAATGCTAAAAAGTTTATCGAAGCACTTGAAAAAGCGGGCGACGTTTTAAGCATCGGCATTACGGGCGAAAATAATCATTATCATTACTGGAATTCGATGACCGTTGAAGTCGAGTTCGAGGAAGAAGGCGAAACATTGCCGCCGCGTCTTCGCATTGCGCGTCCTGTTTTGCGGGAAGAATTTGAAGATTACTTGGACGAAAAAGTCGAGGAAATCAGCCGCGAACTTGAAAAATCGGGTTACGCGGAAATCGAATACGTTCATGATGAAAACACCATTCGGGATGAGTTGATGGAGCGCGAGAATCTCTACGAAAAGGATGGGGCGTTGGCGTTGAAAGAATTAGAGTTTTACGAATGGGTGAAAACTCAAAACGTGACTGACGCGGTTGTTTTAACTGAACAAATCTTAGACAAATAAAAATCAAAAAATTATGGAATTTATTATAAATCCTTCGCTTCTCAAAGAAGAATTGGGACTTTTAACTCCGGTTATCGAACGCAAAGCTAGTATTCCGATTTTGAGCAAAATCAAGATGGAAACGAATGTCAACGGCGAACTGGCTTTGACGGCAACCGACTTGGATATCACGATGAGCGTTCGGCAAGTAACGGACGTTTTGCAAACCGGCTCGATCCTTGTCGAAGGCAGAAAACTTTATGACATCAGCCGCGAACTGCCGAATGAGCCGATTCATTTCAGGCTGAATAAAAACGGACAAATCGAGATTCGTTACAAAAGAGGACGGCACAAACTCGGCACGGTTGAAAGTTCGCAATTTCCCGAAGTGCCGACGAATAAGCAGGCGGGTATTCGTATTCCGGCAATAATTTTGCGTGAAGCGATCCGCCGCACGGCGTTTGCGGTAACAACCGAGAAAAGTCGTTTTACCATCAGTGGTGCGAAACTGTTGGTTGACGAGAGCAATTTGACGCTCGTTGCAACTGACGGGCATCGGTTGGCTTACGCACGTTTTCCGATTGTAAATTCAACCGGACAAAAGTTGGATTTGCTTGTGCCGAAAAAGTCGCTCTCGCAGCTTGAGGATTTGCTTGATCGGGAAATTCGGCGAGATGCCGAAAGCACGATTGAAATCGGTGATGGTGCGGGCAATCAGCTTTATTTTGCGGCGGGCAATCACAGTTTATTTTCGCGGCAAATTTCCGGTGCGTTTCCGAATTGGGAAATGGTTTTGCCGAAATCTTTGGATTATACGGCGGAAATCAGCACGGAAGATTTTCGCCGTTCGCTTTCCCGCGTTACTTTAACCGCCGATGACCGTAACTACTCGGTGACGATGGAAATCGAGCCGGGACGACTTGTGCTGAAATCGAACACGCCGGAAGGCGAAGCACAGGAGGAAATGCTTTGTGCATTTGACGGTCAAGGCAGTCATTCTCTGAGATTTAACAGTCGCTATGTGCAGGATTTTCTGCAAGTTGTTTCAAAGGCGGGAAGTCCGACTTTTTCATTCGGTTTTTCTGACGGAAATTCGCCGTTCGAGTTGTTTTTCCCGACGGAACGCGAAGGTTGCCGTTATGTGCTGATGCCGCTCAGAGCGTAATGGAGACGGGAAACTGAAAATATGTTTGATTCAAAGACAGCTATTGCGGAAGGCTTGCGAGAGTTAAGTCCGATAGGCGAAAACCAGGATGATAAGGCAGATTTAATCATAATGGGTTAATTCCCCGCCAGCTTGCTGCGGCTTTATACTATATGAATGAGCAAGTTCATTCATAAGAGCCACAATGTTTCGGTGTTGCTTTATCATATCGTTTGTCCGGCAAAATATCGGCGAGCCGTATTTTCTGCCGAAGTAGATGAAAAGTTAAGACAAGTATGTTCCGAGATCGAAAAAAGATATGAAATCGAGTTTTTGGAAATTGGAACAGACAAAGATCACGTTCACTTTCTCGTGCAAAGTGTGCCAACGATGAGTCCGAAGAAACTAGTGCAAAGAATCAAAAGCATTACGGCACGAGAGATTTTCAAAAGTTGCCCGGAAGTCAAGAAATACTTATGGGGCGGTGAATTTTGGTCAGACGGTTATTTCATCAGCACAGTTGGCGCACACGGTTCAGAAGAAATGATAAAAAACTATGTTCAGCAACAAGGCAAGATGGATGAAACCAATCAACCCAAACTCTTTTAATACCCCGTCAGCTTGCTGCGGGGAAAATTTATT
>JBBSAX010000199.1:0-9542 GCA_038251885.1 Pyrinomonadales bacterium | reverse complement strand
GAAACACACAAATTAAACGAAAATGAAGAAAAAGCAAACCGAAAACGCGCAGAAAAAAATTTTACTTTTCGTATTTTTCGTGTATTTCGTGGGCAAATATCTTTTCTTTCAATCTTTGTTCTCTTATCCCGAACTGACGTTAAATAGCAGAAATCCAAACATTAAAAAGCCCTGACCGCGAGGAGGGCAAGCAGTCAAGGCTTTTACATTCAAACCCTTTGAAGTTTTATACTCAAATTCTAAATTTTGGTTTGGAATTTCATTTAGTTAAAATCTCAAAAAGAGTTTGATTTATTTCAAGAGGCAGACTTTCGCATCTGCCTCTTTTGTTTATTTAACGGGCAATTGTCGGAACATCTCCGTTCAGTCCGAATTGTCTGAAATCGAATGTGTTGTCAACGCTTCGCCAAATATACCAAACTCCGGTTGATGGGCGGAAGACCGCGATGTCCGTTTTATCGTCACTGTCATAGTTTCCGGCGACCGGAATGTCGTCGCTCAGACCGAAACCTCTGATGTCGAACGCGCCGTCCGAACTGCGGAAGATATACCAAACTCCGGTGGACGGGCGATAAACGCTCATATCCGCTCTGCCGTCGCCGTCAAAATCTCTGCCAATCGGCACATCACCGTTTGCCCCGAAATGCGCCGCGCTGAATTGACCGTCGCTGCTTCTGAGCCAATACCAGTTGCCGTCGCTCGGACGGAAAACCGCGATGTCGTCTTTACCGTCGCCGTCGAAATCAGCCGGAATCGCTTTGTCGCCGTTCAAACCGAACTGGACGATAATAAAGCCGGAATTGTTGCTTTTCTTGACATACCAAACGCCGTTTGACGGTCGGAAAACAGCCAGATCATTCAGACCATCGCCGTCGAAATCTCCGCGAACTGCGTCGTCCGTGCTTAAACCGAATTGTGTAGCCGTTACGCTACCGTCCGAACTGTTTTTTATTTCCCAAACTCCTGCGCCGTTGACGTTTTTGAAAACTGCCGTGTCGGTTCTGCCGTCACCGTCGTAATCGGCTGAAACAACTTTGTCATTTGCACCGCCAAAAACCTGTGCGCTGAATCCCAGACTGTTTTGTGCATACCACGTTCCGCTCGAAGGTCGGAAAACTGCCAGATCATTGCTGCCGTCGCCGTCAAAATCTGCACCGTCCGAATGCTGCGTCAGTCTTCCGGTAAGTTCTGTCGGATTGTTTGCGCTGCCGATTGTTGCAATCCAAAGTCCCGTGCGAAGTTGCTGAACCTGTGCCGGAGAAATCGCTACGGTCGCACTCGGCAAATTACCGTTCGTTCCGCCGATTGCACCGAAATTGTGAACCAAAACTAAAGTTGCGAGATTTGCCTCTATTTTGGCAACTGTCTGCGAACTCGATAAATTATGAAACTCAGCCTTAAATGTGGCTTGTGTTTCCGAACTATTCAAGAAAACCTTTACTTCACCTCTGGCTGAATTCGCGCCCGTCAAGTTCACTTCAAAATATCTTCCCTGACTTGGAGTCGGACTTCCGCTCGGTGTCGGCGAAGGAGTCGGTGTTGCACTTGAAAATACGCCGGAAAGAATCGTCGTGCCGCCGTTTTTGATTTCAAATCTTTCGCCGCCCGTGATTACCGGAACATTGTCGCCGCGGTCGCTGCGAAGCCGCAATCTGCCTTCGCCGCCGCTTTCTAAACTAAATTGTCCGATCTGCGTGCCATTTACAAACGCCGTCAAAGATGTTCCACTCGGAAGATTTATCTGAAAAACACGCGCTTCGATTTCGGTTCGACTACTGTGAATTTCGTATTGGGCATAACCTCTCGGCAAAACGCCGTTGATCGTCGGTCCGCTTAATGCTGCAAATATTTCGTTTTCACCCGGCGACGGTGATGGCGACGGTGAAACGGTAGGACTTGGACTCGGACTTGCCGTCGGACTCGGGCTGACTGTTGGTGAAACGGTCGGTGATGCAGTTGGCGAAACTGTCGGTGTCGGTGTCGAACCGCCGCCGCTAAATAAGCCTGAAACTAAAAGCGTTGCGCCGTTTCTGACTTCGACCAATTCGCCGCCGTTGATCGTCGGAACTGTTTGACCGTCCTGCGTTCTCAATTTAAGTTTGGCTTTTTGATTAAGCAAACTTTGCTGTCCGAGCATATTTCCGGCAACAAAGAAACTTATCGTTGTTCCATTTGCGGCATTTATGTCCTCAGCCTCGATTTCAATCTCGCGTTGCCCGCTTTGATAAACATCATAAGTCGCCAAACCGTGCGGATTAACCGAACCCGTCGGCGAAACCAAATTTGCCGTTCTTGTTAAAATCGGCACGTCTCCCAAATTTTCGCTGGCTTGAATAACCATCGAAACCGGAAGAATTGACAAAATACCAATGGCAAATAACAAAACTGCTAAATTTACCAAATTACTGTGTTTTAATTTTTTGTTTTTTTGTGTCATCTCTTTTTCCCTACCTTGTGTTTGTTGATTTTTCTCTTCCGTTTCTCCGAATTTTTTTATTCCAAATCACGGCTTTTCAGTTACACAGTGCAAAGCAATAAGCGGAAAAGACATTTTTTGTGAAATTTTTATTTTTAAACATAAAAAAAAGCTAAAGTGTTCAAACTTTAGCTTTTTGCTCAATTAAATGTAATAAAATCAGAAACAAGGCGGCATCGGCGGTTCGGGACACGCTTGATTATTATTTACAGCGCATAACGCATCAACTCTATGAAGCCTTATATCATTATTTGAACCGTATCTTTTATTAACAGAAGTTTCTGCTACACGATTAAGTAAATCGTGCGGAGTTGCAAAAGTTGTCGGATTTTTGGCTTTAACCAGCGCAGTAATTCCCGCAACAATCGGCGCAGACATCGAAGTTCCAGACCACATTCCGTATCGTCCGCCCGGAATCGCGCTGATAATTTCTTCTCCCGGCGCAGTTACATCAACCCAACTTCTTTCATAGGAAGAAAAAGCCGCCAGACAATCATAGCGCGTGCTTGCGCCGACGGAAATCATTCCATCCGCATTTTCCGCCGCCGGAAAAACCATATTTGTATTGCCGCCGTTGCCCGAAGCTACCGTTACGGCTAAACGCTGCGTTCCGATTTCAGGAAAAGTCGTTCCGGTAATTGTCGTTCCGACATCCAAACAATCAAGTAAATCTTTTAGAAGTCTGACATTTTGCGGATAACCGACGCTTAAATTAACAACATCCGCTCCGTGATTTGCCGCCCAAATTAAGCCGGCTGTAATGCGCCAAAGTTCGCCCGAACCGTCGGAATCCAAAATACGAATCGGCATTATTTTGACATCCGGTGCGGTCAAAGCGACAATTCCCGCAACGTGCGTTCCGTGTCCGAAAGCCGGATTTTGGTGCAAAACTCCGACTTCGCCCGGATTATCGTCATTATCTACAAAATCATATCCCGCAACTAATTTCCCCGCAAAAGCCGGATGATTCAGATCAATTCCCGTATCTAAAACCGCCACGACAATCGGCTGATTATTATCAACTCTTTTTCCACGAGTTCCGGCGGCGGCAAATGCTTCATCAAGACGAATTCTGTCGGGAAACCATTGAGTGTTAAATCCTTTAACGCTTCCACCGATTGCCCACGAACGCCCGATTGCCCACGAACGTCCTTGCGTCCAATTCAAACCGACTTTTTCGACCTGTGAAAGTTTTCGATTAACTTCCGCAAACATAATCCGCCCATCGCCCTGCATCGCAGCGACAACTTGCGGCGGTGTTTGCCCATTCGTGATCTGCATTCGATATATCGCCGGATTCGCAATCTGATCGAGAGGAACCGGATTAAGTCCAAATTGCGCGGCAACGGCAGGTAGATTTGAAGAATTAACCAGTTGAACGATTACTTGATTATCAACACAATCGCAATTATTCTCCGCTTTTACCTGCACAAAGGAAACTGTGAAAATTATAATAGTAAATATAAAAATAAAAACTTTTTTGCCGTTCTCCATAAATTTATTCATTTTATTGCACTCTCTAAAACACGAATTATAAGACATTCATCCGCTTACACAGTGTAGAATTGAAGTATAAAAAGACACTTGAGATGAAATTATTTTCCGATCACGGCAAAAGGCGACCAAAAATATGGATGTTTGCCATCTTCGATAAAATTCTTCTGAACTTTTCTTAAAGATGCCGAAACGGTTTTTCCGCGTTGCAATTCGGTGTAAAACTCTTTCATTAATTTGGTTGTCGCTTCATCATTTACGGTCCAAAGACTCAAAACAAGAGAACTTGCGCCCGCTGTCAAAAAGCCTCGCGCCAAGCCCAAAATTTCATCACCTGCAAAAATTTTGTTCAAACCCGTTTCGCACGCGCTTAAAACAACCAATTCCGCATTTAATTTCTGCGAACAAATATCACGCACCGTTACAAAACCGTCTGCCAAATGAAGACTCGAAAATAAGGGATTTTCGGGACGAAATTGTCCGTGGCAAGCGAGATGTAAAATATCGAATTTCGGCGCGTTTTCTGTATAATTATTAAAATTCGCCCGCTTTCCCGTGAAACTTTCCGAATTTTTAAAAGTCTTTGCTAAAGTCTTTATTTCTTGATTGACAAGTGGAATTTTCTCATCAGCAAAACCGAAAAGCAGAGCATTTTTCAATTTTTTATCCGCCTTCGAGTTCAATTTTTGCCAAACCGTCGCACTCGGTGAATAAACAATTTCCCGCGCTTCAATCAAATAATTTTCGCCGTCGAAAAGCGCGTGAAAAGGAATATAATGCAACGCACCGACCGGAACAATTATCAAATCACGCTTCTCCAAAAACCCGGCAAGCGGTTCGATCAGTTTTTCGTATAATTTCCGTAAATAAAAATCTGCCCGTTTTTTCAGTTCAGGCATAAATTTTTCCAGATGTTTTGTTCCGAATCGCAACGCGCCGAATTGAAACTGCAAGCCTTCCAAAAGTTCGATCATCTCGCTTTCTTCTGCCAAATTTGCAACGTAATAAATTTTATTCTCTGAAATAATAAATGCTGATAAATTGCCGTCAAATTTCAGGAATTCAACCAAAACTTTTTGTTTCCCGATCTGATTTTGTAAATTCTTCAAATCATTTTTCCCGCTAAGTTTGGCTTTGTTAAACTCAGTGTCTTTGGTGCTTTCGATCTGTCTCATTACGTCCGAAATTTGTTTTTCGCGCAGTTTTGCTTCGTGTTGTAAACCTTTGATCTCTGCGTCTTCCGCACGATTCAGACGGCTGTAAAACCAATTTAATTCTTCGCGTAATTTTTTAAGTTTTTCCGTTAATCTCGTTGAAACTTTCGTTCTGTTTTTTGATTGAAAATCACCGTCTAAATTTTCTGATAGAGAACGCGCCCGCGCTTTTTCTACATAAAAAAATGCTTTTTCAAAATCATTTTCGCTCAAACAAATCCTCGCCAGATTTTCAAACGGCGCGAGTTTGTTTGCCAGAAAAGCCATCCGAAATTCTTCTGCCGGAAGCGGTGCGCGAAGCGTTTCGATGAGTTCGATTGATTTTTCAAAATGCTTTTTCGCTTTGCGCTTATCGCCCGTTTGCAAAGCAAGATTTCCCAGAGAATTAAGTGCGAACTGTGCAATATTTGGCTGTTCTTGTTCGATTGCCTCGTTGAATGTTTGCGAAAGTAATTTTTCCGCTTCGCTTGATTTTTTCAATTTCCGCAACGCCTCGCCTTTCACCCATTTTGCGGTTAATTTGTGGCGCAAATTTTCGCTTTTCTCCAAAAGTTTTTCGGCTTCTTTGACGAGAATTAAGACTCTTTGAAAATTTCCTAGATGTAATTCAAGATTTGCTTCGTTCAATTTTACTTTTGCCGCGCCAACTTTATTTTTTTCTGCCAGAAAAAGCCGCGCAGATTTTTTCAATTCCTTTCGCGCTTTGTTTGTTTCATTAAGCAAAATCGCGGTTTTACCGAAATTTGCCCGTGCGCGAGCTTCCTCGCCTTGCATTTTCAATTTGTGAAGTTTCTCTGCAACATTTTCATAGATCGAAAACGCTTCTTCCGATAAATTCAATTCAAGATAAATGTCTGCGATTTCGAGTTCGGCAATCGTGGTTTGATGCGGCATTTTTAGTTCTTCATATTTCTGCCGCGACGATTCTAAAAAATTTAAGGCTTTATCAAATCTTCCGCGAAACATTGCCAAATTTCCCATACTCGCTTCGATTTCCGCTTCGGTAACAAGCATTTTTGCTTCTTTTGCGCGATGCAAAGCCTTTTCGTAAAATTTTTCTGCTTTTAGAAAATCATTAAGTTCGGCGTAAGTGTTGGCAAGGCTGTTTTCCGCCATCGTCAACCAGTTTTTTTCATTAATTGCGGTGAAACGCTTTTTAGCTGAAAGACAGTATTTTTCGGCTTGTTTGTGAAACTCACGACGCGAAACGATGTTGCTTAAATTCATCTCAATCTTTCCCGCCGCAAGTTCATCGCCGTATTTTTCAAAGATTTTCAGCGTGTTTTCTCCGCAAATCACGGCTTCGTCATATTTTCCAAGCAATGCGAGCGCGTAAAGTTTGGCGACCTGAGTATTTGCCGCTTCGTGTTCCTTATCGATTTCTTTGAAAACTTCGGCTGATTTGTCAAGATTTTTAATCGTTGACTCCAATTTTCCGCGCGTCAAATCGGCGATTCCCGCGAGCCAGAAACAGTAAGCCTCTATTTTGTTTTGCGGATTAAATTTAAAGAGAGATTTTACAGCTCGCGCGGTTTTCTGCGCTTTGGTCGGTTCATTTGTCCAAGCCGCGTAGCAGATTTCTTTTAAGGCAATCGCAAGATATTCGTCGGCTAATTTGCTGTTTTTCTGCAAAAGCGTTTTTCGTTCCCTTTCGCTTTTTGCCGTGACTAATTTTTTTGCAAGGTTTTGTAGAAGCATTTTTTCAAATACATTCTAACAACGAATAAAAAAAGCGGAAAGTTATAAAACTCTCCGCCTTTCTTTTCCCCCTTGCTCTCTCCGTTCTAGAAGGAACTTTTTAATTCAAATCCAAATTTTCTATAACAATTTCACTGTTACCCTTTTGCAAATTCAAATCGTATTTTCCGTTTGGAATTTCCGCAAATTTGAATTCGCTCAATTCATTTGTATTCGTTTCAAATTCACCGAGTTTTACAACTGCGTTCTCAAAACCTTCGCCCAAAATCTGTCCATGAATTTCCAGAAATTTTTCCGTTTCTTTAATTCTCAGATCAATGCTGTTTTCACCTGCTTCAAAAAGCATCTGTCGTGCTTGATTTGCGGAAGCCGAGCGTTCGCCGAAAGCCGCTTTGTTTGGTGAGAGATCCATTTGCAGAACCGCACGAATTTTTTCGACAAAAGATTTTTTCGGTTCTATGGCGCGTGTGCGAAAGATATTTTTCGACCAATTTATCGCATTTTGCGGCGCGTCAACCGATTTATCCGTCCGCATCAAGTAGATTATTTTTTCTACTGTTTTGTCTGAATTATTTGCCATCAATTTCATCTCTAGCGTGCCTCTCTAAACTAACAGTGCAAAAATTTATTTAGATAAGACACTTTGCGTAAAAAATTTTTGCGTTTTTGTATTCTCTACATTATTTCGTTAAAACTTTCTCCAATTTCTTCAAACAACGCGCTCGCAGAGGCGAAATGCTCGTCGCGCTGACTCCGATTTCCATCGCAACTTCCGCGTAGCTTGCCGAAGGTTCGGTCAGATAGATCATCGCTAGAATTTTTTGACATTTTTCTTCAAGTTCTTTGAGCGCGGTTCTGATTTGATGTTGTTGTTCAAGTTCGATCAATTTATCATCGGCAAGTGGTGAATTATCCTGCAAACTCGCCATTTCAAACTCCATTTCTTCTTCGGATTCCGGCGAGTAAAAACCTTTTTCGTTGCGAACCAAACCCCAGGTTTTAAATTTCGCGGTCGTTACGAGCCACGAACGAATCCTTTCCGGCTGTTCAATTTCGTCTAATTTTTCAAACAAAGTCAAAAAAACTTCCTGCAAAATATCCGCTGATTGCGATTCGGAAAGTCCTGAGCGGCGCGGAATGGCGAAGATCAAACGCTGATACCGATCAACGAGCGCGTTCCAAGCGTTTTCATCGCCGCGCCGACAATTTTTAATAATTTCGGCATCGCTCTTTTCCAAACTTTTTGCCGAAAATTCGTTTTTCGATTTTTCTAAAATTGCTTTGCTCACGTAATCGTTGATTATTAAACGATTTGCATAATTTCTTCAAGCGGTTTGCGTTTCAGGTCGGGAACTTTCGCGTCTTTTGCCGGATAACCGACGGGAATTAGAACAAACGGAACTTCGTTTTTCGGTCGTCCAAGAATTTCCTGTAAAAACTTCATCGGGCTTGGCGTGTGTGTCAGCGTCGCAAGTCCCGCGTTATGCAATGCCGCGAGAAGCAAACCGACCGCGATTCCGACCGATTCTTGACTGTAATAAGTCGGTTCGGTTTCGCCCTTTTCTGTAATTGTATTGATGCGAAAAACGACAATTAAATACGGCGCGATTTCGAGAAATGGTTTATTTTCATTCGTTCCAAGCGGCGCGAGTCTTCGCAACCATTTGTCCGACATTCGCCCGTGATAGCTTTCGTATTCTTCACGTTCGGCGGCTTCGCGAATTTTGCTTTTTATTAGAGCGTCGCGCACAACGACAAATCGCCAAGGCTGCAAGTGCGCTCCCGAAGGCGCAGTTCCGGCGGTCAAAATTGCTTTTTCGATGATTTCAAACGGGAAATCTTCGTCGGAAAAATCACGCACGGTTCGACGAGAATTCATATTTTTATAAAAATCTTCAGCTCGTTTTATTTGTTCGTCTTCCGGTTCGATTCTTTCAAATTCGAGCGCGACGAGATTAGGTTTTGGTAAATCTTTTACTGCCATTTGTATTCTGATTGGCTCAACGGTTTCTTACCTTCTGACCAGTTTTTTCTAAGATTTTCTATTGATTCATCTTTATTTTCAGACCACCATTTCTCATATTGAAGTCTTATCTCGTTTAATTGGTGTTGTTCAATTGCCTTATCTTTTGAATCTACAATAATTCCACTCCAATAAATATAGTTTGCTGAATTGCCAAAAATAAATTGTTCACTATCTTTATCGTTTATTGAAAAATTTTCATTTCCTAATATAAGTTCGATCAAATACGCTGATGTAAGTCCTAATGAATTATGCAACTGAGAAACAGTTAAATTATTATTCATAGGTGTTCTTAATAAAAAGCGTGGAATTCTTGGATTTGTGATGTTGTTAATCAATTCTGGAATAGCATCTTTACCCAAAGCATAAATTTTTACAACGGCTTCTTGTCTTTTCTTAGGCGTTTTATCTTCTAATTGATTAATCAACTGTGAAGTTTTATTTTCGGAATTATCTTTTTCAACTTGTCCGTAAGACATTGTTGCAAATATAAGTGAAAAGCAGGGCTTTCTCATAAAAAGTTAAGATGTTTTAATGCTATCATCAGACTGTCAAAGTCATCTCCAAAATTTTCTAATTGGGCTTTTTTATTCTGACAGTTCTGCCGATTTAAGATGATGTCGGCTAATGTTCTAAG
>JBBSAX010000198.1:0-9630 GCA_038251885.1 Pyrinomonadales bacterium | reverse complement strand
AGATTTAGTCGGTGAAACCGACGTTATATTTGTAGCCCACGATGCAAATCGTGGGGAAATTGATCGTAATTTGATAAAGCCGTTGAAAATGGCGGCATAAAATCGTATGTCGCGGTTTTCTACCGCTTGGACAAAAATATCTAAAGCGTTCCCATAACTGGCGTTATGGGCTACAAATATGTTGCCGTCTTCGACGGCTTATCTCGAACTCACGTTAAGTATAGAAACAAGTTGATTTGACTTGTCCGAATCGGCATTCTTACAATCGAACGATGCAGCCGCGCACGAAACGACAAAAAGAAGTTTTGGAATATATCAGGCATTATATCGAAAAACACGGTTATGAACCTTCGTATCAACAGATTGCACGGCATCTCGGCGTGGCTTCAAAAGCCGGAATTGCCAAGCATATCGAGGCATTGGAGAATCAGGGTTTGATCTCGCGCAGTCGTGAATTCGGAAGTTTCAAACTCGAAATTAATCCGACAAAATCAATTATGGATTTGATCACCGAAGTTGAATGGCTCGATATTCCGAAAACTGAAAATTATGCTGAAGAATGGGAAGAAAAACCGCTTTTCGTGCCGAAATTTTTGCTCGATGGTCATTCGTCGGAAAAAATCAGGGCGTTTCGCGTGCCGAATAATTCGATGATTGATGAACATATCTGCGAAGGCGATGTCGCGTTAATCGAAAGTCGCCCATATCCGCGCGACGGCGAAATTGTCGTTGCGCTGCTTGAATCTAAACGCGCCGTGTTGAACAACTATTTTCGCGTCGGTTCAAACATCGAACTTCGCCCCGCAAATCCGAATTATGAAACTATAATTATTCCCGCCGATAAAATTGTGGTAATCGGAGTTCTGCGCGGAATCTTGCGGACAACAACGTAAAAGGTAAAGGCAGAAACGCGAGTGCAAACGAGCGTGCCGAACTCCGAAGGTAACGCACGCTCCCTCGCGGTCGCGTTTCTGCCTTTACGAAGTTGTTTAAGCATTTCTCAAAACTTTAAGACTTTGACCAATTCATCTTTAAAAATTAAACTTGGTAAATAAAAGTAGATTTACCATTAACAATTAACCATTTACCATTAATATAGTGCCAAATACACCAACACCAAATGCAAGTTACAGCGTAACTTTGCGCGTCAAAATTCAAAACCGTCCCGGAAAATTGGGCGAAATCACAACCGCCATTGGAAAAGCCGGCGGAAGTATCGAAGCAATTGATATTGTCAGCGTCGGGAAGGATTTTCTGATGCGCGATATTACCGTCAACGCTTCTTCCGAACAACACGACAAAGAAATCATCGAAGCGATCAAAGATATTGACGGCGTTGAACTCGTTAATTACTCCGACCGCACGTTTCTAATGCACCTCGGCGGCAAAATCGAGACCGTTTCAAAAATGCCGCTCAAAACCCGCGACGACCTTTCGATGGCGTACACTCCCGGCGTGGCGCGTGTCTGCGAAGCGATTCACAAAGACCCCGAAAAGGCTTTTACTTTGACGATCAAGAAAAATACGGTCGCGGTCGTTTCTGACGG
The DNA here is from genome assembly GCA_038251885.1 of Pyrinomonadales bacterium. Taxonomy (GTDB): domain Bacteria; phylum Acidobacteriota; class Blastocatellia; order Pyrinomonadales; family Pyrinomonadaceae; genus JAHCHG01. The sequence goes on along the minus strand of JBBSAX010000198.1, from coordinate 8,083 downwards.
AACGGCGGTTTTGGGTTTAGGCGACATCGGACCTGCTGCCGCAATGCCCGTAATGGAAGGAAAATGTCAGCTTTTCAAAGAATTCGGCGGCGTTGATGCGTTTCCGATTTGTCTGAACACGAAAGACCCGCACGAAATTATTGAAACAATCAAGAACATTTCAGTCGCATTCGGCGGAATTAATTTGGAAGACATTTCCGCGCCGCGCTGTTTCGAGATCGAAGAACGGCTGAAAGAAGAATTGGACATTCCGGTTTTTCACGACGATCAGCACGGAACTGCGGTCGTCGTTCTCGCGGCATTAATCAATGCGCTCAAAATCGTCGGCAAGAAAATGGAAGACATCAAACTCGTCGTCAACGGAGTCGGCGCGGCGGGCGTGGCGTGTTCAAAAATCGTGATGGCGGCGGGCGTTAAAAATATCATCGGCTGCGATCAATCGGGCGCACTTTACAAAGGTCGCACCGAACATATGAATTGGGTTAAGGATTGGTATGCCCAAAATACGAATCCGAATGAAGAAAAAGGTTCGATTCACGACATCATTAAAGGCGCAGATGTCTTTTTCGGTTTAAGCGCACCCGGCGTGATTGATGAAAAAGACTTGGCAAATATGGCAAAAGACCCGATCATTTTTGCGATGGCAAATCCCGTCCCCGAAATTATGCCCGAAGATGCCGCTGGTCACGTCGCGGTAATGGCTACGGGCAGAAGCGATTATCCGAATCAAATCAATAATGTTCTGTGCTTTCCCGGCATATTTCGCGGCGCGTTAAACTGCCGTGCTTCACGCATCAACGAAGAAATGAAGCTCGCCGCCGCTAACGCAATCGCCGGAATTATCAGCGAAGACGAACTTCATCCCGATTATATTATTCCGTCGGTTTTCGACCGCAGAGTCGGCGAAGCCGTCGCCGCAGAAGTCGAAGAAGCCGCATATAGATCGGGCGTTGCCAGACGCGAAAGAGCAACAACCGATTCAGAATTTTAAGTTTATAAAGAGTCGGGTTTTTTGAATTTTCAATCAACATCAGTCTTGAGTTCAATTAGACAAAAGGCTTACAAAATTGCTTTAACTTAAAATTAATTTTCTTGCCATTATGAAAGTTTGGGATTAATATGTCTTTTATAGAATTTGAAAGAGTTTAGCTTTATGCGTTTTTAACGCCGCTTTCCCACATTACATTTTATCCGCATTTTAAACGCATATTTAACCAGATATAAAGAGGAGTTTTGTATGAGTAGAATTATAAAGAGTTTTGTCGTATTTATATTTGTTTTCGTAATGGCGCAAATGAGTTTTGCGGCAGTTTATACTGTGACAAAAACGGCTGATACCGATGACGGGGTTTGTAATTCGGATTGTTCATTACGCGAAGCAATCAGTGCGGCAAATGCTTCACCAAGCGATGATGTGATTGATTTTGACTTCAATGTTTTTGTCAATCCGCAAACAATTATATTATCAGGATCGGAACTTGTTATCGCAAACAATGGAACCTTAAGAATTAGCGGTTTTACTGCCGATAGATTAACAATTGACGGAAATAATTCAAGCCGAATCATTTCCAACGGTCCTAATGCAGTTACATTTATCAGCGATGTTACTTTTACGAACGGAAACGGCGTAGGCGCGGCAAGTTCAGGACGCGGCGGCGCGATTTATAACAATGGCGGAGCTTTAACGCTGAGCAATTTAGTTATTACGGGAAATAGAGCGAATACCGGCGGCGGCACGAATAATGCAGGGTCGGGAAGTGTAATGACCGTCAATAATTCTGTTATTTCCAATAATACCTCAACTTCGTCAGGCGGCGGAATGCAGAATTTTTCGTCAAGCACATTAATTATCAATAATTCGACAATTAACGGAAATACAAGCGGAGGCTCAACCGGCGGTGGTGCGATGCAAGCTAACGGAATGGTTCGGATCACAAACTCGACAATAACTTTAAACAACGCCGCAGGCGGAAGCGGCGGCGGTATTTCTTACAACGGCACGGGAATGACTTTAACCAACGTGACAATTGTAAAAAACACTTCGACCAACAACGGCGGCGGCGTTCATAAATCTACTTCAAATCCTAATGCTTTTTGGCGCAATACAATTGTTGCCGCTAACGAAGGTGCGGCAAACTCGCCGGACGTTACGGGCGCAATTAATTCCCAGGGAAACAACTTAATCGGTAATGCCGGCATAAGCACGGGTTGGATTACCTCGGATATAACAAATCAACCTGCGATCTTATCTCCTTTAGGGTTTTACGGCGGAAGAGGTTTGACCTATATTCCGTTATCCGGTTCACCGGCGTTAAATGGCGGACAAAATTGCGTAATCAATCAAAGTTGCGAAGGTAATAATGCACCGATTTCCGCAAGTTTCGATCAACGGGGAGCATCGCGTCCGAGCAATTCGACGGTTGACATCGGAGCGGTCGAAGCATCGGATTCGTATTTTGCAACTTTACCTGATGCCGTATATGGTCAAAATTATAATTTGACAATTGCACCTGACAGTACAGGTTTTGTTTATTTATTAGAGGATGGAGGTTTCGGCGGAATTAATTTAATAAGCGGAGCAAAATCTACATTATTGACAGGTTTTCCAACCCGACTCGGATTAGATAACTCTACTATTCAAATTACCGACGGTCTTAATTCAACAACTGTAAATTATTCGATCAATGTTTTTGGAAGTGCAACTTTCTCAGTTAGCGGAAGGGTTAGTTCTTCTGATGGACAAACCATCAGGCTGGCAATTGTTACTTTGACCGATGAGAGCGGCAATGTGCTTGTTTCAAGAACAAATCCGTTTGGAAACTTCCATTTTGATAATGTTCCGAGTGGAATTTACTATATCACGGCTCATGCTAAAGGTTTTCAGTTCGGAACCAGAAGCATCAATGTAAATGGAACAATAACCGATTTTATTTTCAATCCCTTGCCTTAAAATTAATTTACAATACAAAAAAGGAACTGCGGAGAAATTTGCGGTTCCTTTTCTTTCATTGCTTTTTGTCTAAAAAATTTTAAACTGTAAACTTGTAGCCAAATCCATGAACGGTTTGAATAAACTGCGGATATTTCGGATTTTCTTCCAATTTTTGCCTTAGCCAAGCGATGTGAACATCAACCGTTCGCGTCGAAGGCATTGCATCGTAGCCCCAAACTTCATCCAATAATTCATCGCGCTTGATAACTTCGCCACGATGTTCGATCAAGTATTGGAGAAGTTTAAATTCCAGCGCGGAAAGCTCGACTGTTTTGTTTTCTTTCAAAACTTCGGCACGGCGAAAATCAATGGCGACAGAGCCGAACTTGAATGAGCCATTTAAGTTTTGATGAGTATTTACCGAGCGTCTGAGAAGTGCTTCGATGCGTGCGAGAAGTTCCATAACTTCAAAGGGTTTCGTCAGATAGTCATCCGCGCCGAGTTTTAATCCGAGAACTTTATCAATCGTTTCGCTTTTTGCCGTCAACATTAAAATCGGCGTTTCAATATTTTTCTGACGTAAATCTCTGCAAACGTCAAAACCGTTTTTCTTTGGCAGCATTACATCTAAAATAATCAAATCAAAAGTTTCATTCAGTGCAAGTGCAAGTCCCGCCTCACCGTCGCTCGCAGTTTCAACTTCAAAATCTTCGCTTTGCAAACGGTCGGTCAGCGTCAAAATCAAACCTTGTTCATCTTCAATCAACAGAATTTTCATTTTTCGTTTATCACCAAACATTTGCTATTTGCCAAAAAGATCTAAATTTTTCTGCTTTGATAAAATGCTAGATGTTTAATGGTAAATGAACAATGAATTTACTTCCCTTTCCGATTTCGCTTTCGACTTTTATTTTTCCTTTGTGCGCTTCAATGATTTGTTTGACCAGACTCAAACCCAAACCGTTACCGTGAATTTGCTCGTCAACCACGATTTTTGAACGGTAAAACGGCTCGAAAATATGCGGCAAATCTTTTTTGGAAATTCCGATTCCGTTATCTTCAACCGAAATTTTCAGATTCCCGCCGCCATTTCGCGCTGTTATTTTCAACTGCCGATTTCCGTTGCTGTATTTGATCGAATTAATTATCAAATTCTGAATCGCGTGGCTTAAAGCGTTTGAATCTGCCGAAATCGCAGGCAATTTTTCCGAAATTTCCTTTTCCAATTTAAATTCTTTTTCATCAATTAAAGGCTGACATTCGGCGAGCGCGTTTTCGATTATTTCTTCGACATTTGCTTGGCGAAAATCGTATTTTTGCTTTCCTGAACGCGCTCCGGCAAATTGCAATATCTGCTCAACCATCGCGGTTAGTTTCTTGCCTTCGCCTTTGATTAAATTGCCGTATTTAGAAACTTGATTTCGTGAATTTACAACGCCGTCAGTCAAATTTTCTCCCGCCGAATAAATCACGGCAAGCGGTGTGCGAAATTCGTGTGAAACCGATGAAACAAAATCAAGCTGTCTTTGCGCCAACTTTTTAGAACGCTGTGCCGATACAAAAATTAAAACGACGCTTGCCGCCAGAAGCGACAAAATCCCGAAACTGATTGCTAGATTTTTATAGCGCGTGTTAGCGATAAATTGTTCGAGCGAACCGTCATTATGTTGAACATTTAAAGTCCAAAGTCCATCACTGTTTCCACCTTTTGATTCAAAAACAGCGATTCGCGGTTTTTCTTCGTCAACTCCTTTGATATTAACCGTCAGAATTTCGTTTTTATCGGATGTAACAGCTTTTGTGGAAAATTTTTCGCTGTAAATGACTTTATTTTTAACCTGCGAATCAACCAAGGCATCGCCGCCGGTTTCACGAAAAAAAGTGAATCCGGTCGGTTTTACGGTAAAAAATTTCGCTGTCGAATCCGGTGAATCCAAACTTTCAGCACTTGTTTGAAAAATTTTTTGATCTTTCTGATCGCTGATGGAAATTTTGTAGTTCGCATTATCCGTGTCCGAGAAATATTTGCTGACAAGACTTGGAAAAATCTGATCTTTTATCACATTTTCGTCAAGCAAAATAATCAAGAAACCGTATTTTTCAGGAAGTTGGATTTCCGATTCGGTTTTGATTTTTTCCGAATGAATTTCTTTAGATCGAACAATTATTTGCTCGATATTTTCATCCTTTTTGAAAACCGGAATTGCCAATGCCGTCTGTTCTTCCAAAATCGGATTTAATTCGTTTTCGGCATTTATTTTTTGGTTGATATTCGTTAGATCATTCGTCCATACAGCTTTTTCAAAAGTTCGGTTTTCTGCATTAAATTTCAAAAGTGTCTGAGAATTATCTTTTTTTACGAAATAAAATCCTTTGACGAGTTCGGGAAATTGGGTTTGTGAATTCCAATAAATTAATCTTTTATTAAATGCGTTCCAATTCTGATTTGCGAAATCTTCGGCATCAATTTGGAAATTGAAATAAGTCGTTTGAATCTCGCGGTTAAAATCTTCGGCAAAGCGTTTTGTGTCATCTTTAAGGCGGCTTTCAAGACGCACACGCTCGGCATCACTAATTTGTCCGAGCCATTTGTATTGCAAACCGGCAAGCAAAACAAGCAGTCCGAGCAGAAAACCGACCGATAGAACAGGAAACCAAGATTTTTCTTTCCAAAACTTCATCGAACAAATTTTATCACGCTTTTTATCGCTTTTGACCTTTATTCAGGCAGATTTTACATTCTTAACAATTATTTTGCGTCGTCTTAATAAACGTCGGAACGCGAACTTCAGTTCGCCAGAGAAAATTGAAAAATTTCGCTCTATCGGCTAAATTCTGCAAACTAAAGTTTTTGACCGGCGAACTGAAGTTCGCGTTCCGTTTTTGGACAACATTTTACATTCTTTACAAATTCTTTGCGTCATCTTAAACACTTGGGCAAATTTTTCTGCGATACTGCTTACAGTCATAATGACAAAATTCAATAATTTTAAGGAGACAAATATGAAAAGATTTTTTGTAATGATACTTTTGGTTTCGACATTTTTTATCGGCTTGAGCGCACTCGTTGACCGCGCCGGAGCAACACTTAAATCCGACGCGAAGGCTTTGGAATTGATCAGACTCGCACGAGTCGCAATCGGCGGCGATGTGAATATTAACAACGTCCGCAGTATGACAATCGTTGGAAATTCGACGCATTTCTTTGACAAACAAGGAGTTCAGCAAACCGAGCAAGGCACTTTGGAAATCAATATGCAATTGCCGAATCAATTCAGCAAAATAGTCAGAATCGGAAATCCCGAAAATTCCGGCGGCGATGTGCAAGAAAAACGAATTGAAGTGATAGTCACGAAAGGCGCAGACGGAAAAGTTTTAACCGAAGATGTGCGCGGCGGTGACGATCCAACTTGGACGGACGAAAAAGGTAATAATGTTAAAGTTGACGGCGACAAGAAAATTATCATTAAGAAAGATGACGGCACGATTCAGGAAATCAAACCCGGCGATAAAAATACGTTTATCATCAAAAAAGGCGACGGCGATGTGAATTGGACAAGTGAGGGCGGCAAAAAGATCGTTATTGAAAAAGATGTCAAAATGGAAAATGTTTCGGGCAATCGCCACAATGAACTTTTTCGCACAACACTCTCTCTGCTTTTGACCGCGCCGCAAGGTTTGGATGTCAGCTATACATTTGCAGGCGAAGGAAATGTTGACGGAAATTCCTGCAACATAGTTTTGGCACAGACGGGCGGCAGTTCGTTCAAACTTTTTCTTGATAAATCAACATTTCTGCCGCGTATGATAAGTTTTATGGGAATGGAAATGCCGAATATCGCCAAACTCGAAATACCTGCCGGCAATGAGCCGCAAAAAGAAGTCAGAGTTATGGTTAGAACTTCGGAAGATTCCGCAACGGTCGAACATCAAGTAAAATTTTCCGATTACCGAAGCGTCAACGGTTTGTTATTGCCTTATCGTTGGAGCGAAAACGTCGGTGGAAAACAGACACAAAATGTTGACATCACAAATTATGAAGTAAATCCGGCAAACATCGCGGATAAATTCAGCGGTCAAAAAGTTTTCATCAGAAAACAAAAGCCGTAACTGACTAGAGCGCAAGCGGCTCGCTTGCAATGAGCGTGCTGACGCAAAAAAGCCTTTGATTACAAATCAAGTTTGTTGTAATCAAAGGCTCCTTAATAGTCTGAATTTTTTATTTTTAAGTTAAAGGAAACTTTTCTATAAGCCTCTGAAATTTCATTTTCTCCTAAAATTTCAAGGAAATCAGTTAATAAATCAGTAGATTGTTTGCGGGCATAGTCCATATCTACTTCATTTTCAAGATCAAGTATTTTTTTTATTGTTTCCTTACCAATACTTCGGACAGAATTAGGAGAGGATAGTGGCATAATTTCTTAACTCTGTCAGAGTTTCCCGGCATTTTATCAAACTCTGCTCTAAACCTAACTTTGTCATAAATAAATTGAGCAAATATTCATTAAAAAACTGTTGTTTAGTGGTTTTCATTGAAAACGCCTGTTTGACTCCTTCTTTTAATTCCGCTTGATGTGCCATTCCGCTGGCAAAATTGACGCTTGTTAATGCCGCATTCCAATGAAATTCCAAGTCTTCATTATCTCTGGCTTGGCAATCGCTCAAACCGCCTGACCCTTTGGCATCCCCAATCAGAAACTCGATACTGAACCGACTTCGATACAACCAAAAGATTTCCGCTCCCGCCATATCTAAATCAGTCGAGAATAAATTGACCGTTTTCTTCTCATATTTGACTACGACCAATTTGATTGTCCTTTTCAAACTAACTGACCAGACGACCTTAGCATAAACTTTAACTTCCTTGTTGGCTGCTTTAACCGTTGTTTCCTCAAATCGGCTGACATCGTTAAAGTCAACTTTTCCGTCATATTTCCGAGGTCGTCCGCGCCTCTTTTGAGCGCCATCAGAGAGATATTGAACATTGCCATCTGAACGTAACCGCGAGATGACCGTAAAACCTGCGGTCGTCATTCGATTGACGAATTTGAACTTGCCATAATAGCCATCAAACAAGCCAATGCGCGTATATTCGAGAATCTTTGAAGCGACTTCTTCGACCTGTTCAGCATAAAAATCAATCCGCGTTTT
>JBBSAX010000197.1:0-9630 GCA_038251885.1 Pyrinomonadales bacterium | reverse complement strand
TTTCGCGCGATCATCAAACCGTCGCGCACGGCGAATAAAATATTACTGACTCTTTCGTCCGCATTTATTTTTTGATTGTATTGGTGCAAAGCAATCGTGCTTTCGTCGTCGGTTGCGCTGTTTTCAACCTGCAAAACTTCGCCGCTCCACAAAACATTATCGGCAATTATTAATCCGCCGATTCGCATTTTCGGGAAAACCAGATCGTAATAATTTGCATAATTCGGTTTGTCGGCATCAATAAAAACGAGGTCGAATGTTTCGTTCAAAGTCGGAATAATTTGTGCCGCATCGCCCAAACGTCCGTCAATTTTGGCGTTCAAATCGCTTTTCGCCCAAAAAGTTTTGGCAATTTCGTGTGTTTCCGGCTGCATATCGAGCGTAATTATTTTGCCGTCATAGCTCAAACCTTCAGCCAGACAGAGCGCGGAATATCCCATATAAGTCCCAATTTCCAAAATCCGGCGCGGCGCAATCATTTTGCTGAACATGGCAAGCAAACGTCCCTGATAAAAACCCGAAAGCATAGATTTATCATTTCGTTCCACGAATGTTTTTTCGCGTAAACTATGCAATAGTTCGCTTTCATCGGAAGTATATTTTTCCGCGTAATTTTGAATTTTTTCTGATATAAATTCCATAAATTTTATGAATTTCCGTCAACTTTCGATTCCAGACGCAAACTTATCAAACTATTTTGGTCATCTGTAATTTCCAAAACGTCTTCGCTGCCGTCAACATCATATTGAACGGAAATTCCGCGCACATTTGTTACTTCATTTCTGATTTTATCGGCATTTTTATCGGCGCGATTGATGCGTATAAACTCAACATTCGTTTTATTTCCGTAGCGTTTTAGGGAAACTTCTTCGAGATGTGCTTCCTGATTTTCTTCTTCGACATTTCCGCCGCGAAAAACTTCAAACCTCGCACGACGATCATTATTTCTCGTAGAAAATTCACTTAAAAATTCTTCCCAATTTGAAGGCTCTATTTGTTTAATCGGTTCTTTCGGTTCCATATATTTTCTCCTAAATCAAATTTTTACAACAATTTTCCCGAAGTGTGAGCCGCTTTCCATATATTTCAAAGCTTCTTTTACTTCGCCCAAGTCAAATGTTTTATCAATTATCGGTTTCAGATGTTTATGCTGGGTGAACATCTGATTCATCGCTTCAAACATCTGCCGCGAGCCGACGAAAATTCCCTGAAGTTTGACGGCTTTCATCAAAATATGAACGGGATTTATTTCACCGTTGCCGGACAATATTCCGATGACGGCGATGTTTCCGCCGACTTTTACAGCGTTCAGAGATTTCGCCATCGTTCCCGCCCCGCCGACTTCGACTATGTGATCTACGCCCTGTTTTTCGGTCAATTCTAAAACCGCTTTGTCCCAATCTTCACGATTTTTGTAATTAATTAAATCGGTCGCACCTAAATCTTTCGCCTTTTCCAATTTTTCATCGCTCGAAGACGTGATAATTATTTTCGTTCCTAAAACGCTCGCCATTTGCAAAGCAAAAATTGAAACACCACCTGTTCCTTGCAACAGAATCGAATCGTTTGATTTCATTCTGCCGGATTCAAAAAGCGCATTGTAAGCCGTAACCGCCGCGCACGGCAAAGTTGCCGCTTCGTCATACGAAAAATGTTCTGGAATGCAGACCACACCGTTCTCGTCAAAAGTTCCGAATTCTCTTAAAACTCCGTCTAAATCGCCTCCGAGTGCAGTTTTTCTTTTTTCCGAATCAACTCCGCCGTCAATCCAACCTTGCATAAAGATTGGCATTACGCGGTCGCCGACTTTGAATTTCGTGACGTTTTCGCCGATTTCCACAACTTCTCCCGCGCCGTCCGAGAATGGCACGAGCGGAGTTTTGAGTTTCGGATTATATAAACCTTTGACCATCATCAAATCGCGGTAATTAAGCGAAAAAGCGTGAAATTTCACCAAAACTTCATTCGCCGCAGGTTTCGGTTCATCGCGTTCGGTAAGAGTCAAATTTTCAATACCGAATTCGTTAATTTCGTAAGTTTTCATAGTATTTATTTTTCATCGCCCACGAAAAATACTAAATAAACGAAATATAGACAGGAAAAAACTTTTCGTATTTTTTGTGTTTTTCGTGGGCAAATCTCTTATTTCTTGCGCGGAGATTTAAGATCAAGCCGAATCACAACGTCATCGCGAATCAGATCGTCTATTTTTCCCGCGTAAACGATTCCAAAATCTTTTCGATTGATCGCAAATTCTGTATTTACAGCAACTTCCGAATCATTCATAGTAATTTTCGCCGGGAATGTAATTGATTTTTTCTGTCCGTGCAGATCGAAATCGCCCGTAACCGTATAACTGTCAGCACCTTTCGCCGCATCGGAAACGATTTTCGTCGAAGCAAATGACGCTTTCGGGAATTTTCCGACATCGAAGAAATCAGCAGTTTTCAAATGCTCAGTTAAATCTTCAGAGTCGGAGAATATCGAATTCATATCAATTTCAACCGAGACTTTGCTTTCTTCCGGCTTGTTATTTACAAGATCAATATTTCCGGTGAATTGTTTAAAACCGCCATCGTGTTTGCCCGTAACTTTTGAACCCGTAAATTCGATCTTTGAATTTTCCTGCGAAATCGGTAAACCGTTTGCCGAAGTCGTCGAAGTTGTTGGCGAACTTGTATTCGTGTTTGATGTGTTTGCCGCCGAATTGCTCGTCGAATTCGTCGTTGTCGCCTTTGTTTTATTCGCCGCCGGGTCTTCGCAAGCCGCTAAAAACAAACTGAAACTTAAAACCAAGAAAAGTATTTTTTTCATATTTTTTCAACCTTTTATATTTTATATCGCTGTCGCATTACTACTTTGATAACTTCCCCATTTGTTCAATAATTCTTCAAATTCTTTTTGAATTGACTGCTCTTTGTCCTTAATATACCAACGCTGCATATTTTCCATCATCTGCGGTTTTTCCATTCCGGTTTCGCGCATTTCGACAAAATAATCCATCGCAACTTTCGGGCGCGGTCCCCAGGTGCCGATTTCTTCAAATGTTTCTGCATCGAAGCAAATCAATTTTGGAATCGAACGCGCGTTGTTGGTCAAATATTTATCCATCAATTCCAGATTTTCATCACGCAAAACATAGCCTGTTTCGATATTGGAATTTAAATGCGCGATCTTTTCAATAATCGGAATATTCTGAGCCGCATCCCCGCACCAACCTTCCGTAATAATCAGCCAAATCCATTTATTCTCAATTTTACGTGCAATTTCTTCCAAAGATTCATTTAATTCAATCGTTAGTCCAAGCCGTTTCATTCTTTGACGATTGATCTTGCCGTAATTAAACATCGCTTCCGATTGATTCGTTCCCGTCGTTTTGCCTTCACCAAGTAAATCATCAATCAACTTGATGTATTCGGCATACTCCATTGATTTTTCGATATATTCTCTCATTTTTTTATTGAACTAATTTTAGTAAAATATTGCTAAAACTCATAAACCATAAATAAACATTTGTCAGATTTGCGTTTACTTTCAGCCAAAATTCGGTTGTAAAAATACGTAAATTCATAAAAATATTCCCTTGCTCGTTCTTTTTACTTTCAAATTCTTTCAATTAAGTTCTCTTTTGAAAATCTGACTTTAGGCAAAGCCGCCAGCCAATCTTTTTCCGCATCACGATAACCGACGGCGCATAAAGCAACTGCCGAATAATCTTCTAAACCGAGTATTCTATTAAATTCTTCCGGCTGAAAACCCTCCATCGGACACGCATCAATTCCCAAAATCGCCGCTGTTTCCAATAAAAATCCGAGCGCAATATATGCCTGACGGGAATTCCAAGTTTCCATATAACCGCCTTCCGTCGCTTGTTTTGCCGAATTTTTCATTGCGCCTTCATATTCGGCAAGCATTTCGCGCGGAGTTCCGCGTGTTTCGACAATCAAATCAACAAATTCTTCAATGTCTTTATCGCTCAAAGATTTTTTGTAGGCGACAACGACGAGATGCGAACTGTCCGTAATTTGCGATTGTCCCCAAGCCGCCGGTTTAAGTTCTTCTTTTTTCGTCGCGTCCGTGATGACGATAAATTTATACGGCTGCAAACCGTAACTCGAAGGCGCAAGCAATAATGCTTGTTCGAGAGTTTCCCAATCTTCATCGGAAACCTTTTTGGTCGGATCAAATGTTTTCACCGCATAACGCCAATTTAATTGATTTAAGATCGTATTATTTCCGTTTAATTTTTCATTCATACTTTTTTATTTAATAGTTTTGTAACAGTTACTGCTACAAATGTAAACATACTTCTTGCTAAAAATTTAGTTTTCAGACGAGTTTTTAATTCGACATAGTTTTTCCGGTTTCAATTGCCGTTAAAACATCCGCTAATGAATATCGAATTAGTTTTTCTTCAATTACCGCATCAATGTCTTTCTGCAAATGGCACAAAACTGATTCGATATTTTTGCCGACCGGACAATTTTGACTGGGTTTTTGCCGATGCAATGCAAACACGTCGCCCGGCGAAACTGCCCGATAAATCTCGTTTAGATTTATTTCTTTTGCGTCCTTCATTAATCGCGTTCCGCCGGTCGCACCTTTTTGCGAAACTACCAGATTTGCCTGTTGTAAATTGCACAAAAGACGGCGAATAACCACTGCATTTGTATTTACACTTTCAGCAATATCTTCGGATTTTATCATTTCCTCGCTACTATATTTTGCAAGAATAGCCAAAACATGAATCGCAACTGCAAATTGTGTACTTGATGCCATTTGTAACTATTATCGTTACAAATAAAAATAATGTCAAATCTTCTTATTTATTTTTTTAGCTAAGAAGATTTGACCATTTTTATTTGTTAAAAATTAAACTCTTTATAATAAATCAGATTCACTTTCGCCGACCGTCGGATCTTCCTGCGACGGAAAATCGTCTTGTTTCGGATTTGGAATTGTTTCCCCGACATCGCCTTCCGTTCCGGGTGTTTCGATGTCGCCTTGCTGATTTTCGGGATGTAGATCCGAATGACTACCAAATTCGTCATTTTGATTAGTTGAACTTGTATCAGGATTTGGAATATTTTGAACGTCTTGCATAATTATCTCCTATTTTATCTTTTGATCAGATTGAAAGATTTATCTTGCTCCTTTCGGCTTATAATTTATAAATTTTGAAATAAATGCCGGTCTCCAAAAATCAGGCGCGGGTTTTGGTATCGGTTTATCAAGCACAATCGGAAAAGCATTGTTTTCAGTTTTTTGCTTTTTCGAGTTTTTATAAACTACATCCTGAAGGTTTTTTCTAAAAATATTAAAACTAAATGTCTTAAACATACATAAATTTCTCGCTTTAACTTTAATTTCTATTTAAATACAGGTGCAAATCGTGTGCCGAGTTTTAAATTTTGTCTTTGGATGAATTTATCACGGTATTATTGATTGCTTAATTTTCCGCGTAAAGTTACGTAAACACTTGAATTAATACAGTTATTAGGTATTTTAATTTTGAGAATAGAGATTATAAACAAATCAACTAAATAATTGCTCAATTAAAAAAGTTTGCAGAAATGTAATCTTTTGAAACATTCGCGTCGTGTGAAAAACAGACATTTTCATAATATTTTAAGATTTTTTAATTCTTTCAATGATTCATCGGAAATCAGATAAAACGGGCGAAGTTTTTCTTTATGCGCGATTTTCTTAGCCGTCAAAGAATCACAAATTATCATTGCAGTATTCTTCAAGCCTTTTTTCCAATTTTCTTCTTTTGTAGAACGAATAACCAAGGATTCACTCTCAATATTTGCCGCGATCAAGATAGTTTTCGCCCAAAACAGAAATTTTTCCCAACCGGAAACAACTGCAATCAAATCTGTGCTTTCAGGACGAGTTTCTCCATCCATTGAAGCCGGTACGGAACGCGATTTAAGAAAAATGCAGGTTTTATTTGCCGGCAAAACGGTTTGAACTTTAGTTTCTTTATCACTCATCGCCGCAAAATTTGCATTCAAATTTTCGTGTTTAATCTGAAAATCTTCAAAACTTATGCCGCTGACTTTTATTCCAGTCGCTTGCCGGATTTCATCAATTAAAATCTCCCGAAAATCTTCATCGGATTCAATAATGATAAGTTCCTTCAAAGATTGATTTGAAAACCATTTTTGTAACCGCTTTTCAATTTCTTTATTTGAAAAGCCTTCTAATTGTGCGGTTTTCAGAAATTTTGAAATAAGTGAATCAAGGGTAGCCTCACTATCCGCATTTTTCCATGAAACATCACAAACATAGAAGCCGCTTCCTTTTCTGAATTCGATCCAACCGTTTTCGGCAAGATTCTGATATGCGTTTGAGACTGTGTTTGAATGTATCTGAAACCTCCGGGCGATTTCCTGCGTGCTTGGTAATTTTTCGCCAACGAGCAAATCTCCGCTGGTAATTCCGAGTGTGATTTGCGTGATAATTTGTTCACGAATCGGAATTTCAGAGTTTTTTGAAAGCCAGATTTTCATCTATTTCAAAACGTGTCTAAGAGCATTTTCCAGATCGCTGAATTCAAATTCAAATCCGGCATTTTTTAATTTTTCGGGAATTACGCGGCAGCCTTCTAAAAGAAGAGTTTCGCCCATTTCACCGAAGAGAAGTTTAATACCGAATGACGGAACAGGAATAATTGTCGGACGATGCAAAACAGTTCCGAGAGTGTCCGTAAATTTTTCGTTTGTAACGGGATTTGGAGCAGTTGCATTGACTGCACCGTTTAAGTTTTTATTTTCAAGTGCAAAAACAATGATTCCGATCAAATCGTCAATCGCGATCCAACTCATATATTGATCGCCGCTTCCGATTGTTCCGCCGACACCAAACTTAAACGGTGTAAGCATTTTTTCAAGTGCACCGCCGTCTTTCGATAAGACAACACCGATTCGCGGAAGCACGACTCGCGCACCGAATTCTTGCGCTCTATCGCCTTCAGCTTCCCATTCGGAACAGACTTCAGGGAAAAAACCTTCACCTTTCGGGCTTTCTTCGGTTAAAATCTCGTCGCCGCGGTTTCCGTAAAAACCGATTGCCGAAGCCGAAACAAAGATTTTTGGCGGATTTTCAACTTTTTTCAAAGCATCAACAAGCGTTCGAGTTCCCTTCACGCGGCTGTCTTTGATACTTTGTTTCTTTTCGTCCGTCCAACTTCCGCCCGCAACATTATCTCCGGCAAGATGCACGACTGCATCGAAACTTTCGAGTTTCGCAAATTCTTCGTCGGTAAAACCTTCGTAAGCGTCCCATTGAATTTCGTCCGCATTCTTTGCTTTTGAGCGCGAAAGTTTATAAATATCGTGTCCTTTTGATTCCAATACCGGAATCAATTTACCGCCAACTAAGCCGCTTGCACCTGTTATTAAAATTTTCATATTTTCCCCGAAGTTCGTTAAATCTTGATGTTTTATTAAATCTATTTTGTAAATTCTACCTGAACATTTGTTTGAATTAAATCGTGTGAACGACAAATTACGAATTTAACAATTAAATATGCCTTTTTATATAGTTATGCGTTACAGAACTGTTTCAAAATAAAAATGAATAACTTTATTTTCCGCAAACTTTAAAGCATACTTACATTGAACGAACGAACCATCTAGGAGGGAAGAAAAATGTCAGATAATCCAGCTATTGTTCTAAATCCGCCAACAATCAGAGCATTCGGCGATGGAAGTTTCACTGGAGCAAACGGGGTTCAGGGTGGAACGACACCGCCCGGATCGGTAATGGGTTTTGAACCGAACAGCAACTTTTTTTGGGAAGTTCCCGCGATTACACCTTCCGTTGGAGAACGTCATCCGGCAACCACGGCATCGGGCAAACGCATCGTCTATATCAACGGAATTAATACTCCGATGACATCACACGCTTACACTGTAAAACTTTTGAGCGTCGTTTCAGGTGCGGCGGTCATCGGAATTTACAATCAAAGCGGCGACGGCGTAGAAGGAAATATTTTTTTCGATCTTGTTCAATGTTTGGGTGATAAAACCGGATTAAGCAACAATCCGGCAACTCACACACTTGCCAAAGCGGTTTATGATTCGTGTGTCAGCGGAGTTTATTTAAATATCGTCGCGCATAGTCAGGGCGCGATCATTACAAGTCGCGGAATTAGGCAAGGAATCGGCAAATTGCTCGACCGTTACGGACGAATGAGCAGTCAGGTTCGTCCGTTGATTGATGCGGTGGAAAGAAGGCGCGGATTTTTTGAAAGCGTCGGCAGAGGAATAATCGGCGCGGACGATATGGATCGAATCAGACTCGAACAAGGACTTCGCCAACATATTTTGCCGACCGTCGAACAGCGTTTGCACAATTTTGTTTCGGCTCAAACTTTCGGCGGCGCAGGAAGATTTTTCCCTGACGGACCGCTTTATCGCCACGTTTATAATTTCTGGGATCCCGTTCCGAATCTTTTCGGTCAAGGCGACATTTTCACAGGACCGGGACGCGGCGCAAGCGTCGAACAAATTGACCGAAATATCGGCTTACGAGGTCGGGACTTCGACGATCATTCGATGGATGCCGTTTATCTGCAAAGCAGTCAGTATTTTATTGACCGGGCGGGAAGAAAAGTTGACAACAATTACATCCCGATTGATATGTCAATGATTCGTTCCTGATAGTTTCGATAAATTAAAATCAACATAGAAAAAGGATTAAGTGAAATTTCATTTGATCCTTTTTCCGCGTTTTATCAAATATTTTCGAGCAAAAAAGTTGTTGACATCAAACTTTTCAAATCATTATACTTAAATACAGTTTAGTCAAGATTTCTTGTCTTCACAAATCTCTAAAATTTCATTATATAATTACCGGAACTTCCATCAAATTTATGAATAAATCCAACGCGATTCGCTGCTCTAACTGTAATTTAGTTAATTTCGCCACCGCTCCGTTTTGTAAAAGATGCAAAATGTCTTTTGAAAATCCCGCCAACCCGCCTCAACCAAACACCGTTAATATCAACATCAATATTCCCGTTCCGGTTGAAAATATAAATTTGAATACGCCGTTTAATGAACCGCAGAAATTTCGGCAAAATTTCAACGAAATGCCGCAATTTCAACCGAATCAGCAACAATTCGGCAATCCTCAAACCAACTATTTTCAAGACACCGATTCATATCAACCGCAGAATCAGCAAGGTTTTGAACAATGGCAGCAAATGAACCCACCGACGAATGTTCCGATGCACGCGCCGATGTTTCCACATCCGCGACAGATGCCGACGAACGGAATTTTTCGCAACGGCAAAGAAGTTGTCGTCCATCGAAATGCTTCAATGCCTGATAATTGCGTAAAATGCGGCGAACATCTTCAAGGTTATAACGGAGTCGGCGGTTTTGCCCGTCAAAAATATCGCTGGCACAATCCGCTTGTTTATATCGCACTGATTAGCCCGTTAATTTACGCGATTTTGTCTTTGGTTTTGAGCCAGAAAATGACGGTTGATATTCCGCTTTGTTACAAACATCTCGAAGAACGTAAAACAAACGGAAGCTATCTAGTCGGCGCGAGCATTTTATCCGTATTTGCGATATTTTTCTTCGGTTCGCTCGGATATGTCGGCTTTTCATTTTT
>JBBSAX010000196.1:0-9667 GCA_038251885.1 Pyrinomonadales bacterium | reverse complement strand
TGATGAGTTTCGACGATGATTTCCGAAATAATTTCGTCGGAAACATCGGAAAAATCGAAAGCTGCAATTTTGGTCAAGGCAATTGATTCGTTGAAATTCAAACCGCGTCCTTGATTGTAAGCGTTGGTAAAATCTTGCGGATTGAGCGCGGCGCGAGTCGTTTTCAGATGCTTTTCGCGGAATATTTCCTCCGCAGGTTCATTTGCGTAACCCAACTTTTCGCGCAGACTGTCCACCGCGCCCGCAATTTTGGCGGATTGTTCATATTTTCCGGTAACAGAGGCAAGCGCGGCAAAGCCGTCCAAACAATGAGCGGTCATAATTTTGTTGCCTAACTCTTCAGCCATTAACAATGACTCCGCCAGATATTCCCGCGCCGCTTCAAAATCCTCGTTTTCGACGGCAATCACTCCCAGACAACTGAGGTCGCTGCTGATTGCGTCCTTATTACCGTTTTCTCTCGATAATTGCAGGGCTTCCTCAAAAAACGGACGCGCCGCCGTCGTTTCGTCTTTGGCAAGAAACAGATTGCCCAAAAAATTAAGTCCGGCGGCGATTCCATCTTTATTTTCCAATTCACGATGAATCGTCAAACCTTCTTCAATCAGGCTTTGGGCGGCATTAAAATCGCCTTTTGAATAGAGAGTCATTCCCAAACCGCCAAGTGCCAACGCGAGATGCGGTAAATGATGATCGGCGCGGGCGATTGCAATACATTCTTCATACATTGTCTGCGATGCCTCGTAATCGCCCTGAATTTGTGCAAATCCGGCAACCGCCCTGAACAATCTGAAACGTACGACTGCCGAAATGTCCATGTCGGTGTCAATTTGCTTCAAGATGAATGTAATTAAGCGTCGTCCTTCGGTAAAATGATTGTGATAATACCAGAAAAGCCACATTGCCGCCGCCATTCGCGCCGCTTTGCCAACCGCAGTTTCCGTCAAAAAGTCGAGCGCGATGCGAAGATTACCGTGGTCATCTTCCAAACGGTTGCAGCGGACGGCGGACTCCGTCAGATTCAAATACGGGTTCATTTCTTCGGCAAAGTTCAAAAAATATTCCGCGTGGCATTTCCTCAACAATTCGTATTCGCCTTTCGACTCTAAACATTCAAACGCGAATTCGCGGACGACTTCGAGCATTCGCAGACGCACATTGCCATCCGCCTGTTCTTTTACTACCAAAAGATTATTTTCAACCAATGAATCCAGCAGATCGAGAACAGTATTTTGAGATGAATGAATATTCTCTTCTTCTCCAATCGCTTCTGCCGCTTCGACGGCAAATCCATCGGCAAACACAGCTAAACGACGGAATAATTTTTGTTCCGCCGGTTCAAGCAATTCATAGCTCCATTCGACCGCCCCACGCATTGTCCGCTGACGCGACGGCAAATCTTTCGCGCCGCCCGTGAGCAAATTCAGGGAGTTTTCCAGCCGCGCCAAAATCGCGTTTGGCGACAATAATTTAACGCGCACCGCCGCTAGTTCGATGGCGAGCGGCAAACCGTCGAGTTTTTGACAAATTTCGGCAACAACCGCCGCATTTTCCTGACTCAGAACAAAATTTGTGCGAGCAGATTGCGCTCTCAAAGCAAAAAGTTCGACTGCCGGGAAAGCCGTTAATTCTACCGCCGATAAATTTAAATTCGGTGGCGGAACGGCAAGCGGCGCAATCAATTTTTCCTGCCCGAATTTCAAAGGCAAAGACGTGCGGCTGGTAATTAAAATCTTCAAATTCAACGCCGAATCAGAAAGTTCTTTCAAAACGGGCGCGGCGGAAAGAATCTGCTCGAAATTGTCCAAAACCAGCAGAACAGAGCGTTCGCGCAAAAAATCTTTGAGCGCGTCAAGCAATGTTTTAGCGGAAGATTCTTTGACATCGAGAATTTGCGCGATGGCACCGACGACGAGTTCGATTTGATTGATCGCGGCAAGTTCGATAAAAAAAACACCATCGGCAAATTCCGTGCGGCATTCGTCGGCAATCGTCCGGGCAAGTTTTGTTTTGCCGCTTCCGCCCG
Source organism: Pyrinomonadales bacterium (assembly GCA_038251885.1). Taxonomy (GTDB): domain Bacteria; phylum Acidobacteriota; class Blastocatellia; order Pyrinomonadales; family Pyrinomonadaceae; genus JAHCHG01. The sequence continues at coordinate 7,641 of JBBSAX010000196.1, read as the reverse complement.
CGCCGGTCAGCGTGATTAAACATTTATTCTGTCGCCGCAAAAGGTCTTTTATTTCGGTAATTTCCGTTTCGCGTCCGATGATTTTTTCAGACTCGTCAAAGGCGTTTGAACTTCGCTTTTTATCCGCCAAGCCATTACTTTTGACAAGCGAATCATTCACTTTCTGCCGAAGTTCAGCGATGAATTTATAACCTTTTCCGGGAATTGTAACGATAAATTGATGCTCGCCTTTTCTTTCGCCAAAGATTTTACGAAGTGCGGAAATGTGAACCGTTAAGTTGTTTTCTTCGACAAACGAACCTTCCCAAACCGTTTCGAGTAATTCATCTTTACTCAAAATCTGTCCGTGTTTATTGACTAAGACCGTCAGCAAATCAAACGCTTTCGGATTGAGCGCACACGATTTTCCTGCTTTCAAAAGCAAGCGTTTTACCGTGTCAAGCTCGAATTCTGCAAATGAAAATGTTTTTTCCGAAATCGTTTCTATCATCTTCTTGTCAGAACCGTCTGCGGTAGCAGATGGTTTAATGCCAACCAATTATAACTCGAAATAAATTCAAATCCTTATCTTCAACCGCCCGCTACCGCAGACGGTTCTGACATTTTAGGAAACTTTAGGAACTTTTAGCCTTGAAATTAAGGATTTTTAGCATTGATTCGCGCCAAACTGTTTTCACGCAGAAATTATCCGTTTCAATCCGGCAAAAAATAAACCAATGATAACAGCAAAAACGGACGCGAACAATAAAAATTAAAAGGATTCAAAATGAACGAAAGAAAAATCAGGCGAACGGAAATCACGATTGAAACGCACAGCGTCACGATCATTCGTTTCAAAGGTAATTCATCAATTGCCCATTGCGAACGATGTCAAAAACCAGTCGCGGCACTTCCGATTGAAAAATTCACGGAATTGTTGCGGCTCGATCTGATGGAAGTTTGCCGCCGCGTCCAAACAGGCGAACTGCATTTAACCGAAACCGGACGCAGTGTCGCGCTGATCTGCGGCGGTTCGCTTAACAATTGAAATCTATACAAATAAGGAGCAAATAAAACTATGAAAAAACTAATTACAATTACAACCATAACTTTTCTTTTGGCAATTTCGGCTTTCGCGCAAACGAGCGACGAAAAGGAGATTTTGAAATTTCTCGCCGATTACGATCAGGCGTATATCAATAAAGACATTTCTTTTGTCGAGCGCATTTGGGCGGATGATTATGTCATTTCAACCGATACGGGCGAAAGAGAAAATCGGGCGGAATCTTTGGAATTTTTCCGAAAGGACAAAGCCGACCAAAATCCGAGATTTAAGTTGCTGTCATTCAAAAGCGTCAATGACACAATCCACATTTCCGGCAATTCGGCAATGGTTTCGGGAACTTGGACTTCGAGCGTTCTTCCGACCGACGATTTGAAAGGCGAACCGCATATTGACACCGGACGTTACACGTTGGTTTTGGAAAAACGCAAGGGCAACTGGATGGTCATCGCCGAGCATTTTTCCGAAGCACCGCACGACAAAAAAGCGATGGAAGCGCAGGTGATGAAAGCCGGACAGAATTACGGCGAATTGCTGCAACGCAAAGACCGCGCCGGATTGGAACGACTGTTTCACGATGACTATATGTTCACCGACGACGACGGCACGACGCGCAATAAAGCTGAGGATATAAAGATGATGACGCGCCCGGATTTGACAATCGAATCCGAAGAACTGATTGACCAAAAAGTGCGTCTTGTCGGCAATAACGGCGCGGTTGAAACCGGCATTTATAAAGTAAAAGGAACTTCAAAAGGCAAACCGTTTGAAGAAACCGGACGCTATACGACGACTTGGATCGCCCGCAACGGTCAATGGAAAATCATCGCCGATCACACTTCGATAATCAAAAAATAATCAACAATTTGTTTCTTTCGCATTCCAGCCTTCCAAATCGGTTCGCAAAGTAACAATCCCGTCGGTAAATAGATTATCGAAAGTTTATTTGCCGACGGCACAAACCAAAAAATTTAAGGAGAAAAATAAAATGGGATTTATAGATTCAGCACCGGAGCAACCGTATTTTTACAATGTTGTTCACGCAGTCGGGGCAAACTGCCCGAATCAGAGAGATGACGTGATGATGGTTCAATATATGCTTCGTAATCAATACGTCGGAGAAAAGGCGGTTTTGAAACCGTCGGGAGAAATGAAAGTTGACGGCATCTGCGGTCCGATTACCATCAACTGGATTTTGACTTATCAAAAACAACTTAGGATGGGCGGAAATTCGGTTTTGATTGACGGAAGAGTTGACCGTATTCGCAATACATCAACTTTTATGGGAAGTATTTCAAAAACCAGATATACGCTTTACAGCCTGAATTACACTCTCTGGGAAACAAATAACAAAGCATATATGGAGTTGCCGATGCACGTTCCGTTATCAAATCCGGCAAATGTTCCGCCGCCTTCAAACGATGTGGTTAATCCATGGGGTTATTCCGAGCCTGTTCCAGCGACGGGAGGAATTTAACAATCGGCGGATTTGAAATAATCCAAAATTTTCAACATCAGGAAAATAAAAAATCAACTAAATAAAAGAGGTAAAAAATTATGAAAATTCAACAAGCAATCAAATCACTTTTCGCACTTAGCTTAGTTCTTCTCGGTTTTACATTTGCATTCGGACAACCCGCGCCGACTCCGACACCGCAGCCGATTCGGGCAGCTTCGTTCGGGTTGCAGACTTTGGAAGCGGGGCGCACGGCGCGTTTGAGCGTGATTCACGCTATGCCTTTGACTAATAATCTGCCGACTCCCGCCGCGCCAGCCAGATATGCGGTCAGAGGCGATTTTGACATTTACAGCGTTCGGGCAGACGGCAGCGTTCGTTTTCTGCGTCGCATTTCGCGTGAAGCAACTCTTCTTGCCGGTGAAGGATTGACGTTCGATTACACGCCGACGGCGGGCGACGGCAGTGTCAGAGTCGCTTCGACTGTTTATCTGCAACGCATCGGCGAAACCGAAAGACTCGATACGGCGGCGGCAATCAACGCATCGCTCGAAGTCCGCACCCGCGAAGGCACGCTTTTTCTTTTTCCCGGAACGATTCGCGGGTTTAATCCGCAACCCGATCCGCCGCGTGAACTGCTCGGAAGCAGTCAATTTAATTTCAATTAATTTTAACGGACGGCGAATTTAAGAATCGTTTTGAGTTCCAACTTTAGTTGGCAATCGCCAGCAGAAAAGCCAACTGAAGTTGGAACTCAAAACCGGAAACTCAGAACCGGAGATTTAAGAAATTATTTACCAATTCCGTAATCGGTTTGCGGACAAAAAATATAACAGGAGAAAAATTATGAAAAGGATATTTACAATTATTTTAATGTTTGCCGCTCTAACTTTTGCGGTTGTGTCTAGTTCGCACGTTTCGATTGCCCAGTCCGATTCTGCGCTGACGGATTTTGTGCCTTCGGCGATTATTCCGGGAGAGAATTGTAGTCAAGGCTTCAATTGCGGCAGGATTGCCGATATTGATTTTGTCGGCGAAACGGACATTGTGAATATATATACGATGAACCGTGACGGCAGCGAGCGGAGACTTGTCATAAGTTTTGATCCTCCGGGAAACAATTCCTTCGGGAGAACGATTGAATTTAGCCCCGATAACCGGAAGTTGCTATTCACATCCAACAGCTATTCAAGTTTCGATCAAAATATTTGGACTGTGAATGTAGATGGCACAGGGCTGACCGATCTAACACAAAGTTTTTCGTATAACAAATTACCTGTGTTCAGTCCCGACGGCACGAAAATCGCATTTCTTTCATCTCGTGACACGGGCAATCAGTTCAATAAAATTTATATTATGAATTCCGATGGTAGCGATGTCCGTCGGCTTACCGACGTTTCTTTGGCGTATGATGAATTCTCGCCTTCTTTCAGTCCTGACGGGAGCAAAATTGTGTTTATGCTGTATCAACTCTCGAATGCCTTTAGAGATATTTACACAATCGGAACGGATGGTGCCGGACTGACAAATCTTACGAACACGGAAGCGACTCTATATAGTAATGTATCTCCGGCTTATACACCGGACGGTAACAGCATAATTTTCGTGTCAGGTCGGGATTATGGTGTCGGCACCGGAGGAAGGAATGAGATTTATCGAATGAATGCAGACGGATCCGGTCAGATTCGGCTTACTAATCTGTTTAGTCGTAAGGGAGATGAAGACGAAAGTCTAATAGTCAGTCCCGACGGCAACCGGGTTCTTTTCGATAATTCGGACAGCATACAGAGCGACAAAGATGTCTATTTGGTCGGAACAGACGGCAGCGGTTTGACCAACCTGAGCAACGAACCGGACAAAGATAATTTCGCAGTTCAGTTTAGTCCCGATGGAAGTAAGGTCGGCTTCACGACCTATAACAGTCTAAGCACAGCCGACATCGTGAACATTGACGGCTCAAATAGGGTTACTATCAGCGATCCGGTGGAGTCCAGACGCTTTGGTTCATTTGGCAAGCCTGACACGGATAATGACGGGATTATTGATGGAGCCGACAACTGCCCGTTTACGGCTAATTCTTTTCGCGTCGCTTTCAGCAGTATAGTTGATATATGGGCGATGAACGCGGACGGAACAAATCTGACGCGGCTGACGACGAACCCGGCGACCGACGACGAACCGAGTTTCAGTGCGGACGGAAAGAAAATCCTGTTTACGTCGAATCGCAGCAACAGCCGCGATAATATTTTTGTTATGAATGCCGATGGCAGCAATCAGACGCAAATCACAAACGTCGCTGGCGGCACTACTTCGGACGGCAATAATAACGCAGTGTTTAATCCTTCTGGGACAAAGATTGCTTTCATCGGGACACGGCGCATAAGCGGGAATACTCACCGAAATCTATTTTTGATGAATCCCGACGGAACAAATCAGACACAGCTCACTTTTTTTACGACAGACTTTAATTTTGCCGCCAATCCGAACTTCAATCAAGACGGAACGCGCATCGTCTTTGACAGCCAGCGCGGAAATATCTCGATTTCAAATCAGGACATTTACACCATCAACCCCGACAGCACGAACGAAACGCGACTGACGACCGCTACCGCGCAAGATACCGATCCGTCATACAACCGCGACGGAAGCAAAATCGTTTTCCTTTCGCGGCGTGATGGTAATTCCGAAGTTTATACGATGAACGCCGACGGCACGAATCAGACGCGGCTGACCAACACGACCGATCAGGAACTCGATCCGACTTTCACACCGGACGGAGCAAAAATAGCTTTTCGCCGATTCTCGGATCAAAAACTTTATTTAATGAATGCCGACGGCACGGATGTCAGGCGAATTTCAACTGCCGCGATGAATTTTAACGAGATACAACCGACATTCGCCCCGCAACCGGACGCGGACGGCGACGGCATCGGTGATGCTTGCGACGGTTCATTCGATGTCAATACGCCGACAGGTGCAAATGTCGGTGTGCAAACTACCGACGCGACGATTAGTTTTTCCAATGTTTCAGGACAAGGCACAACATCGTTTGCACCGATCACGCCCGATCCGGCGAGTATTCCGACAGGTTACGCGCTCTGCCCGACTTGTCCGGCATATAACATTACGACGACCGCCAATTACACGCCGCCGATCAAAGTCTGCCTCGCCGTTCCCGCCGCGATTTCTCAAACGGATTATCTCAATTTGCAATTATTACACGGCGAAAACGGTGTTTTTGTAAATCGAACGACCGAACACACGACAAATCCGGGCGGTCAGCGATTAGTTTGCGGCGAAGTTTCATCGCTTTCACCGTTTATTCTGGCACAGCAACTTGCTCCGACTGCCGCCCAAGTTTTGGTCAGCGGTCGCGTAAAAACAGCAAACGGTCGCGGCATTCCGAATACAGTTTTAACGCTTACCGGAAGCGACGGTTCGCCGCGAATTGCACGAACAAATCCATTCGGTTATTACCGTTTCAACCAAGTAGATGCAGGCGAAAACTATGTTCTGAGTATTTCTTCCAAAAGCTACACATTTACACCTTCGACGCTAGTTTTATCAATCGCTGAAGATTTAACAAATATAGATTTCGTTAGCGAATCACCTTAAAATAAAACTGCGGCGTTTCGGCGAAATTTGAAATAAAGTTGAAAAATTTGTTTCTTATTATTCCAGTTTCCAATTGGTAATTACAAGAAACAAGATAAAACGGCAGATTATCAATACAGATAATCTGCCGCTACAAAAATTATTTGCTTTCGTAAAAGTTGAAAACGAAATGTTTTTTTCGCGGATGCAAATTCCGCAAGTTCGAACAGAATCGGTCGTCAATATGGAACAACAAGTATTTAAAGAAAATCCTATCAAGAGAATTTTGATTTATGTGGTTGGATTCATCCCAGTTTTTGTTTTCACGACGATCTTTATGGCGGATAAAAGCCTTGAAATTTATTATTGGGTGATCAATATTTTTGTTTTCGCTATCTGCCTTCTTCTCATAATTTTTGAAGAAGACACAACGATTATCTGTGATGAAGTCGGATGCACTATGAAAAAGAAAAGATTTTGGCAAAATTCAGGCAAAATTTATGACTTTAAGTGGAATGAAGTTTCGGGAACAGAATATAGTGCCGATGCTGAATCCAGCAGAGAATTTTATATCGAAATTGACGGGATGAAAAGAAAATTTTTAACTTCCCATACTTCTCTTGATAATTTCGATTATTTTATATCAACCGTAAATTATGCGACCCCGCATCTGTCATATTTTTGGGAAAAACAAGACGGTTGGGTTAGTAATAATTTTGAAGGAAGAAGATACAAAAAGGTCGCTCGTTGATGTTCGATTTTTTTTGATATTGAGAGGAATAACGAATGATGCAAAATGAAACATTTCAACCGGAAATTTGTTTTTTGCTACCAATGAAACATTTTATGACAATTTGTTGCTTTGTTTTGGTGCTAGTGATTTTTGTGCCAAGTAACTCATTTGCACAGAAAACCCCGAAAGCCAAAGACGTGCTTCTGTTTGAAATCAGCAAATACACAAATCCGGGCGGCTATCGGGGACCTAGTTATTCTAAAAACATTCTTTTTATTTATCAAAGCGGACGAGTTGCCTGTAAATCAACGTCGCATGATCCGCACGGCAAAAAGATCGAAACCGTGAAAAATAAGTGTTTTCAATTAAATAAAGAGAAAATAACCGAGTTGACCGAACTCGCCGAACAAACCGATTTTCTCGAAGCGGAGAACAGTTACAAATTCTTTAACGGCGGCGTGGATTACGGCAAATCGTTCTCGATAATCTTTTACGGGAAATCCGTTGAAAAGGCAATTCATTTAACTAATCAAAGACAATCGCAAAACGATATTCCGTTGCCCGAATCGGTTACATTATTTTTGAAGAAAATTGCCGAAATAGACGCAACTATGGAAGTAAAATACGAATTAGGAGAAGAATCTAAAAGAGAATTGCCGATTCTTCAATAGAAAAGAGATGGCATGATGAATTGGACGGTGGCGATGATACTCTGATTTTGAAAGAAAGTTGGAGTAGAGAGGCTTGAAGCTGAAATTTTTCGTGCGGCTTTATTGACCGCGTAAAGGAGACTAACTCCAATCCCGCTTCTCGCCC
>JBBSAX010000195.1:0-9717 GCA_038251885.1 Pyrinomonadales bacterium | reverse complement strand
TTCTTGCATCCCCGACTACTCACATTTTGCCGAACACACCGCCGACTTTGTTTATTCACGGGGGAAAAGATCAACTTGTCCGAAGCGAAAATATGCAGTTTGCGAGCGAAAAATTAAATGAAAATAATATCGCGCACAAAACTATTTTTATCCCTTATGCACAACACGGATTTGACTACAATTTTTACGGCTTGGGATCGCAAATCACGAAACCCGTAATGCTCGACTTTTTGCGTGAAAATACTAAAAAAAGATAAATTTCAAATTTGATTCAGTATTGTAAAATTTGTTACCTTGACACTCTAAACGGCTTAACTTACGATTGAAATGTGCAATAATTCTCAAACTTTAATTTACATTTTTTCGGTATTATCGTTTAGTCTAAAACTAAATTAGCCGGAACTTTCAAAACTTTTTATGAGTCAATTTAATTTATTCGATTATGCGCCGATTATTCTGATGTTTGTAGTTGCAATCGGATTTGCCGGAAGTCAGATTCTTGTTACGCAACTTATCGGTCCGCGCAAAAGAACTGCAACAAAATTAATGCCCTATGAATGCGGAAAAGACCCGGTTGGCTCGGCACGCGACAGATTTTCAATCAAATTTTATACGGTCGCTGTAATTTTTTTGCTGTTCGATATTGAAGTTTTATTTATGATTCCGTTTGCCGTTGCATTTAAAACCTTAATCGGCGCAGAAAAATTAAGCGGCGTTGCTTACGGCACGATTGCCTTGATCGAAATTTTAATCTTTATCTCAACTTTCATTGTCGGATACATCTACGTTTGGAAAAAAGGAGTCTTCGATTGGGGAATCGAGGCTCGCGCCGAAGCTCGCGCCGAATCACACGAATTGCTTAATAAAAAGAAACAACGTATTCAAGAATTGAAACGTGCGGCATAGCAATTTTGGATTTTAGTCTGAAATAATTAATAATAAAGATATGGGTTTAGAAAATACATTATTCGATTCATTACCTGATGTTTTAACCGTCAAACTCGACGCGGTTATCAATTGGGCGAGAAAATCGTCACTTTGGCCGGCTACATTCGGTTTGGCTTGCTGTGCTATCGAGATGATGAATTCGGTTAGCGCGAGAAATGATTTATCGCGTTTCGGCGCAGAAACATTTCGCGCAAGTCCGCGTCAGGCGGATGTGATGATCGTTTCGGGAAGAGTTTCGAGAAAGATGGCTCCGGTTTTGCGGCGCATTTACGATCAGATGCCCGAACCGAAATGGGTAATTTCGATGGGTGCGTGTGCGACTTCGGGCGGAGTTTTTGATAATTACGCGATTGTACAAGGTGTGGACAAAATCGTTCCGGTTGACATTTACATTCCGGGATGTCCGCCGCGACCTGAAATGCTGATTCACGCGATTATGATGTTGCAGGAAAAGGTTATGAACGAATCGGTCAAAGACCGCCGCGATACGATTGAAAGTGAATCTCGCGTTTCTATCTCTCCCGGAACTTTGCCTGTAACGGAAGGCACTGCCTTGGAATTTGAAACAAAAAACGAAGTTGCAAGCAACGAAGTTTCGCGTCCCTATACAGTTCCTTCGCGGCATGAGAAACGTCGTTCTTCGTAGATTTTGCAAGCGGTGAAAAAAATGGTAAATTCGCCGCTTTTTTCTTAAATATATGGCTGACACAAAAGTTTTGCTCGAATATGTCGAGAAATTGAAAGCGGAAAATTCGGCTTGGGTTGAAGATTTCAAAGATGCTCGCGGCGAAGTTACGATTACCGTTCCGCGCGAATCAATTGTTGATGTTTGCTGGGTTTTGAAATCAAAATACGGTTTCAATATGCTTGCCGATCTGTGCGGCGCAGATCGCGGACCGGAAGAAGATCCGCGTTTTGAAGTAAATTATCACTTATTTTCGACGACGCATCACAAACGCTTGCGCTTAAAAGTTTTATTAAGCGAAGACGAACCGAAAGTTCAAACTGTCGTTTCAGTTTGGAAAACCGCAAATTGGCACGAGCGGGAAACTTTTGATCTTTTAGGAATTATTTTTGAAAATCATCCTGATTTGCGAAGAATTTTGTTGCCGTCAGATTTTGACGGACACGCATTGAGAAAAGATTATCCGTTGCGCGGATACGAACCGTATAGTTTAAGTTAAAATTGATGAACGAAAATCTCCACAGAGCGTTGACCGAAGTTCGCCCGCTGCCGATCACATACACGGCGGACGATCTCGACTTTATGCCCGAAGACACCAACAGATACGAACTGATTGGAGGAAAATTAATTGTGTCACGCGCACCACATCTCGACCATCAACGAACAATAACTAATCTACTTTTCCAATTTGGACTTTATTTACAAAAAAATCCGATTGGCGAAGTTTTCACAACTCCGGGCGTAATTTTTAGCAAAGAAGATGCGGTAATTCCCGATGTTGTGTTTGCCACGCACGAAACTATTGAGAAAAGTGTCGCCGGAGCAGATGAAAAATTTGAAGGGAAATTTATCGCCGCGCCGGAATTGTTAGTCGAAATTTTGTCTTACGGAAAAAAAGACATCGACCGCGACCGCGTGCATAAACGCGAACTTTACGGCAAATTCGGAGTCAAAGAATATTGGATAGTTGACGGATTATTTAACACCATTGAAGTTTATCGTTTGAAGGATGAAGGACTTGACCGAATCAAGCGGTTTGAATTATACGAAACAATTGAAACACCGATTTTACCTGACTTTTCCTTGAAATTAACGGATATTTTTAAATTTTAATTATGAGCGCAGTTTTAGAAAACATACCGAGCCAGTTTGAAGTTTTGGATCAGTCTTTAGATTCGCAGATGACGCTTTCGATGGGACCGCAGCATCCTTCGACGCACGGCGTTTTGCGGCTCGAATTGCAGCTTGACGGCGAACTCGTCATTCGCACGATTCCCGACATCGGCTATTTGCATACGGGAATGGAAAAATTGTTTGAGTATAAAAAATATCAGCAAGGCATCGTCATTACAGACCGAATGGATTATCTTAATCCGCTCGGAAATAATCTGGCTTATGTGATGGCGGCAGAAAAACTTCTCGATCTGGAAATCCCGGAACGCGCACAAGTAATCCGCGTTTTGATGTGCGAATTGCAAAGAATTGCGTCCCACATGGTTTGGCTCGGAACGCACTGTTTAGACCTCGGCGCAATGAGCGCGTTTTTCTATTGTTTCCGTCAACGTGAAAAGATTTTAAATTTAATCGAAGCGTGTTCGGGCGGCAGAATGACACCGAGTTATTTCCGCATCGGCGGTTTGATGATGGATTTGCCCGCCGGTTTTGATCGCCGCGTTAAGCAATTTACTGATGATTTTCCTGAAGCTCTTGAAATGCTCAACACGCTTGTTACGGGAAATACGATTTGGCAAAGTCGCACGAAAGGAATCGGAATTATCACGGCGGACGAAGCGATTGATTGGGGTTTAACCGGACCGAGTTTGCGCGGAAGCGGAGTTGACCTTGATTTGCGCCGTGATGAACCATATACAGGTTATGAAAATTATGATTTCAACGTCATAGTCGAAAAAGACGGTGATGTTTGGGCGCGTTTTCTCGTTCGAATGAAGGAACTTACCGAATCACATAAAATTGTCCGACAGGCTCTCGAAAAATTAAAACCGGGACCGATCAAAGCCGACGCGCCGAAAGTCGTTTTGCCCGACCGCGACGATATGCGAAAACATATGGATTCGCTGATTCACCATTTTCTGATCGTTGCCGAAGGTTTTAATGTTCCCGAAGGCGAAGTTTATCACGCTATCGAAGCGTCAAAAGGCGAACTCGGCGTTTATATGAAATCAAACGGCGGTCCAAAACCTGAAAGAGTTCATTTCCGAGGTCCGAGTTTCGTCAATCTTTCTGCGCTTCCGTTAATGTGCGAAGGCGAAATGGTCGCCGATGTTGTCGCAATTATTGGCTCACTCGATATTGTTCTGGGAGAAATTGACAGGTAAATTTTAGGGAAATTTATGACTGAAAATCAAGAAAAAGAATTATTTAAAACACTTGCCACTCTTGTTACCGGAGTTCAAGCAATTCAATCCGATGTTGTTGAAATTAAAGGAACTTTAAACGAGCATTCACAGATTCTTGGTGAACATTCACAGATTCTTAATGAGCATTCACAAATTCTTAACGAACATTCACAGATTCTTAGCGAACATTCACAGATTCTTAGCGAACATTCACAGATTCTTAATGAACATTCGAGAATTTTAGATAAACACTCTCAAATTCTGGATAGACTAGATGCCAAAACGGATAGCATCGCTGACAAGGTAATAAATCACGAAACCCGATTAACAAAGACGGAAAAGAATATTGAAGAATTACAGAGTAATATTCACTAAAAATTATGGCATCAGTTGCAACAGATTATACAAATAAAGTAATTGTAACGGACGAACTTGCGGAATTTTCGACCGAGGTTGTCGAGGAGATGAAATCGCATCTCGTCAAATATCCGGCTGACAGAAAGCGTTCGGCGTTGATCCCTTTGTTGTTCGTAATTCAGCGCGAACGTGGTTATCTCGATAATCCGGGCGTTAATTTTCTGGCAAAATTTCTCGACTTGGAAGTTACAGATGTTTGGGAAACGGCGACGTTCTATTCGATGTTTAATTTACATCCGGTTGGCAAATATCACATTCAAGTTTGCAAAACGCTTTCTTGCCGAATTATGGGTGAACCCGAAATTACCGGACATATTTGCGATAAATTAGGAATCAAACCCGGCGAAACTACTGAAGACGGAAAATTTACTGTTACGCGAGTCGAATGTTTGGGAAGTTGCGGAACTGCGCCGATGATGCAAATCGGTTTTGATTATCACGAAGATTTGACGATTGAAAAGGTTGATAAATTGTTGGATTCGTTAAAATAGTTTTGAAAAAATGCTAAAAATGTGGGCGAAAAAGCAACTTTTATAAAATATCGCGCACCAGATTTGGAAACACATTTGATTTTTCTTGTGTTCCTTGCCGCAAAACTCTTCCTTGCGGCAAAAAAATCCAAATCTAAAAGAGGTAAATTATGAAAAAAGCGTTTTTGATGTTTTGTTTATTGTTCTTTGTTAATTCAATTTGTTTCGCACAAGTCGCAGGAAATCAGATTTACAGTAATCAAAATTACGATAAGAATTTGCGGCAAACGGAAACGGGAAACGGTAATTTAAAAACCAATGAAAGCCCTGATTACCAGACATACTCGATTGAATCGAGCGTTTTGTTGAACGTCAAACCCGATTCATATATTGCGGTTTTCGGTTTTGATCGCTTGGGTTCGACATCCGACAACAGCAACTCTCAAGTCAATGCAGTGTTTGAGGATTTTGTCAAAAGTTTGCAAAGTTTGGGAATTTCAAAAGACGATGTATTTATTGATTTTATAACGCAGTCAACGACTATCGTTGACCAAACTACGCGAGCATTCCAAACCCGCAAAACGATGGCGGTTCGATATAAAGACCGGAAATTATTTGAAAAGATCGTTACATTGGCGGCAAGCAAAGATATTTTTGACTTGGTTAAAGTTGATTATGTCGTCAGCGACTTGGAAAAAGTGCGTGGCGAATTGTTTGCACAGGCAAGCGATATTTTGAAGTCCAAACACAAAAAATATATGGACACATTCGGAATAACTTTGAATCCGCGAGGCTTGGCAATTGAAAAATATGATGCGTTCTATCCAAGCGAGAGATACAAAGGATATGTCAAATCTTTTTATTATGAACCGATTGAGCAAAAAAGTTTTGACAGAGTAATAAATTCGGTTGGAATCGAGCCGTTGGTGCAATTTACTGTTTATTTACGGATGGATTACAGCATAGAAAAACTTAAAGAAAAATAGAATATGGAAATTAAAGCAATCGGGTGTGAACCTTTGCAATTAAAAATGATGCACGTTAAAGACGGGCATACATTGAAGGTTTATCAGGAACACGGCGGATATAAATCGTTGAAAAAGGCGATGGATATGTCGTCGGACGATATTATTAATGAAGTTAAAGCGTCTGCTTTGCGCGGACGCGGCGGCGCGGGGTTTCCGACCGGAATGAAATGGAGTTTCGTTCCGAGAGATTCGCCTAAGCCGAAATACATTGTCTGCAACGCCGATGAAAGCGAACCGGGAACATTTAAAGACCGATATTTGCTCGAACGCGATCCGCACGCGCTAATTGAAGGAATGCTGATCGGCGCATTCGCGCTCGGCGTAGAAACCTGTTACATCTATTATCGCGGCGAATATAATTATTTGATTGACACAATGGACAAAGCCATCGAGGAAGCAAAAGCGGCAAATCTCGTCGGTGAAAACATTTTGGGCAGCGATTTTACCTGTAATTTTTACACGCACACGGGAGCCGGCGCGTATATTTGCGGCGAAGAAACCGCGCTTTTGTCATCGCTCGAAGGTTATCGCGGACATCCTAGAATGAAACCGCCGTTTCCGGCAATCGAAGGCGTTTACGCTTGTCCGACGGTTGTAAATAACGTCGAAACTTTAACCGCCATTCCACAAATTATCGAAATGGGCGGAATTGCTTGGCGCGATTTGGGAACAGAAAAATCCGGCGGAACAAAGGTTTGGTCGGTTTCAGGACACATCAAAAAACCCGGCGTTTATGAACTTCCGATGGGTTACGCCGATATGGAAAAATTCATTATGGAAGATTGCGGCGGAATGCTTCGTTCAGATAAAAAATTAAAAGCCGTAATTCCGGGCGGTTCGAGCGTTTACATTATGAACGCCGAGCAAATCATCGGCAAAAATGTAAAATTAGATTACGAAGGTTTGGTCGAAGGCGGTTCGATGGTCGGTTCGGGCGGTTTTATCGTGATGGACGAAACGGTTGATGTAATGGATTCGACAAAGAATCTGACCGAATTTTACAGGCACGAATCCTGCGGTTGGTGTACGCCGTGCCGCGAAGGAACGGATTGGTTGGTCAAAATCTTCAATCGCGTCGCAGACGGCGGCGGAAGACCGGAAGACGCGCAACTTTTATTAGATATTTGCGACAACATCGAAGGAAAATCTTTTTGCCCGCTTGGAGATGCGGCTGCATGGCCTATTCAAAGCGCGGTGCGAAGATTTCCCGAAGATTTCAAAAAACATCTTTTGCATAACGGCAACGGAAATAATTAAATAAAGAGGTTAAAAAACTATGGGAAGAGGCGATAAAAAATCAAAACGCGGAAAGATTTTTGCAGGAAGTTACGGCAAAACTCGTCCGAAAAAGAAGAACAACAAAAAATCAAACGATACCAAAGAAAACAAAGATAAAGAATAAAAAGTTTTAATTTAAGATAAATTTAAATGTCAACAGAACTTATAAAAGTTACGATAAACGGGCAAGAATTTGAAACCGAAAAAGGCAAACCTTTGATTGATGTCTGCCACGAAAACGGTTTCGGCGTTCCTTCGTTTTGTTATTATAAAGACCTTGCTTTGCAGGCTTCGTGCCGGATGTGTCTGGTTCGCATTGAAAAAATGCCGAAATTGCAGACTTCGTGTTCGATCACCTGCACGGACGGAATGACTGTCACGACGCAGAGCGAAGAAATCGAAAAGGCTCAGCGCGCGATGGGCGAATTTCTGCTGGCAAATCATCCACTCGATTGTCCGGTTTGTGATCGCGGCGGTGAGTGTGAATTGCAGGAAGTAATTTTCGATTGGGGCGATGTCGAAGAGCGTTTTACCGAAAAGAAAAATGTTCAGCCGGAAAAGTTCCTTTCGCCAATTGTCGCCAACGATCCGCAACGCTGTATTTTGTGCAAACGCTGCACGAGAGTTTGCGATGAATGGATGGGCGAAGACGCAATCGAAGCCGGAAATCGCGGCGCAAACACAGTTATCGGAACATACGGCGGTTGGCTTAATTGCACGCAATGCGGAAATTGTATCGAAGTATGTCCGACCGGAACTTTGCTTGACGGCGTTTATCGCCACGAAACGCGACCTTGGGAACTCGATCAAACGATCACGACCGATGTTTACAGTTCTGACGGAATGCAATTAAGTATCGGTTCGCGAAGTGGTTTGGTGCACAGAATTGTTGCGCGTGATCGTTATGTCAATGGATTGAACGGCGAATTTCTCGATGTCAAAGCGCGGTTCGCACACGAATTTATTAATCATAAAGATCGAATCAAAACTCCGCTCATTCGTTATAAAAAAGGCGGAAAATTAATTCCTTCGACTTGGGACGACGCGATAAATTTTGTTGCAAATAAATTGAAAGAAGTTGGTAATACGGGCGTTGTTGCTTCTGCGCGTTTGACGAACGAAGCGATTTTCACGCTCAAGCGTTTTGCGAAAGAAGCAGTTGAATCGGATAATTACGCAGTTTCAGACGCTTACGATCTTTCATCGGTTTTCGATAATTTAAGCGTTCCGCTTGCAACTCACAAAGAAATTCGTTATGCAAAAACAATTCTTTTGATCGGCGGCGAACCTGATGAAGAGCAGACTTTTACGGCGAAACAAATGCGTCAGGCTGTCCGAAACAGCAAAGCGAATTTGATAATCGTCAATGATACGCCGATTCGTTTGACGCAGAATGCGACGCAGTTTATTCACGTCAATCCGAATTCTTATGATGCTTTTGCACTCGCGTTTTCAAGCACAGCGGACAAAACTTCATTGAAGAAACTCGGCGTTGAAAAAGAAGATTTTGAAAAATTAACAAAAACAATCGGCGAAACCGAAGGTGATTTTGTCATAATGTTCGGTGGCGATCTTTCGGCTGAAGCTCAAGTAATTTTGGCAAGTTCTGCCGCGAATTTTGCAACCGATTCGTGCCGTGTTCTGCTTCATCCGCTACCGCTTTATAATAATTCGGTCGGTGCAAACGATATGATGCAGGGCAAAAAATCGTTGGCGGAAGTATTGAAAAATTCAAAATCTCTGCTTATCGGTGGTAGTCTTTCGGAAGAAAACGCCGCACTTTTGGCAAATAAAGATTTTGTAGTTGTTCAAGAACTTTTTGAAACGGCAACGACCGAACACGCTGACGTTGTTTTGCCTGCCGCGAGTTTTGCGGAAGTTGACGGAACATTTACGAATAATACGGGCTTTGTGCAAAGAGTTCGCCGTGCCATCGAGCCGATTCATCAGGCAAAAGCCGATTGGATGATAACTTCGATGATTGCCGATGCGCTCGGCGTGGATTTTGGTTATAATCTGGCAACAACAGCAGTTTTCAAAGCGATTGCAGACGGCGTTCCGGCTTATGAAGGCATTCGTTATCCGCATTTGAAGGACGAATCGAATCCGGTTCAGGTAAAACACGCGATCAGCGAAAAGCGCGATTTGTCAAAAGAATTGGATGTTTTGAAGCAAAATGCTGAAAAATTGTCCGACGATGCAACGAAAAATTCGGAAGTTCCGCGTGTCGGACATAAACTGCATCGCGTAACGACTTTGACCGGCAAAACGCCGCAGTTTCATCTGCTCGCACACGGCAACCCGAAGCCGGAAAATTTGCTTGTTTCGCCGCTTGCCCAATTAAATTTAGATGGAACGATCAAGGTAAAAGAGTTTGCCGAAGCAGTTGCGGTCGGTGTTTTTGATAGAAAAAATTTGAGTATAGATAACTAATTCGTTATGGAAGAAATTGTAAAAACAATTTTCCCTTTTGCCGTCATCGGCGGCGGAATTTTTCTCGCTTTTCAAGGCGTTTTGATGATCGTTGCCTACAC
>JBBSAX010000194.1:0-9773 GCA_038251885.1 Pyrinomonadales bacterium | reverse complement strand
GTTTCCGCCATCACGAACGGATCGTTGCCCATCGAGTTTTTGTAAAGTGCGCGTTTCGTGTTGCCGGTTGTAGTTTCGGAATAACGACGATGATTGAAATACGCCGGATTTCCCGTATCAATAAACGCGGCGGTCGGTTTGCCGTCCGTGACCATTACGATCTGCTTCATTTCCTTGCGCTGTGCAGCGAGCAAACGTCGTGCGAGTTTCAAACCTTCCGCCGTGTTCGTGTGATACGGTCCGACTTGCGTTGTGGCAAGTTTGGCAAGCGGCAATTCTTCCGCGTCGTCGTGGAAAAGAACGATTTTTAATGAATCACCGGGATATTGTGTGCGAATCAAATGAGCGAGCGCAAGCGCGACTTTTTTCGCGGGCGTAAAGCGATCTTCGCCGTAAAGAATCATCGAATGCGAACAATCGAGCATCACGACCGTCGCGCACGAAGAGGTATAATCTTGCTGATGAACGTAAAGATCGGAATATTCCAAATTGAGCGGAACGCCCAAACCTTCGCGTGTGATCGCGCTCAAAAGAGTTGCGTTGACATCAAGATTTATCGTGTCGCCGAATTCATATTGTTTTGAACTGAGCGCGGCTTCAACGCCCGTATCGAGTTCCGGCGTTTCGTGTCTGCCGATGGAAGATTTGCCCATCGAACCGAGAAGTTTTTGCAAAGTTTTATAACCGAGAAAATCCAAACCTTTTTCGGTCAATTGAAACCGCACATCGCGCGATTGTGCCGTTCCAATTTCACCTTGTCCTTGTCCGTTTTGCTGTTGATTTTGTTGCTGTTCGACTTCTTTTAAGTCTAAATAACCTTCTTCGACCAATCTTTCAATTAGTTGATTTATCAATTCTTCCAAAAGCGAACCTTTGAATTTGCCGTCATTGTCGTCGAGCATTTTTTGAACGTCCATTTCGTCCAAAATGCCTTGTTCCATCAGCGCGTCGAGAAGTGCCTGACGAAGTGCGTCCAATGAATCTTCAATCTCGTTTCGTTCCCGCGTCCAGTAGTAATCGTCGTTAAAACCCGAATCGAGCATCATATCCGAAAGCGACTGCATAAGATCGCCGAGATTAACGCCGAAAACATCGAAACCCTTGAACTTTGAATACTTTATAAATTTCATAAAACCCTTTAATACTCCTTGTCTGAAAATACGAAATTTGCCAATCAATGTTTGATTGTTTATAGTTTAATACATAAAACGGTTTTTTAGTTTTTACTCTCCCCAAAAACTTAGCATATTTCTCTCCTCGTTTTGAAATAAATTTAAAGGAAGGTAGCAAAAGATGAGAAAGTTTTTGGCAATTTTAGTAATGTTCTTCGTATTCGCCGCAATCGTTCCGGTTTCGGTCAGTGCGTATGCAGGCAGCAAAAAATACGGAAAATCTTACAAAGACAAGCGTTATAAAAATAAAAAATATCGCAAAGAATATAAGCGTTATCAAAAACGCTCAAACCGCAGCAATTATTCAAATAACGGACGTTATAACAGAAATTATAACGACAATAATTACAGATACGAACGCCGCAATCAAGGCTCGGTGTATCGCCGTCATCGTAATTTGATTAATGTCGGAATCGGTTCGGGCGCAGGTGCGATTGTCGGCGGAATTCTCGGCGGCAAACGCGGCGCATTGATCGGCGCAGGTGTCGGTGCAGGCGCAGGCGCGGCTTACACTTACGGAATCAGACCGAAAAAAAGACGCTATTAATAAAGCCGCTAGAAATTAGGTTTTTTTGTTTTAACAATCAAAAATGTCGCAATGAATAAAACATTGCGACATTTTTTTTGCAGAAAACGATTTAGTTCACCATACGGTTTATGATTGACCGATATAGTGTATAGACGTATCAAAAAATATGTAATTTACGCCTGTAAACCAAATAAAATAAAGATATTGCTGTTTTGGCACGTTCATTGCAAATATAACTTTCAGATAAGGAAAATCCCCTTTAGATTTTTTATAAGGAGAAAAAGCAATGAAAAAACTTATAGCAACATTTTTAACGATAGCAATGATGGCAATTATGGTTCCGCTCGCAGCAAATGCTCAAACCAGAAGCGGCAAGCGGTATAAACGCAGCGAGGTTTCGCGCCAGTATAATGATAATAGAAACGTTTATCAAAAACACCGTAATCTAATCAATATCGGAATCGGCGGCGCGGCTGGAGCAATTCTCGGCGGAATAATCGGCGGTAAAAAAGGTGCATTAATCGGTGCCGGAGTCGGTGCAGGTTCAGGCGCGGCTTACACTTACGGAATTAATCCGAAGAAAAAAACACGCAGATACTATCGCCGTCCGTAATTGGTAAATCAAAGCAAAAAGCAAAAAAGTCGTGAGAATTAATTCTCACGGCTTTTTTTATCTCTATATTCTGCAACCAAAGCCAGATTATTTTCATAACCATTACCGAACGAAACTCTGGTTATATCTTTATACTTAAATTTCGTCGGTTTTTCGTGCCATTCGGCATTTGGCGAAATTTCTTTCATCAAAAAAGATTTTTTCTTTAACTCTAAAACTTTTCCTACCCAACAAGCATCTACTGTTATTTTCTCACGATAAATCATTATTAAAGGAAAATTATCACTCGCGCTTTTCAGCAGTTCAGGCATTGATTCGATTGAAACCTCAGGTTTTTCTTTCGGCTCAATATTTTTCAACTTTACAACTAATGATTCGTGCCAGTCGGGATCATCATAAAGTTCAAATGTTTTAATCGTTTTATTACAAAAGACTTGAAAACCGATGCTTCCGGCATCATCGTCAATTTCATTTGTCAGCGTAAACTCATCATTTGCGTCCAAAATAAAACAAGCAAGTGTCGCTGTATCAAAAGGTTTTCGATTAAATCTGACAACCCACTTGTTTTTGATAATTTCTTCTAAACTCGGAACACCTTTCTTCTTCTTTCCCATAAATTTAATTAAAACTATCCAAATCGGTTAAATCTTCATAAATCAAACCGCGACGATCTCTTTTGGCTTTGGTTGTCGCTTCAAAACCGCCTTCTTCGTTGCGCGAGATTTTGTTTTGCGCGTAGAGTCCTTCGAGGACGAATTCGCACGCCGCGACGAGTTTTGCTTTGTCGCTTTTCTGAAATGCGAGCGGCGTTAAAGTTGATTCGATCAATTCGGGAACGCTTTCGAGCAGCATCACGCATTCTTCCGCCGAAGCAGTTTCGGACAACAATAATTTGTTGCCGTTATCGAACCACTCAACCGTCGGCTGAAAATCAATTCCGAGAAAAAATCCCTCAAAAATAATTCCGGCGGCGCGTTTGATAAGTTCTTTTGCCAGACGATTTGCGCCGAGCTGTTCGCCTTCGTATTCGAGTTCCATTTTTCCGGTCATCGCCGGAAGCGCGGCGTAGATGTCGGAAATTCGCGGCACGATTTCTTTTTCGTCCGTTAAAATTGCGCGTCTTTCGGCGTTTGAAACCGCGCTTTCGGTAACGCTGATCGAAAATCTCTGCGAAACGCCCGAACGCTTATCAATTCGCTGATCGTCGCGGGCTTCAAAAGCGATTTGCTCGATTGTTTCCGCGATAAAATCAGGAATTTCTACGTTGAAATCTTCCAGATCGCCGCGTTTTGTCCACGCTTCCTGTTTTGTAATTTCCGCACTCAAACCGATGTCTTTCGGATAATGCGTCATAATTTCCGCGCCGATTCTGTCTTTGAGCGGCGTGATGATTTTTCCGCGAGCCGTATAATCTTCGGGATTTGCGGAGAAAACGAGCAACAAATCTAATGGAAGCCGAACGGGATAACCTTTGATCTGCACGTCGCCTTCCTGCATTATGTTGAAAAGTCCGACCTGAATTTTTCCCGAAAGATCGGGCAATTCATTCATCGCAAAAATCCCGCGATTCGCACGCGGCAATAAACCGAAGTGCATCGTCAATTCATCCGACAGAAGATTTCCGCTTTTTGCCGCTTTAATCGGATCAACGTCGCCGATAATGTCGGCAATCGTCACATCGGGCGTGGCGAGTTTTTCGACAAAGCGATTATCCCGCGAAATCCATGAAATCGGAGTTTTATCGCCGTGTTCTTTGAGCTGTAATTTTCCGTAAGCCGAAAGCGGTTCAAACGGATTATCGTTAATTTCCGAACCCGCGATGATCGGCATTTCTTCATCAAGAAATTCGGTTAGTTGCCTGATAATACGGCTTTTCGCCTGTCCGCGAAGTCCGAGTAAAATGAGATTGTGTTTCGCCAAAATTGCGTTAATGATCTGCGGGATAACTGTTTCTTCGTAACCCAAAATTCCCGAAAATAATTTTTCGCCCATTCGCAATTTTTTAATCAAATTTGTCCGCATTTCGTCCTTGACGGAACGCGTTTCATAACCGCTGTTTTTTAATTCGCCCAATGTTTCTGGTTTGTTCATAAATACTTCTTTCCCTTGTTCTGTTTGCCCTTGATGATTCGATTTTGAATCTTGAAAATACTTTTGCCAAATTTTTAATTCTTCACTTAAAGATTACTATTTTTTTTATTCTAAAAATAGTTCGATCTAAAAAATAACCGATAGAAAAGAATTCGGTATTGCCGGTAAAAGCGATTCAATTCCATTTGAAAAAGATTAGATCAGTAAAACAAAGATCAACTTGTATGATCGTGGACGATTTTCCAGCCGTCTTTGAACTTGCGGAAAATCAAAGTGAATTTTCCGTGCGGATTGTCTTTTACGCCATTAACTTCTCTGTCCAAATTCCAACTGCCGAGAACAACCGCAGAATCTTTTGATATAACGGTTATATCTACATCGGAAAAAGTTAAAAACCCCATTTTTGCTTTGGTTTCGTAGCTTTTTTTGTAGCGGTCGAGCGCGGCTTGCCACCCTTTTGCGACGTTATCGCCCGAAACGAAGCGCATATCAGGCGAATTCCAATAACCTTGCATAAAGCCTTCGATGTCGCCTTTATTCCAAGCGGCGGTTTGTTCTTCCATCACTTTTAGAATCGCCGATTTTGCTTTTCCGTCCTTTGATTGTGCAAAAGTGCTGACGGTCATCGCCAAAAATAAAACGCAAAATAGTATAGAAATTTTGTTCATAATCGTGTATTTTATCAGTGATTTACAGATATATGAAAACAGATTCATCAAATAACATTCACAAACGAGGACAAGCCTTAGTTTTTCGCGGGAAAGCAAGTCTTTTGCAGTTAAAACGTGGTTTTGAAAACTATTTTGATTCAAAAATAAAACGTCAAATATATTCAGATAAATTAAAAGATGCACCCGTCATTGCCGAATCAAAAACTCCGCTCTGGACTGAAAGTGTGCCGGAAGAACAATTTTTACTTGCCGGAAAAGTCCAAAACTTGCGAATTGCCGTGAAAAAATTAAACGGTCTGGAAATTCTCGCTGGAGAAATTTTCAGTTTTTGGAAAAATGTCGGACAAGCATCGCGCCTGAAAGGTTTCGTTGTCGGACGTGAATTGCGCGAAGGCTGTATTATTCCAAATGTCGGCGGCGGTTTGTGCCAGATTTCCAACGCGCTTTACGATGCTGCGCTCAAGGCAAATTTTGAAATCATCGAACGCCACGCGCACTCACAGATCATCGAAGGTTCGCTCGCCGAACAAGGACGCGATGCGACCGTTTTCTGGAATTATGTTGATCTTCGTTTTCGTTCGCCAAATTCATTTCGCATCGAAGCCTTTCTCGGAAAAGATCATTTGTCAGTAAAACTCAAAAGCGAAAATGCGGCGAAAAAGTTTTTTCAAATTTCGGGAAACGGCACAAATAAAAATCCGAATCTAAAAACTCAAAATCCGAACTCCTGCGTGACTTGCGGCGTTGAAAGCTGTTTCCGCAGTTTGAAGCCGGATACAACTCTAAAATTCGGAAAATCCGCATTTTTACTGGACGAGTTTTCGCGTGAATTTAATGAATATGTTCAAAAAACTCGCGGCGAAAAAGATGTTCTGTTTATTCCGCTCGACGGAAAGCGTTTCAAAAAAGGGAACTACGCGTGGAATTTAGATGGATTTGCCAAAACGAAACAGAGTCTTTTGGTAACTTTTGAGCGTTCATACAAATCCCGCAAACTTGCGGAGCAAGGCGCGGCAAGGCAGAAAAATCTGTTGGCAATGTATGAAAAATTGGCGGAAAATTACGCGAAAAGTTTGTGTTACGATGTTCTGCACGTCGTTGTTCAACAAAATCTTTTACCGTTTTTGTGGAAAACTGGCGCACTCGGCGGCAGAACTTTTGACGTTTTGATGAACTCTCTGCCGATGAATGAGATTCAAAAAAGACTCGATTTTGCTTTTTCACTTCACGCGGAAAGCAACACACTCGCGGATTTTCGTGCCGATGAAAAGTTGCTTGAAGTCGAATCTGAAGCGTTGCAAAACGCAAATAAAATAATCACTTCGCATACGGAAATCGCCGCACTTTTTGGCAAAAAAGCGGAGATTTTAGATTGGCATTTACCGAAAACGAAAGAAATTAAAAGAGTAAAAAACGAAAAATTTACAATCGTTTTTCCTGCTTCGACCGTCGGGCGAAAGGGTTGCTACGAACTACGCGAAGCGATTCGCGGACTCGACGTAAAATTAATCACACTCGGCGCAATTATTGAAGATGCAGATTTTTGGAGAGGTTTTAATGTCGAAATTTCTTCGGAAAATTGGCTCGAAAAAGCCGATTTGTTTGTGCTTCCGGCATTTATCGAACACAAACCGCGCCGCGTTTTACAAGCCGTTTCAAACAAAATTCCCGTTATCGTTTCAAAAAGTTGTGGACTTGAAAACGTCAAAGAAATCACGATAATCGAAGACGGAAACATTAAAGATTTACAGTTTGCGATAAAAAAACACTTGCCCGAAAGTTTGCAAAAACCTTTGCACCGGAAATCCCTCGCGACGGAAATAGCGAAAGTGTAGGGAAGATTTTTGTCGAACATCAAAATTGATCTGTAATAAGTATAAAATTTTTCTCCTTGCTTTCCATTTCGGTTTTGATATAACCTTATAAAAAACTGAATGACCGTTCATTCATACGCAATTTGCCTGTTAAAATTCTTTTTCGACAAATAGCAAATCCAATTTAATAAAACAACTTTATGTCACGTTCTACACGTTCAAATGGTCAGGTTCGCACTGTTATTGCCGATAAACACGAAGCAATTCTGCGAGCGGCAACCAAAGTTTTTGCAAGCAAAGGTTATTTTAATTCAAAGGTCGCCGACATTGCCAAAGCAGCCGGAATCGCCGACGGCACGGTTTATCTTTATTTCAAAAGCAAAGATGAAATTCTGCATTCGGTCTTTGATCGGGCGATGGAAGAATTTATCAGCGAAGGGAGAAGCGAGATAGCCGAAATTGATTCGCCGGAAGAACGCCTGCGGCGCATCGCTCAACTGCATCTCGAAAAACTCGGTGCAGACCGCGATATGGCAATCGTTTTTCAGATCGAATTGCGTGGTTCGACGAAGTTTATGGAAGAATTTTCGGCGGCAGGATTTGCGGATTATCTGGAAATAATCAGCGAAATTTTCAAAGAAGGTCAAAAACAAGGAGTTTTTCGCAGAGGATTAAAGCCGATTGTCTGCGCGAAAATTCTCTACGGCGCATTGGACGAAATGGTCACAAACTGGATTTTGTCGAAAAAATCGTATCCGCTTGCTCCGATGGCTGATGTGGTTTTAGAAATCTTTTTCGGAGGTGTTTTACGAAAATGAGTTTGAAACAGAAAACTGAAAAACCGCAACTTGAAACTCGCAAAATACAAATAAAAGAACGTATTGCGCTGGATTCGGACGAACCTAAAACTCTGGCTGAATTATTTGTAAAATCGGCGAAAAAACACAATCGCGCCGACGCTCTGAATTATAAAAAAGATGGAGAATGGATTCCGATTTCTTCGGACGAAATGATTTCACGCGCCGAAAACATTGCGCTTGGTCTATTTTCACTCGGACTCAGAAAAGGTGATCGCGCCGCGCTTCTGGCGGCAAATTCACCCGAATGGACTCTGACCGATGCAGGCTGTCAATTCGGCGGTTTTTTGGATGTTCCGATTTATACGACTTTGGCAGCAAATTCCGTCGAATATATTATCAATGACGCGGGCGCGAAAGTGTTTTTTCTCGAAAATAAAAAGTGTTTTGACCGAATCAAAGAAATTCTGCCGAATTGTTCGACTTTAGAAAAAATTGTTTTTTTCGATTCGGCTGATGTCGAAACTGAAAACGCCATTTCGCTCGAAGAATTGGAAAAATCAGGCGAAAAATTAAAAGCGGAAAATCCCGAATTAATCAAAGAACTATCAGAGGCGATTGAACCCAATGATGTTGCGACTTTGATTTACACTTCCGGCACGACCGGCGAGCCGAAAGGCGTGATGCTTTCGCATACGAATATTGTTTCAAATTCGATTGATGCAGGCGCGGAATTTAATTTTTCAAAAAATGACAAGCCGCTCTCTGTTTTGCCGCTTTCGCACATTTTCGAGCGTTCGGGAATGTATCTCTATATCTTGAATGGAATGGCGGTTTATTACGCCGAATCAATTGAAAAAGTCGCGGGTAATCTGCGCGAAGTTGCGCCGACTATTTTCGTCGGAGTGCCGCGAATTTTTGAAAAAGTTTACGAAAAAGCAAAACTAAAAGCCGCGCAGGAAGGTTCGATCAAAGAAGCGATTTTCGATTGGGCGATTGCCGTTGGCAAAGAATTTGCGCTTCAAAAGGAAAAACGAGAAGATATTTCGTATCTTTTGGCAATTAAGCACAGCATTGCCGACACGCTTGTTTTTTCAAAACTGCGCGAATTTTTCGGCGGAAATCTGCGATTTTGCATCACGGGCGGCGCGGCACTTTCCGAAAACATTTATCTCATTTTCACCGGTGCGGGAATTTCGATTATGCAAGGCTACGGTTTGACCGAAACTTCGCCCGTAAATACGACAAACACGCTTTTGAATTCGCGGCTCGGATCGGTCGGAAAAACGATTCGCAATGTGCAGATTCGAACTGCCGAAGACGGCGAAATCGAGGTTTCAGGACCAAATTTGATGCTCGGTTATTACAACAAACCTGACGCGACAAAAGAAGTTTTTACCGAAGACGGTTGGTTTAAAACCGGCGACATCGGCGAGATTTCGGGCGACGGATTTTTGCGAATTACTGACCGCAAAAAAGAACTTTTCAAAACTTCAGGCGGAAAATATATCGCGCCTTCGCCGATTGAACAAATGATCAAATCGTGCCGCTATGTCAATCAGGTCGTTCTCGTCGGCAACGAACGGAAATTTCCTGCTGCATTGATCGTCCCGAATTTTGAAGAACTCGAACATTTTGCTAAATCAGAAAACTTGATTCTGAAAATGCCAAAGGACTTTTGCGGACATCCGCGAGTTTTAGATTTGTTTGAAAAAGAAATAGAAAAGGCTTGCGAAAATCTGTCGCGGTATGAAAGAGTAAAAAAAATCGCTCTTCTCGAAGAAGAATTAACGGTCGAAGGCGGGGAACTCACGCCGACTTTGAAGGTAAAACGGCGCATCGTCAACGAAAAATACAGTCTGATTATCGAACAAATCTACATTGATGCGGAAAAGAAAAAGCCCTGAACGAATTTGTTTTCGCTCACGGCTTTTCTTTAATTTAACTCATTACTGAGCGGTATAGAAATTGCTAATACGCATTTAATCGTTTAAGTAACTCATAATCAATTATTTGAGTTAGCGAATTCTTCACCACCAGTAACCAGTTTTTGCTTATTTTCCACGATTTATAAAATATCTTTCCT
>JBBSAX010000193.1:0-9818 GCA_038251885.1 Pyrinomonadales bacterium | reverse complement strand
AATCGTCAATGTTCAAGGCGACGAGCCTTTGATTCCGCCAGCGACAATTGAAAGCGCGGTCGAAGCGATTTTGCAAGACGAAACGATTGATATTGCGACAACTTGCGAGCCGATTCACGAAATAAGCGATGTTTTATCTTCGGACGTTGTAAAAGTCGTCACCGACAAACAGGATTTCGCGCTTTATTTTTCGCGCTCACCAATTCCGTTTCCGCGCGAAGCCGTGAAAAAATACGGCAGTTTGCAAAACGCTCTGCGTGAAGAAAAAGATTTAATCAAACTTTATCGCAAACACACAGGACTTTACGTTTATCGCCGCGAGTTTTTGTTAAAATACACCAAGGAAAAACAGACAAATTTAGAAAAGACCGAACTTCTCGAACAACTCCGCGCTCTGGAAAATGGAGCGAGGATAAAAGTCGTTGAAGTTTCGGAAAGTTCGATAGGTGTTGACACAGCAGAAGATTTTGAAAGGGTGAAAAAGATTTTGAAAAATCGAAATTCTTGATTTCAGTCATCGAAGATGACAAACATTATAGCCTAGCGAGAATCGCTAGGAATTGATAATCAAATAATTCCGACGCTGAAAGTGTCGAACAATCAAGGTTAGATGTTGCTCACTTTCAGCGAGCGGATTAAAGATTTGACCCCGACCTATGGTTTCACCATAGGCTATAATGTTTGTCGCCGTTGGCGACTTTTCGAGATTTCAAGTGGATTCTAAATTTTATGAGCGATTGGATTGGTTTAGCATTTTTCGTTTTGCTGATTGTCGGTATAATTGTCGGCTTGAAAGTTTTAGCAAAACCGCGAAAGACTACGGGCGAAGAATTCGAGCGAAATGTTTCGGAAAGTGCTTCGATGTTGAGCGCGAGTATGAACGCTTTGAACGAAATGCTAAATCCCGAAGCGGGAAAATCGAAAGAAGTTCAAACGCAATTGAAAGAAGGAAGATTTAAGAAAAAAGAACAAGAAGGAAAATTGAACGAAAATTTCCTTGATGAAAAAGAAAACTATGAAAAATAGAATTTTATTTATTGCAATTTCGGGAATTGTTAATATTTTATTTCTCACAACATCTTCAGTTGCTCAAGATAACAATTCAACTAATAAGAACGTTGATATTTGCCATGTATATATTGTTGATACTAAAAAAGCGTTAAAATTTGATGAGTTGTATTTAGAATCAGCAAAACCGGAAGCAGATGAAAACCTAATCAAATTAAAAAAAGAAATTGAGACTGATTTTCCAGAGTTCAAAACATTAATTGGCGAAGAAGAGTTAACAACAAAGCATTACAATTTTCCAAATAGCGATTTGATAATCACAGCAAGTGTTTATTACACGGATGAGTCAATGGGATTTACTAAACCGAATGGAAATTTTTTGGCTGATTCAATGCTTATTGGAATCTCAGTTTCTAATAAACGTAGCATTAGTTCAATTGGATTTCCACCTATTAATAATGCTGTTTCGGAAGTTATATATGATGAAAATACCAATCTGGTTCGTGTAAAACAATATGTAAAAGTGAAGGGAAGAGTTTATCTTGTCGGTTTAGAATGCGACTGTGCGGCAAAAAGACAAAAGAAAAAAGAGGAAAACAAATGACAAAATATATTTTCGTAACAGGCGGCGTGGTTTCGAGTTTGGGGAAAGGTTTGGCGGCGGCTTCGATTGGATGTTTGCTCGAATCGCGTGGTTTGAGTGTGCAGATGATGAAACTCGATCCTTATATAAATGTTGATCCGGGAACGATGTCGCCGTTTCAGCACGGCGAGGTTTTTGTGACTGACGACGGCGCGGAAACCGATCTGGATTTAGGGCATTACGAAAGATTTACACACGCGAAATTGTCGCAGGCGAATAATTGGACGAGTGGACGAATTTATTTGAACGTCATTGAAAAAGAGCGGCGCGGCGATTATTTGGGAAAAACAATTCAGGTAATTCCGCACATTACAGACAGAATAAAAGAAGCGGTGCGCTTCGTTGCCGACAGCGAAAAACCGGACGTTTTGATCGTCGAAATTGGCGGAACTGTCGGCGACATCGAAAGTTTGCCGTTTATGGAAGCGATTCGCCAACTCGGAAACGAAGAAGGCAGAGGCAACGCGATTTTCGTACACGTTACGCTTGTTCCGTTCATCGCCGCCGCCGGAGAATTGAAAACGAAGCCGACGCAGCATTCAGTTAGGGAATTGCGCGAAATCGGAATTCAACCCGATTTATTGTTGTGCCGTTCGGATCGAACCTTGCCGCTCGATTTGCGCCGAAAAATCGCGCTTTTTTGTAATGTGCAGGAAAATGCGGTGATTTCTGCACTCGATGTTCCAACGATTTATGAAGTTCCGCTCGCTTTTCACGAACAAAATTTAGATGAATTAATCGTCGAACTCTTACATTTAAAGGAAGATTTTCCGACCGTTGATCTGAAAAAATGGCGTGAGCTTGTTTCAACGATCAAAGAACCGAGCGAAGGAACTGTAAAAATCGGAATCGTCGGAAAATACGTCGAACTCGAAGATTCTTATAAATCTCTGCGCGAGGCTCTGACACACGCGGGCGTGGCGAATAATTTGCGCGTCAAAGTTAAATGGATCGAATCCGACGATTTGATGGAAGACGGTTATGAAACGCGCTTGCAGGATTTTGACGCGATCTTAGTTCCCGGCGGTTTCGGCAAACGCGGCGTGGCGGGAATGATTCGCGCGATAAAATATGCACGAAAATCAGGAACGCCGTATTTCGGAATTTGTTTGGGAATGCAGACGGCTTGCATCGAATTTGCGCGAAACGTCTGTGGAATGACCGAAGCTGATTCAACTGAATTTAACGAAGACACAGAATTTCCCGTAATTTTCAAACTGCGCGACCTTGTTGATGTCGAAGAACTCGGCGGAACGATGCGACTCGGTGCGTGGGATTGTGATTTGAATGAGGGAAGTCTGGCGCGTGAAATTTATGAAAATAAAGAGACAATTTCCGAAAGACATCGCCATCGCTTTGAATTCAATCCCGAATTTCGCGGGCATTTGGAAGAAAACGGTTTGATCTTCAGCGGAATTTCTCCGAACAAAAAATTCGTCGAAATGATTGAACTTCCGCGCGAAGTTCATCCATATTTCGTCGCCTGTCAGTTTCATCCTGAATACAAATCAAAACCGCTCGACGCGCATCCGCTTTTCGTTTCATTCGTCAAAGCCGCGTGGCAAAATCGTCTAAGTAGCGAAAACTTAAAAGAAGATGTTTCGAGCGACAAACCGTTTGAAATGCAGGAACGTGCTATTGCAGCAAATGAGGAATGAATCTGAAAATAAGAAAAGTTGGAGTTGAGCAAATAAAAGAACTGCGTGAAATCGGCATCAAATCATATTTGCCGCATTACGCTCATTTATGGAAACCTGACGGAATCGAATGGTATATGGAGCGTTGTTTTGGCAATGAATCTCTCCGAAAAGATTTTTTAGATTCGAATATCGAGTATTATATAGTTGAAAACGAAGGCGAAAATATCGGAATAGTAAAACTTATTTTGAAAAAGTCTTTGCCGGATTACGATATTGAAAATGGTTTGTATCTAGAAAAAATTTACTTTGTAAAAGAATGGACGGGAAAAGGCGCAGGCAGAAAATTAATTGAATTTACTTTGCATCGCGCCGAAGAACTTAAAAGGAATTGCGTTTGGCTAATGGCAATGGACACTTCTGCAAAACCGATAAAAGCATACGAAAATGCCGGATTTACTATAAATTCTTACACAAATTTGGGCGACGAGTTTGAATTGATGAAAGAAGAATTTCGCGGAATGGTCGTGATGAAAAATTGTTTAAAGAAAAATGAAAATTAAATATTTTGAAGTAGAAATTTTTTCTGCTAAAGGAATAACAAAATTATAAAACTTTAGATATATGGAAACAGAATATAAAAGACGGGTTCAAAAGCCAGTTGGCATTTGTGTTTTGGCAATAGCTGTAATTATTGTTCTCGGTCTATTTCAATTATTTAGATATTGGATTGAATATCAAAAAATAAAGGAAGATTTGCCATTTATGATGGCTTTTATTCCTTTATTTCTTTGCATTTTTACAATAGCTTCGGCTGTTTGGCTAACTGTCGGAGATAATTGGGCGAGAATCGCATTATTAATTTTTGTATCGCTAAATTTTCTCTGGTGGTTATATCTTGTGGTTATGGCAATATCTTATAATGAATCAAATAATTTTAATTTCTTTTATCCATTGTCAACTCTTGTAAGACCTGCTTTAGTTTTAGGATTTAGTTGGTGGTATCTAAACTCGAAGGAAGCGGTGGAATATTTCAAAAGCATAACTTAATTAATGGAAGATGTTCAAAAAAAACAAATGCCAAAGCCAATTGGTTTGTATATTTTAACAATTTGTATTTTTCTAAGATTTGCGATTTTCCAATTTATCAGCGATTTTAACTTGATTCGGGAGTCTGACAGCAACACGCCTTTTTTAATCGCACTTATTTTAATAGGAAGAAATGTTTTGGTGGCAGGAGCGGCTGTTTGGGCATTTTTAGGTGAAGATTGGGGACGAATTTCGCTTTTGGCAATTGTTTCTTTGAATGTTCTTTGGACGCTTTTTAATGTGATTACTTTTGTTTCATATAGTGAAAACGATCAAATTATTGCTCCAATTTTATCCGGTTTACTTAATCCGATCTTTTGGTTAGTAGTTTGTTGGTGGTATTTAAACTCAAAAAATGTTTTAGAGTATTATAAAAACAATGACTGAAATTAAATCTTTTAATGTAGAAAATGTAACTTTTGGCAATGGGAATCTGACTTTTATTTTAGGTCCGTGCGTTGTCGAAAATCATCAGCACGCGCTTTTTATGGCGCAGGAAATTAAAGATATTTGCGCGGAAGTCGGCGTGGATTTTGTTTACAAATCTTCGTTTGATAAAGCGAATCGCAGTTCGATTGATAGCTTTCGCGGCGATGGAATGGATTTTGGGCTGGAAGTTTTGGCACAAGTTAAAAAAGAAATCGGCGTGCCGGTAATAACTGACGTTCACGAAACTTGGCAGGTTGAAAAAACTGCGGAAGTCGCGGATATTTTGCAGATTCCGGCGTTTCTTTGTCGTCAAACCGATCTCTTAATCGCGGCGGCGAAAACTGGAAAAGCCGTAAATGTTAAAAAAGGACAGTTTCTCGCGCCTTGGGATGCGAAAAATATTGTCGAAAAATTGCAACAAGCGGGAAGCGAAAAAGTTCTGCTTACAGAACGCGGCGCGAGTTTTGGTTATAACAATTTGGTTGTGGATTTCAAGAGTTTCCCGATTATGAGAAGTTTCGGCGTTCCGGTTGTTTTTGATGTAACTCACTCATTACAACTTCCGGGCGGACTTGGAAAAGCAACCGACGGGCAAGCCGAATACATCGAATACTTTGCTCGCGCAGGGGTCGCTTGTGGTGTGGATGCGGTATTTATGGAAGTTCACGACAATCCAGCCAAAGCTCCGAGCGACGGTCCGAATCAATTACCTTTAAATAGATTGGAAAAACTTTTGCGAAAGCTCAAGCAAATTCACGAATTGGTAAACGAATAAGTAAATTCGTCTAAAATTTTCTTAAATATGAAAAAAATAATTATTTTCAGCTTATTTTTATTGTTAAGTGTGTTGGGATGTTTCGGTCAGACAAAAAATCAATCCAAAACAAATAGAATTGAATGGGTTCCTTCTACGATTAATGGCATTACTTTGGGAAAATCAAAGTATGATGATCTTATAAAACTTTGGGGAAAACCATTATTTGAAAGGGATTTTGCTTCACAAGATGAAGAACTCGATCCAGATTTAGAAACAGAGTTAGCTTATCGAAATGTAGAAATTGACAATTTGAAACCATCAATCGGAGTTGTTATTGAGAATAAATCTCATTTAGTTAAAGTAATTTCCTTATTTTTCGACGAAATGACGAAAGATGAGGCAATCCGAAAATACGGTTCCGACTACTATTTAGTTACTTCCCAAGATTCAGACTGCATAGATAAATCTCAAAAGAAAGAAAAAGATATAGGTAAATTTTCTTATCCGATTAGCTTGGTTTATCCGCAAAAAGGAATGTCTATCTCAATTAGGAATGACAATACAGTAATGATGGTAAATTATACGGATAAGTGCCAATAAGTTTTGAAACTATCCAAGAAACCGAAACATAAATACGGATAATTTTTTATTTAATTAAAAAATGAAATCTAAACAAATAAATTATAAAAAGAAATGTCTTTAATCGTAGTGGATGTCGAAGCGGACGGCGCGATTCCGCATAAATATTCGATGGTTTGTTTTGGTGCGGTTGTTGTCGAGCCGAGTTTGTCGAAAACATTTTACGGGAAAACGAAACCGATTTCGGATGAATGGGTTGAAGAAGCACTTGCGATCAGCGGTTTTTCGCGTGAAGAGCATCTGACTTTTGATGAACCGAAAGACGTTATGCTCGAATTTGATGAATGGATAAAAGCGAATTCAAACGGTCAGGCGGTTTTTATTTCGGATAATCCGGCGTTTGATTGGCAATGGATAAATTATTATTTTCATTTCTTTTTGGGCAAAAATCCATTCGGTTTCAGCGCGAGAAGAATTGGCGATTTATATGCGGGACTCGAAAAAGATTATTTCGCCGCTTCAAAATGGAAGAAGTTTAGAAAGACAAAACATACGCACAATCCCGTTGACGACGCGCTTGGAAACGCCGAAGCACTTTTGAAGATTCGTGAAATGGGTTTGAAATTTCCTTTTTAATTATTATGAAATTTATAAAATCAGCAATTATTTTTACATTATTGACACTAAGTGCTTTTACATTATTGATACATGCACAAGATGACAGTCGCGCTTCAAGAACCTGGGAAGTTCAGAAATATGACATCACAGCGACTTTGCCGCAGAACGAAACCGACCGAAATATGGCAGTTAGAGCGGTTTTAAATGTAAAAAATACTACAAGCAGTGCGGCTTCGACTCTTACTTTGCGGATCAGTCAAAATGCTGATGTTTCTGCCGTGAAGGTTAATGATACGACGGCGGATTTCAGTAAGCGCGAAGAAAAAATTACTAACACGAGCAGCTTGCAGAGAATAATTATAAGACTTTCTTCGATTCAGCCGAATGCGGTTCTAAGTGTTTCGGTTGAATATAAGTTAAATGTTAAGGAAAATTCCGGTGTGAGTACGCTCTCGCCTATCGGTTCGCAGTTTTTACCCCTCTCTTTTTGGTATCCGACTCCGACGAGTTGGTTTTTCTCGCGCGGCGCAGATTATGCGCCGTTCAATCTTACAGTCAACGCGGCAAATTTTGATGTAATTTCTTCGGGAGAAAGTGTTTCTAAAAATTCACTTAATCAAAAATTATACGGACAGCCGTTTTTTATTGCCGGAAATTGGGATTTAATGAATTCTAACGGAATCTCAATGTATTTGCCTAAAGGCGCAGATGCTGAACAGAAAAAACGCGCTGAAGAACTTTCTGCATTTACGGCTGAGGCGAAAAGTTTTACCGCGAGTCTTTTGGGAACTGCGCCGAATGTTCCTTTAAAGATCGTTGCGGTCAATCGCGGCGCAGGATTTTCGAGCGGCGGAACGATCTTTGTCGAAGATAGTTTGTTTAACAGAGAAAAAATAGATTCCTTAGCAGCGATGAATGTTGTGGAAGCAATCGCCAAATTATGGCTTGGAAATTCAGTATTAGTTGACGGTGATGGTTATGCAGTAATTCGTGAAGGTTTGGCGCGATTTATAGCTACACAGTTTTTAGAGAAAAAATACGGAAAGGAAATCGCCGATATTGAGCGTATGCGTCAAAGAACATCTTATGCAGCAGTTGCTAAGCGCGATTCTCCATTAAAAATCGCATCGCCGCTGGATGATTATTACTACGCTTCGGTCGCTAACAAAGGTACGATGCTCTGGAGATTGTTAGCAAATAAAGTCGGACAGGATGAGCTTTTCAAAACTCTGCGTTCACAAATGAGTGATAATTATGTGGATTTAAATGAAATTCGTTCAGCTTTTCCATCGCAAAAAGCGTTGCTTGATTACGAAATAGACGAAGTTTTGAATATGAATCTATTGGTTGGCTTGCCTCAAGTAAAAGGAACGGAAACGAAAAGTGCCCTGCGTAATACAGGTGCGATCGAGATTACGGTTGATGTTGTAGCGACAACGGCTTCAGGTAAGAAATTAAAAACTCAAGTTACAATTCCGGCTACGGGATTTGGTGAAGCGGTATTTAATACATCGGAAAAAATTGTTCGGACAGAAATAGATACGGAAAAGTTATATCCGCAAACTGAATACACGGACGATATCGTGCCGAGCGAATTTGACGATAGTGATGCGATTCTTAATATCAAGCGTCCGTTTGATAAACAAGACTACGCCGCATCAGAAAAAAATGCCCGTGCAGTTCTGCAAAATTCGCCGCGTTTTGATGATGCCAGAACCTGGTTGGGGCGCGCACTTTTAGCACAAGGAAAATTTAATGATGCTGAAAAAGAATTTCGAGCAGTTTTAGATGAAAAACTTCCGACTTCGAGAAGTTTAGCTTGGGCAAAAGTCGGTTTGGGTGAAATTACTTTAAAAAGCGGACAAAAAGCTCAAGCAATAAGATACTTTGATGAAGCAATCAAAGCGGATGCTGAATACGGCGCGACTCTAGCGGCGAGGCAAGGTAGAAATAAAGCCGGTGCATCTACTTCTATAGATGAAAGTTTAAAAACATTTTTTGCAGAATTTGATAAGGCTGCAATTTCCGGGAGAAAAGCCGATTTGGACGCTTTGATCCTTTTAGGAGAAATGCCGAGATTTTCAGGTGGAATTGCCGGAGCGCAAACTTGGCAAACAAAAATTATCTCTGTAGATAAAATTGATGCTAGTAACGCCTTAGTTGAAACAACGCTTAATATCCGACTTCTTAATAAAGAAAATGAATCAGGAACGGCTGTATTTCAGGTTTCTAAAGTAGGAAACAATTGGAAACTTAGTAATGTAGAAATGTTTGAAGTCCGATAAATTAAGAGCTTTATTAGCGTAAAGAGATTTAAAATCTCTTTACGCGTTTTACTTTAAAAATATGAGTGAACGAAAACTGAACGAAGATGTAATTAAGCGGGCAAAAAAAGTGAAACTGTTATTAATGGATTGTGACGGAGTTCTAACAGATGGAAGGCTTTATTATTCGGAAAGGGGAGAAGAACTAAAAGTTTTTCATGTAAGAGATGGACAGGGCTTAGTAAACTGGCATCAAGCGGGGTTTAGATCCGGGATTATAACAGGAAGAATATCAAAGATATTAGAGACTAGAGCAAATGAACTGGGTATTCATTTTATTAAACAAGGATCTAAAGATAAGTTAAAGGATTTTGAAAGCATTTTGATTGAAGCGGAAGTGTCTTCAGATGAAGTTGCTTTTATCGGCGATGATTTAGTAGATATGGTTTTATTTAAAAAGGTAGGATTTTCAGTTGCAGTTGCAGATGCTATCGAAATTCTTTTTACAGAAGCAAGCTATATAACAAATCTAAATGGTGGTTTAGGAGCAGTAAGAGAAGTTGTAGATTTATTAATAAATTTAAAAAAGTAGATACTTATTAGAGCCTGTAAAACAGATTGTGTAACTGCCATTTTTACATATACGGAGCAAACTGCTCCGCGAACTCGATGGCGAAGCGATTCATCGCCGCTTTCCAGTTTTTGATCGGCATCGTCCATTTCTTTGACGCGGCTTGCGTTGCTAGAAAAACGACCTTTAGTGCCGATTCATCGTTTGGAAAAACTTTCCGTTT
>JBBSAX010000192.1:0-9820 GCA_038251885.1 Pyrinomonadales bacterium | reverse complement strand
GCAAAAAGGCGGAAATGCGGTTGATGCCGCAATCGCCGTCGGTTTAGCACTCGCAGTTGTTTATCCTGAAGCCGGAAATCTGGGCGGCGGCGGTTTTATGCTGATTCGCCTCAAAGACGGCACGACAACTTCGATTGATTACCGCGAAATGGCTCCAATGAAGGCAAACCGCGACGTTTATCTCGATGAAAAAGGCAAACTTATCAAAGGCGAAGGTTCTTCGACCATCGGCTATCGCGCTTCGGGAGTTCCGGGAACTCCGGCGGGATTCGATTACGCCTTCAAAAAATACGGCTCAGGAAAAATAAAATGGTCTGATCTGGTCGAGCCTTCAAGAAAAATTGCCCAAGACGGTTATGTTTTATCATATCGTCTGGCAAATTTATTTAAGTCTTATAAAGACGGTCTTTCAAAATACGAAGACAGCAACCGCGTTTTTTTGAATGGCGGTAAATTTTATGAAGAGGGCGAACTTTTCAAACAACCCGATCTGGCAGCGACTCTTGCAAGAATGCAAACGGGCGGCGCAAAAGGTTTTTATGAAGGAAAAACCGCCCAATTAATCGCCGATGATATGAAGAAAAATAACGGTCTAATTACTTTAGAAGATTTGAAAAATTATCAACCGAAGGAACGAGTTCCGATTCGCGGGACTTATCGCGGTTACGAAATTATCTCGATGCCGCCGCCGTCTTCGGGCGGAATCGTTTTAATTCAAGTTTTGAATATGCTCGAAAATTACGACGTTCGCCAAATGGGTTGGGCATCTTCGGAAAAATATCACGTTTTAACTGAAGCCCTGCGCCGTGCATTTGCCGACCGCGCCGAATTTATGGGCGATCCCGATTTTGCAGACGTTCCGGTCAAAACTCTGATTGATAAAAACTATGCTAAAGAACGCGCAAAATCAATAATTATGGAAAAGGCTTCGGACAGCAAGGAAATCGGACATGGCGAACCTGTCGGCAAGGAATCAATGGACACGACGCATTACACAGTTGTTGATGCAGATGGAAATGTCGTTACAAATACTTATACGATCAACGATTTATACGGTTCAAAAGTTACGGCAAAAGGAACTGGAGTTTTGTTAAATGATGAAATGGACGATTTTGCCGCGCAGCCCGGAAAGCCTAATTTATTCGGATTGATTCAGGGTGAAAAAAATTCCGTCCAACCGAAAAAACGTCCGCTGTCTTCGATGACTCCGGCGATTGTTCTGCGAAAAGACGGTTCGGTTTGGTTCGCACTCGGCGCACGCGGCGGACCGCGCATTATTACGGCAGTTTTACAAGCGACAATCAATATAATTGACCACGATATGAATATTCAGGAAGCACTCGACGCGCCGCGAATTCATCATCAATGGTTTCCCGATCAAATTTATTACGAACCTTTCGGTTTAACTTCTGACACCCGAAATATCTTAGAAAAAATGGGACATAAATTTAACGATAAGGCTGGTTATAATGCTTCGGCGACCGGAATTGCGATTGAGGAAAAAACAGGTGTCAGGCTCGGAGCAATTGATTCGAGAAGTGACGGCGAAGCAATCGGGTATTAAAATTGCAGGCTAAAAGTTTTAGTAAGAAAATACCTTTTAAAATTTGGAGAAATTTATGAAAAAACTTTATCAAAACACCTGTTTGTTTTTATTTGCTTTATTGTCAGCCATTTTTATTATGGCTTGCCAACCTGTTGAAAACACTACAAATACGAATGCAAATATTTATAATTCAAATGCAAATACGAATGCAAATATGAATATGAATTCGAATATGAATTCTAATATTAATGCTAATTTATCAGAAACAAATTCCGTGTCTGAAATTGATACAAAAGAACCCGAACAATATCAAGCGACGGTTACTTTGAATTTTGAAACAACCGGCGAAACAAAATCCGCGATACCGACTTTGAAAGCTGAAGTTGCGCGAAACGGAGCAGATCGCCGAATGGAATTTGCTCTACCGGGCGGCGAAAAAGTTATTTATTTAACTAAAGACGGCAAGCAATATCTGATTTCTCCGGCGCGAAAACAAATTGCCGAATTAAACAAGGAAGCGTTGGGTTTCGAGGTCAGAAATTTAATGATGCCGGAACAAATCGTTAATCAAATTAAAAACGTCAAAGGCGTTGAAAAGGTCGGCGAAGAAAAAGTTAATGGACGCGATGCGATCAAATATCGCTACGGCGCAACGACTGAAACGCAAACAAAAGCGGGCGAAGTTTCAACTGAATCTTTCATATTTGTTGATAAAGAAACAGGTTTACCACTTCGTTCGGAAACAAATGCGGCATCAAATTCGGCAAGTCTTCAAGGCGTTAAAGGCTTGAAACTCGTTACGCAGCTCAACAATATCAAAGAAACCACTGAACCGACGCTTTTTGAAAAACCGGCTGATTACAAAGAAGTTCAAGCGGAAGAAATTCGTCAACAGGTGAACACATTATTTACTGCGGCGGTTGCCGTTATTGGACAGCTTATGAAAGCGGCACAGCCGAATTCAACTCCGGCAACTTCGCCAACCCCGTAATTTTTCCGAAGGAGAAAAACAATGAGCAAATTTCTGATATTTATCCTCGGCGCAATTTTGGGTTTGGTGATCGGCGGCGGATTAATTTTCTATTTTTTCAGCGGTGCGCCGCGTGCCGCCCAGCTTCCGGGTCAACCGATTCAAGTCCCCGATCCAAATGGGGTGCCTTCGGGAACGGCTGCCGTTGTCTTAAATCAGCAGTTCTTTGACACGATTTTGGGAACGATCTTTTCACAAATGAATGCGCCTGCTTTTCCATTAAATCTGAGTGGACAAAACAATTACAATCCAGAGTTGCGACCCGAAAAGATAGTGTTTTTACAACAAAGCAACTGCGACGGTAAAATCACGTTGATGGCTGAAGGAAGCGGTGTAAAAACGAGCGTTAGATTGGAAAACGGTAAAATTAACGCACCGCTCGCTTTCAAAGGAACTTATTCGGTTTTAGGACAATGTTTAGAATTTGCGGGTTGGGCGCAGGCAAATTTACAGCTTCGATATGATCAGACACAGCAAGATGTTTATGGACAAATTCAAGTTGAAACCGTAAACCTAGACGGAGTTTCCCCTCTTGTCAGCGGGCTTGTAACGCCAATCGTCCAAACGACTTTGAACAACCGTGTAAATCCGATAACTATTTTAAAAGGAAAACAAATCGCTTTGAGTTTACCGATTTCGGCTACAGACGGCACGCTAAACGCGCAAGTCAAAGATGTTCGCGCCGAAGTTAAGGAAAATGCTTTGAGTTTGTTCGTCAGCTATGATTTTACAGGCACGAAAGCAAATTAGATTCGGTTAAAACAAATACTGATAGCCGCAAAAAAGCACAAAAGACACAAAATAAAAAATTTTAAAGAATCTTTTTTGTGTCTTTTGTGCCTTTTTGTGGCAAAATCCTTGATAATTTTATTTATTTTGTCCTAAATCAGAAGTTTCGCGCCACATTCCTTGTCTGTTATCAGAAAAATCCGAAACCGGAATTGATTGCTGTGGCGGCAAGGCTTCGTAATTTGTTTGTTTTTTGAAAACTTTTCGGTAAAATTTAACGGTTTTCTGTTCCAAAGTTTCGGTTTCGTTTCCTTCAAAAATCAGTGCGTAAATCATTCGCAAGATACCGCCCCAGAAAGTGATTATTGCGGTTAAACCGATAAAGAAAGTATTAAATCCGATTATTTCAGACAAAACTCCTAACGTCGGAACTAAAATTAATCCTGTCAAAATCATTAGTCCGCTCTGTTTTAAGCCTTTTTTACGGACTGTCAGGACATTGGTTTGAATTTCCGGTTGATGATAAAAAGTTTGTGGCAAAATTCCGTTATTTGTAATAACTTGAATAATTCCGCTTAGTAAAAGTCCGCACCGTGAACAAAATCTCGATTCTTCAGTTGCTTGTTTAAGACCGCAAGTTGGACAGAACATATTTCATAATCTCCAATAATTTTAATAAATTTTATAAATCTTTCTTTAGTAATTTAGTAGTATCTTCGGTGATGCTCGTTTGAACCAAATCATTCGTATCGCGCCACGTTCTCTGTGTCGGCGGAATATAAGTTTCTACCGGAATTGTCTGCTGAGACGGCAAGACTTTTTCGCTTTGTTTTTTTCCGATAAAATTCTGCGCCGAATTGATTATGTTTCCGCTGAATTTTTCTTCCGCGCCTTCATTTGACTCAAAAAGCCAAGCATAAGCCATTCGCAGAAGTCCGCCGACGCTCAATAAAATTGCGGCAATAACAACGGCAAAAGGTTCTGCTCTGAGTGCAATGGTCATAATAGAAATGATCGGAACAACCAGAAATGTCAAAAGAAAAATAAACAAGCCCTTTTTCAAGCCTTTTTTACGCGGCGTATTTTCGATTGATTTTTCAATCTCGGAATCTTTGATAAAAGCTCCGCCATTTTCGATAAGTTCAATTACGCCCGTCATTAAAAACCCGCACCGCGAGCAAAATTTTGTTTCTTTGGAAATTTGTTCCTGACTGCAATTCGGACAATACATAAATTTTTGCGTTTATTCTTCTTTGCTCAAAAGTTTTGTTGTTCCTTCCGTTACGCTATTCGGTCGGACGAGTTCGCCCGTGTTTGCTGCCTTCCAATTTCCAGCCGGTGCAACATATTCGTGAGCCGATTGGGTTTGTTGCGGCGGCAAGGCATTTTGTGTGTGATTTCCGTGAAAATTTGCCGGCATAGCATTTGGAGTTTGAAGAAAAACGGGTAACTCTTTTTTTTCGGGTTTTAACACCAACAGTGAAAATAACAAAATCAGCAAACCACCGAAAATTCCGGTTATTGCTGACATTCCGGCTAATTCGTCAATATCCACAATTCCCCAAAATGGAGTCAGAATCAACACAAAAAAGATAAACCAAAACAGACTGAAAATAGCTCCGTTGCGCCTCGAAAAAAAGGATTTCTTACCCAGTTCAAGTAACTGCGGTAAAGTTCCGCCGTTTACCAAAACCTCCGAAATAATTCCCAAAGGCAAACCGCAACGCGAACAAAATCTTAAATCTCCTGATGCCTGCTCCTGACCACAACGCGGACAAAACATTATTTTTCTCCTAAAAAAAACTTGATTTCGTAGAAAACATTATGACAAACCTAAAAATAACGCGTTGTCATAAAAACCTACGATAAACTATTGCCGAGAGTTCATTCAAAATCAAGTTTTATTTTGACCTAACCGATTTTTTATCCAAAGACATTTGAAATACGGCAAAGGCGCGACCTTGAAAATGTTCGGCGCGGGCAAGTGTTTCAATTAAAAGTTGGGCAATTGTTTTCAGATTTTCCGGCGCGGGAATTTCTTTATATAAATCTTCGTCGGAAGTGAAATATGCAAACCCATTTTTCCGTGTTTGTTCGACTTCTGTTAAATATTCCAAAATTTTTTCATTTGTCGAAAGTTCTTCCGGCAAAGTCCATTCAAACGGATCATCCCATAATTTCACGGTAATTCCGCCAAAAGTTTGCTCAACCGCGCCCGCGCTTCGCAAGAGAAATTCTCCGAAGGACAACATCATATAAGATTCTCTAAATTCTTCGGGCTTCAAAAAAAGTTTTTCTTGCGGAACATTTTTTACTAATTCCACAGACCTTTCGTGTAAATTTCGATACTGCGCGTCAAAAATCTCGATTAATTTTTTCATAAAAAAATGAGCGGCAAGATTAAATCTCACCGCCCCGATTCTATCATTATTTTTCCCGTTTATTTATTGAACAGAAAAAACTTCATTTATTATAAAAGGTGTTAATGATTTTCAGCACAAATTTTAATCATTCAATCACAATTTATTTGCCGTCCTTAAATCGCCGGTCGTCTTCGATCAAAACAAGACCGTAATTTTTTCCGCCGTAGTTAAATCCGCTCTGAACTTTGCCTTTTATGCCAAGTTGTGCGCCTTTTGATGGGACATTTTTTCTCGTAAAAATCCAGATCGAACCTGTTCCGTCATCAACCTTATAAATACCGCCGCTCTGATTGAGAATCGGAATTGCTCCGCCATAACTATTTTGAACCGTTCCCGCAACTGCCACATCCTTGTCGTAATATCTCGACGGGTTTGATTCGATGTCGGCGATGCTAATTCGTTTCGGACACGCCGCCGCCAGCAAACCGACTAATAAAACCAAACACAAAAAAGCCGCTTTTGTTCCTTTTTTCATTTTTTCTCCTATTTTCAAATTGAAATTTACGGGAAGAGATCGAATTACCATTGATAAAGATTCAAATATCAGGTAAAAGTTTGCCATTTTTTTTAATTTTTGAGATGCTAATGCACAGTTAAATCAATAACCACTCAATAAAAACAGATGGCAACAGCAACGCACAAAGTTACAACGGGAAAATTTTCCTATACATCGAGTATCGCGCTCGATGTCTGGAAACCGAAAACCGATTCAAAGGCTTTTGAATGGTGGTATTTTGATGCCTTGAGCGAAGACGGACGCGATGCCGTCGTCATTATTTTTCTGGATAACTTTATATTTTCGCCGCGCTATAATTCTCCGAATCGCAAAAAATCAAAAAGTGAGAAACCCAATCAAGTTCCGGCGATTGCGTTTCTTTATTATCGCGACGGAAAACCCGTTTATCGCGCAATTAATGAATATAGTTCTGAAGATTTTTCGGCAGATCAAGATTTGCCTTCTTGCAAGATCGGAGATAGCTCATTCAGTTTCAAATCCGCGCCTTACGGTTCAGGTTATTTTGTTTCGATAAATACGAAACTCAGCAAAAATAGAAGCATCGAAGCACATTTTGAATGGCTTTCGATTGAAAGCGATTTTTTAGCTGAGAAAAAAATCAACAAGGAAGACGCGCATATTTGGAATCTAGTCGTAGCGCGTTCCGATGTTACCGGCAGAATTACGGTTTCAGATGAAAAAGGCAATGACACCGATGTTATTCATTTTCGTGGAACAGGTTATCACGATCACAATTCGGATAATCGCTGGCTGCCCGAAACGGTTTGCGAATGGCAATGCGGACGCGCTCATTTTACCGATGCAACGGCGGTTTTTTATCGCTATAAAGAGATAGATGAAAAAGAACCGATAAATAAATTATTTACAATTCGAGATGGAGCGTTATGTGAACGCGATGCAATTTACGAAGAAACCAACTTTAAACGACATAAACTCGGCTTAAAATATCCGACGCGACAGACATTTTTGACGGATGATAACATTCGTCTGCGAATAAAAAACCAGCAAATTATTGATTCCAGTTTTTTTTATCTGCGTTTTTTAAGTGAAATGACTCTTACCTTACGAGATGGAAAACCGCGCAAAATTATTGGAATTAACGAATATCTCGCGCCGAAAGCGTTAAAATATCGGTGGCTGGATTGGATCGTAAATATGCGAATCGGAAGAAACGACAAAGGTTCTTTTTTACCTTAAATAAAACGGAACGCGAACTTTAGTTCGCCAGTATAAT
Source organism: Pyrinomonadales bacterium (assembly GCA_038251885.1). Lineage (GTDB taxonomy): Bacteria > Acidobacteriota > Blastocatellia > Pyrinomonadales > Pyrinomonadaceae > JAHCHG01. The sequence goes on along the minus strand of JBBSAX010000192.1, from coordinate 2,341 downwards.
GCCGTCCGGTAATTGATAATAAAAAGATGATTAAGAAAAACTCTTCGGAATAGCTGATAACTGACAGATCATAGATGAAAGGTTTAATCTATCAGTTCTCATCTATAATCTTTAATCTATTCCGAAGAACTCATTTTTTAACTCGTCAATTCACGAACTATTCTGGCGAACTAAAGTTCGCGTTCCATTTAAAATTCTAACAACCTGAGTAAATATGCAAGAAAACCCCGAAATTCAAAAAGAAAATATCAATCGTTATTTATGTCAAAATTGTGGAGCGAATATGGTTTTCGATCCGAAAATCGGCAAATTGGCTTGTCCTTATTGTGCGAGTTCAAAATCAATTGAAACGAATATTAATAAAATCGTCGAACGCGATTTCTACAGCGCATTGCGTCCCGAAAATCAAAGACTTCAACCAATGGCAACCGATGCAATGCAGGTTTCCTGCGACAGTTGCGGCGCGACGGTCGTTTTTATTCCGCCCGAATCTGCTAAACAATGTGATTTTTGCGCGGCAAAGCTCGTCGCACAACCGAAATCTTCCGATCCGCTTGTCGCGCCTGAAAGTGTTCTTCCATTTTCGATTACGCCGCCGCAAGCAATCAGTAATTTGAAGACTTGGACAAGTTCGCGCTGGTTTGCGCCAAGCCAGTTAAAAACGATGGCGCAACACGACAAAGCCGAAAGTATTTATTTGCCATATTGGACTTTTGATTCCGATTCTCTTACGCAGTATAGCGGACAGCGCGGCGAAGATTATCAAGTCAGGGAAAACTACACCGATTCCGATGGAAATGAACAAACAAGAACGCGGACGGAAACGAACTGGTATAACACTTCCGGCGAAACCGAAAGACATTTCGACGACGTTTCCGTTCCGGCGACAAAATCCGTTTTGCCGAAATACCTTGAAAAACTAAATTGGGATTTCAGCGGACTCGTTTCTTATGAACCCGCTTATTTATCGGGACATAAAGCGCAAGTTTATCAAGTTTCGCTCGAAGAAGGTTTTGAAAGATTCAAACAAATTGCCGAAGGCGTGATTCGAGGTGATGTCAACCAATCAATCGGCGGCGACAAACAGCGAATTGATTCGATGAATACGGATTATTCAAATATCACTTTCAAACATCTGCTCGTTCCGGTTTATGCGGGCGCATATCGTTTTAACAATAAGGTTTATCAAATAGTCATCAACGGAAAAACCGGCGAAGTTCAGGGCGAAAGACCTTATTCTTGGTTGAAAATCGGTTGTTTGATAACAGCCATCTTAGCTTTCATAATCTTTCTTGTTATCATCTTTTCAATAATCGGTTCGATGCGCTAATGTTTAAAAATTATGAATCCGTGGCACGATATTTCTTACGGCAAAAACGCTCCCGAAGTCGTAAATTCAATTATTGAAATAAGTAAGGGCAGCAAAGGCAAATTTGAATTGGACAAAGAAAGCGGTTTAATTCGCCTTGACCGCGTTCTTTATTCGTCGGTTCATTATCCGGCAAACTACGGTTTTATTCCGCAAACATACTGCGACGACAACGATCCGCTCGACATTCTCGTTTTCTCTTCAATCGAAATCCCGAAAATGTGTCTGATTGACGCAAAAGTGATCGGCGTGATGCGAATGATTGATTCGGGCGAAATGGACGACAAAATCATCGCCGTCGCCGCCAATGATATTTCCGTCAGCTACCGCAACGACATTTCCGAACTTCCGCCGCACACGACTGTCGAAATGCGGGCGTTTTTTGAAGATTACAAAAACCTCGAACACAAAGAAGTCGTCGTCGAAGAATTTTTCGGGCGCGAAAAGGCTTACGAAATTATCAATGAAGCAATCGAACTTTATGATAAAACCTTTCGCAAAAAACAGATAAATTAAACCGACAATCAGTGTAGCGAGCAGTAGTGATTGACTTTTTCTTCAATAAACTTGTAGTAGTGTAAAGTTGCTCACTACCGTTCGTTTTACTGATTTAATTTTTTTAATTTTACAGCAGTTCCGTAAGCTAAAACTTCCGTTGAGCCTTGCGAAAATTCGGTTGCGTCGTAGCGCATTCCGATAATCGCGTCCGCGCCGATTTGATGGGCGTGTTGAATCATCCGGTTAAAGGCTTCGAGTCGTGCATTTTCGCAAACGTGGGCGAATTCTTCGATATTTCCTCCCGCAATTGATTTCAAACCGCCGATAATACCTCGTCCGATTCCGGTTGCACGAACGACAATTCCGCGCACAACGCCCAAGTATTCGACGATTTCAGTTCCCGCAACTTCGATTCCGGTTGTAATTATTATTCTCTGATTTTCCATATTAATTGATTTTACCCTTCAAAATATT
>JBBSAX010000191.1:0-9960 GCA_038251885.1 Pyrinomonadales bacterium | reverse complement strand
TTGTGTTGGAAATTATAAATGAAACGAAAAATTATCGGTTTTGATAAAGACGAAGAAAATCATTGGCGGGCGAAACTCGAATGCGGGCATTTTCAGCACGTTCGGCATAACCCGCCGCTCATTTCGCGTGAATGGATTTTGACTGATGCCGGACGGGAAGGAAAAACAGGCGCAATACTTGAATGCAAAAAATGCAATGAGATAAAACCGATGGATTTCTGATTTGCGCGATCAATCAAAAAAACACTTAAAATTGAATTTTTGTGAAAGAACCTGATAAAAAAAACGACGACATCAACGGTGCAATTGCCAATCTTTTCCCCGGCTATTTTGCTCTCGTGATGGCGACTGGAATTGTTTCCATTGCCGCACATTTTCTCGAAATAAAATTTTTCGCTTGGACTTTGCTGATTATTAATATAATCAATTTCACGATTTTGAGTTTACTTAATCTGATTCGTTTAATCCGCTTTTTTCCAAAAGTCAGAGCCGACATCGGCGATCATACGCGCGGACCCGGTTTTTTTACCGTCGTCGCGGGAACGTGCGTTCTCGGCAGTCAATTGCTAATCGTTGGCGGATATTCCAACGCCGCAACAATTTTGTGGTACGTCGGGATTTTTCTTTGGGCGTTGATAATGTATTCGTTTTTCACGCTTGTAACTGTTCGGGAAACAAAACCGCCGCTCGAAAAAGGAATCAGCGGAACATGGCTGATCGCAACGGTTGCCACGCAGTCAGTTTCCGTTTTGGGGACGCTATTGGCAGGGAATTTCGCCGCTCACCGCGAGCCGATTTTGTTTTTTACGCTGTGTATGTTTTTCATCGGCTGTATGCTGTATCTGATACTCATCACGCTGATATTTTACCGCTTCACATTTCTTGATCTGACAGCCGCCGCACTAAATCCGCCGTATTGGATAAATATGGGAGCGGTGGCGATTACAACTCTGGCGGGAGCAAGGCTGATTATCGCCGCGCCCGAATGGATTTTTCTCGGCGACATTCAGCAGTTTTTAAAAGGTTTTACATTATTTTTCTGGGCAGCCGGAACGTGGTGGATTCCGCTGCTTTTTATTCTCGGCATTTGGCGGCACGTTTATCAGCGTTTTCCTCTGCGTTACGATCCGCAATATTGGGGAATGGTTTTCCCTCTGGGAATGTACACGGTTTGCACATTTCAGCTTTCAAAGGCGATAAACTTTGAGCCATTAATGATTATTCCGCGCTATTTTGTTTATATTGCACTTGCCGCGTGGCTTCTCGCTTTCGCCGGATTGCTTTACAGTCTTTTATTTAACAAAAATAAAGATTGACAAGCCACAGACGGCTTGAATAAAATCTGTGATTTCTTCCAAAAATCACTGCGGAACTTCATTTGGAAATATTTGAAGCGCTTTCCCTTGGCTCTTTGTCGGAGTCGTTTGGGCTTTGTCTCAAAGCCACGTTATCGGTTTTATACTTTTAACTGCTTGTGCGGTAATGTGTCTGACGATCAATTATTTTACATTTTTGCGCGGTTCATCCAATAGTCAGAATAAAGATAGATTATGTATTTAAGAATTTTACAAATAGCAATTCCGTTCATCTGGTTCGGCGCAATCGGCGCGATTTCGTTTATGGAAGCACCTCTCAAATTCACCGCGCCGAATATCACTTTGCCGCTTGGTTTGGGCATCGGCAGAATTGTCTTTCAAACGCTCAATAAGATCGAAATCGTTTTCGCCGTTTTAATGATAATCGCACTTTTTATAAAACGTCCGAAAACGAGATTTCCGCTTTATACGTTCAGCGTTATTGTCGGTTTGCTGCTGCTCGAAACCTTTTGGCTGCTTCCGGTTTTGGATGCGCGGGCGACCGAAGTTATCAACGGAACTGCCGCGCCTTTTTCCAATTCGCATTTTATTTACATTGTCTTTGACGCGATAAAAATTTTGCTACTGCTTGCGCTCGGCGTGAGTTTGACGAAGCAGAATCTGAGATTTGAATAATGAAAAAAGACATCGAAACACGCGAAGATATTGATGCGCTGATGCGCGAATTTTACACAAAAGTTTTAACCGACGAGGAGATCGGTTACATTTTTGAAATTGCCAAACTCGATCTGGACACACATCTGCCGATCATCGGAGATTTTTGGGAAAGTCTTTTGCTCGGCGGAAAAAATTATCAAATGCGCGGGCGAAATCCTTTGCAAATTCACGACGAACTGAACGAAAAAACGCCTCTGAAACCCGAACATTTCAAACGCTGGCTGGAAATTTTCCGCGCAACGGTTAATGAAATGTTCACCGGAACTCGCGCCGATTTTGCAAAATCACGCGCCGAAGCGATCGCCAATCGAATGAAGAATTTTGTTGGAAATGTGCCGGATGTTCGTGCTATGAATCAAGAAACTTTTGTAAATCTTCCATCGCGTCAAGAATAATTTTGCCGCGCGTGATCTTTATCAGATTTTTTTCAGCGAGTTTGCGTGTGGCGCGAATCGTCGTTTCGGTCGTCAGTCCAGCCATTTCGCCGATGTCTTGCCGCCGGAGCGCGATTTTGATCGGTTTGCCTGAATCGCTCGTTTGCTTTTCCGCCAGACGAAGCAAGACGTTTCCAACGCGATGTTCGGGCGAAGCGGTCGCTAAATTTTTAATTACGAAAGTTTTTTCCCTGAGCATTTCGCACATCCAACCGATGACGGCAAACGAAAACTCACTCGACTCGCGCAAAAGTCGCAGGAAATCTTCGCGGTGAAGAAGCAGAAGCTCTGTATCTTCCATCGCAATAACGGTCGCCGGATATGGTTCGCCGTCAAAAACCGGCGGCACGGCAAACATCTCGCTGTCCGAGAAAATCCCGATAATTATTTCCTTGCCGACCTCTGGAAAACGCACCATCTTTACCTTTCCCCGTAAAACAATCGGCAGAAAAAGTGCTTCGTCGCCTTCGGCAAAAATTTCTTCATTAGCATAAAATTTCCGTGCGTTCGCCGTTTTTCTCAGAATTTTCGCCAGTTTTTCGTCTTCAAAAATTGATTTCATTATTTCCGAACATAATAAACCGATTCTGCCGGAACGCGAACTTCAGTTCGCCGGAAACCGGAAAAATTGTGCTTTGTTTGGATTTATACCGGCGAACTGAAGTTCGCGTTCCATTTTTGAAACTGCTTCTAGTTATCTTGCCTTCTTCGCGTTATAATCTAAAAAATTTTATTGAACAAAGGGAGAAATTTATGGCAAAAACGAAAGAACAATTGTTGGAACGCAAAGCAGAACTGGAAAAACAACTCAATCGCGTAAATCAAGACGAACGTCTCGAACTCGATAACGATTTGGAAGAACAGGCGATTCAAACCGAACAAGAAGAAGTCGCCGTGACGATGGAAGAAAATCTCAGGAAAGAATTGCTTCAAGTCGAAGATCAATTGCTCGATTTTGAAGATCAATAAACGCAACGCGAACTTCAGTTCGCCAGTCATAATATTCATTTCGTGCGGCAAAACCCGATTAACGATGATTTTTAGATGTTTCCGGCGAACTGAAGTTCGCGTTCCGTTTTTGAGTTTTATTTTCCCGCGCCGTTTCGAGTTTTAATTCGGGAAACATTGCATATTCCGCCCACGACTCTTTGTAGAGTCTGACATTCGGGAAACCGATGTGGAGCAAAATTAGATTTGCGTCTGTTAAATGCTCATCCGGCTATTCAGCCGAAACCATCATCGGTGCGTATTTTGCTTGCATTTTGTTAAATATCGAGAATGTAATAATTAGCAAACAAATAATGAATGATTTCTTTTTCATAATTTTTCTCCCGAAATCAAGAATTTTTCCCTGTCTGCCCGCGTTTAATTTTCAAGATCACGAGCAGTTTATTATTTTCCGCCTCGACCTTTTCGACAATTGCCTGACCGCGCCAAACTTGACCGTCTTTATCTGTAAATTCCCAGATATTCGCGGTTTCAACCGGCTTGAATTTCGACCAATTATTTTCATCCGCCCACTTTTTGTTGATACTTTCAAGCAGATCATTCGCCGAAGCCGTTGTGTTGACCAGCCATTTTTCTTCCCAATCAAGTTTTCCGCCGTTTGAATCGAGCGGTTGAGCATTGCCAATAAAGGTATCATAAATACTGTCGGGAAAATTCATATCGGCAAGCGATGCTCGCGTATAATCCGATTCGGGCTGCCAGTCGTATTCGATAGAAAGCGCAATCTTTTTTGCCCAACCGATACCGTCCAGTTTTTCAACCAAACTTAACGCGCCGTCAATCCCTGATGAAAGTCCGGCGGTCGTCATAATTTTTCCGTTGTCCACAAAGCGTTTGTCATAAACGAGTTTTGTTGTCGGTGAAAAAGTTTTCAGATCGTCAATCATTCCGGCGGTCGTTGTCGCTTTTAGATTTTCAAGTAATCCGGCTTTGGCAAGCAAAAATGCGCCGTTGCAAACCGACATTACATATTTTGCGTCCTTTGCATTCGACTGAATCCATTTAATGACTTTTTCATTGTCGAGTTGTTTGCCGACACCGCGACCTTTTGCGCCGGGTGTGCTGTTTCCGCCGCCCGGAACGACCAAAACATCAATTTTCGGATGGTTTTCAAAACTGTAATTCGGCACGACCTTCATTCCCATAGCCGTCCTGATCACGTCCGGTTTTTCTGCCACGGTAAAAACATTTCTTCTGCTCCAAGAGCCAAGCACTTCATACGGTCCCGTGTAATCAATGATTTGCACGCCGTCGAAAATCAAAATGGCAACATTCAATTTTGCTTTTTCTTCTACTCTCATCTGAGCCTGAACCACACTACTAACCGTTAATAAAGTTAAAATTGCTAAAATAAATAATTTCATTTGTGTTTCTCCTTAATTAATCTCGATCATTTCCGTTGAACATAATTCGGCACTAAATTCATCCCGCAAATCGGGCAAACTCCGGGTTTGTGGAACGGGCTTTTCCTTGTTTCCAAATCACATTCTAAATTACATTCAGGGCAAATATATCCCTCGATTGTCAGTTTGCTTCGATCAACGCTTGAAATTCGTGATTGCTGATTGGCAACCTGCCAAGCGTTGGCAAAAATAAGTTGGACGACTCGCGCAAAATGTTCATAGTCTATCGTTTCCGGCTCATCGCTGACCGTGTGATAATGTTCGGTGCGTCCTGTCGAATAGTAAATATAAGGAATAAGTTGGTCACGAAAATCTCTATCATCGGAGCTGAATCCAAATTTTCCGCCATCGGTTAAATTCAGAGTGCTGCCCGTCAACTTTGTGATTTGCTGATTTATGTCAATCAGTTCTTCGGATAAATTTTTTGCGCCGGTGATATAAATGTAATCTTTACTGCCCGTCGGATTTTTCAAATCCGTTCCACCAACTCCGTCCATATTGATATTGGCAACTGTTTTTTCCAAAGGAATTCGCAGATCAACATTCGTGTAGTAAAAAGAGCCGAGAAGACCTGCTTCTTCGCCTGTAAAATTGGCAAACAAGATCGAACGTCGCGGTGCAAATCCGTCGCGTTTGGCGTTCATAAATGCTTGAGCAAGCGCGAGCGTCGCAACCGTTCCTGAACCATCGTCCGCCGCACCGTTGAAAATCCGGTCACCTTTGAGTAGCGGATTGATACCCAGATGATCGTAATGCGCGGAAATGACGATTACTTCATCTTTCAATTTCGGGTCTGTGCCTTCGATAAAAGCCAAGACATTTTCCGTCTGTAATTTCGGACTTTGCTCCACTTTTGAATTGATCGTTACGCCTTTTATTTCAAAGACATTCGGCTTGAGATTTTTGTCAATTTGCTGTTTTATATCTTCAATTTTCTGCCCCGAAGATGCCAAAATTTGATTGGCAAATTTGGCGGAAATATTGTAGGTTTGCGGTATTTCCGAAGGTTCATAAAGCGACAACACACCAACCCGCTGAGTATTCAAAGCCGTCGCTGCCGCCGCATCCGAAAAAGTGATTTTATTTCGCGGACTCAAATCGCTGACGACAAGAATTCCTTTCGGACGACCTGCTTTCCAACGCGGAATTCTTTTATCGGTAAATCCGGTCGTCCAGCGGGAAATTTTGTGATTCTCGGTCGGCAATAAACTTATCGAATCATTTGCCAAAGGTTCATCTGCCAACATTATTATCCATTTGCCTTCAATCGAAATTCCTTTTTCCGCCAGTGCCGCGTAATCGTTAAAACTAAGCGTGTCATCCGCAATTCCGTAACCGGCAAAGACAATTCCGCCGCTCGCATCAATCGCGCCGCCGCCCGCATAAAACGATAAATCATCGTGCTTTTCGCCCGAAAAAAGACTTTCCGCAATTTTATTTCCGTTGGATATTACTTCCAACTGCGTTTCTCTCGGCATAACGCGAAAAAGTGAAAACGGTTGTAAATATGCGGTCGGCGAAAGTGAATCAACCGTATCATTTCCTTTCGGAGCAAGTCCCATTTGCCGGTATTGCGAAGCCAAATACTGCGCCGCCATTCGCTGTCCGCGCATTCCCGTTCCGCGACCTTCAAAAAAATCAGAAGCCAGATAATAAAGATGCGAAGCCAATGTTTCGGGCGAAATCGTTTGCTGATATTTTTTTACCAATGACGGATTTTCAAAAGTCGTCGGCGTTTTTTTGAAACTAACGGACGTAAGTTCAGTAATTTTTTTTGACTGCGCTTCAATTGCTAAATTAAAGAAACCGAGATTTATAAAAACTAAAATTAAGGCTGTAATTTGTTTGACTTTTTTCATATTTTCCTTTTACGCACTCATAAAATCTTTTTAATGTTTGAGCCGTCCGCATCGGCGACGAAAATATTATTTTTCGGAAATTCACCTGAAACAAAGCCGATTTTTTTTCCGTTCGGCGAAAACTTTGCGAAGAAAGCATTCATTTTTAATAGACGCTTGACGTTTGAGCCATCGGCATTCATCGAATAAATCACTTTTTCTTCGCCGTCGCGGTTTGAAGTGAAAATAATTTTTTTGCCGTCCGCCGACCACGACGGATAAAAATTATGTCCGACGTTGTTTGTCAACAATTTTTGATTTGAACCATCGGCGTTCATCGTCCAAACTTGATCTTTGTTATCGCCGCGTTCGACGTAATAAACGATCATTTTGCCGTCGGGCGACCACAACGGATTGTAAAATGCGAGCGTGTCGTCGTTTGTCAAAGCCTTTATGTCCGAACCATCAGTGTTCATCGCATAAATCTGCGGTTTATGAGCGACGCTTTCCGAATTAAAAACGATTTTTTTTCCGTCCGGTGAAACCGACGGAGCGGCATTTCTTCGACTGTTTTTGGTTAGTTGAACCAATTCCGTTCCATCGGTTTTAACGGAAAAAATGTTGGTTTCTTTGGTGGCTTCGATATTTGAGTAAAAGAAAATGCGCTTGCCGTCTTTTGACCACGAAGGCGCAAAGGATTCACCATTGCCGACGGTAATTTTTACGAGTTCCGAACCATCTGCCTTCATCCGATAAATATCGGCTTTCATACTCATCGGTTTAGTATTTTTGACATCCATAATCGTAAAGCTCAAGGTTTTGCTATCAGGTGACCAAGTAATTCCCGAATAAAACTTTGAATTGTTTTCCTGTGCGAATGTTGGAATAATACCAATCGTAAAAATTAAAATTGCAAAAATTATTTTTTTCATATAGTCTGCCTTTCCATAAAGATAGTATGATTTTATAGAAAGACCACTTTTTCGTATTGAACGAATCAAAGGCGTTTTGAACCTTTTAAAGATTTTTTTCGTAAAAGTTTTTTGGAAGAAATTTCAAAATTCAGCGTCTAAACAAATATGTCAAATAATCTCAAAGCCGGAGAATTTTACGGACAAGTTCCTAATAAGCGCAACATTTCCGCCGTGACATTGACTGAAGTTGTACATACACACCGAATCAGCGTGCCTAAACACTCGCACCAATTAGGACATTTTCAGCTTCTTCTGGAAGGAAGTTATCTGGAAAATTGCGGCGGAAAAAATGTTGAATCGAGTCCGATGACAATTTCGTGGCATCGTCCGGGAATGATTCATAAGGACGAAATCGGACAAAAAGGCGGAAGATTTTTTATGATGGAAATGCACCCGCATTCTATCGAACAGGTGAAACAATTTGCCAAACTTCCAGAAGATTTTTATATCAAAAACTCTCCGCTTGTCTGGCTCGGCTGTCGGCTTTATCACGAATTTAAGAATTGGCAAATATGTTCGGATTTAGTGGCGGAAGGCATTATATTGGAGATGCTCGCACATTCGGTTCGCAAGCAAATTTCTACTGAAAAACAACCGCCGATGTGGTTAAAGCGAGTTGTCGAAAAGTTGAACGAAGATTTTACCGAAAACTTTTCAACTGAGGAACTTGCCATAGAAGCAAATGTTCATCCAGTATATTTAGCGGCTGTTTTTCGCCAGTTTTATCACGAAACAATGGGCGAATACATTCAAAAACTTCGCATTTCTCATGCTTCAAAACTTCTCCTTGACAAAGAAATTCCCTTAACTGAAATTGCCTATTCGACAGGATTTTCCGACCAAAGCCATTTTACGCGAACCTTCAAACGCTTTGTCGGCATCACTCCGGGCGCGTTTCGCAATTCGCTCCAATAAATCTTTCAATTTTTCTCAAAAGGACTTTTCGTATCGTAACGCCGGCGGCTGACAATTAATTTATTATCGCGTTCGCGTCTTTTTCTAAAACCCAAAAGGTGAAAAATCTGTAACGGAAAAAACCGCGCGATCTGAGTATTTACAATGAAATTTCCGTTTTCCGAAGAATCTTTTTTCACACCGGGCAAAATATGTATGAAATCCGAAACGTGAAGTTTTCGCAAAATACGCGAAACTGTCAGCCAAAAAGGTGAAATCTCACGCCCGATAAAAAATCCGTCTTCGCCGAGTTTTTGATAAAGCGGCATCAGAATTAGTCCGCTTTCTCCGGCTTTTATCTCACCTTTTTTGTCTTTCGCTAAAGAATCACCGCGTTTTATCGGCTGAAAATTTTCAAATCCCGGACGCATTTCAAATTCGTCTTCCGGCTTGACCGCTTGCCGGTGACGAATTTCCAAAATGCGTGGTTTTCCGGTCGCTTTTTCTAAAATTCTCCGTTTATTTTCAAAATTGGGAACATCAGCTTTGCCCAAGTTTCCCGAATTGACGAGCGCGAGCCAGATCAATGCTTCGTGATTGTCAATCGTGCTTTCCGAAACGTGTTGTCCGGCTTCAAAACCGAGCGTTACCGCGCCGAGATTATTTAAATATTCCAAAATCGTGCCGTCGAGTTGCTCTTCGATACCGAGCAGAAATGTGATCGGAAATTTCTGTGCAAAGCTGCGATTGCGAAGCGTGTCGCCGACCGTGCCGAACGGAACGCCTTCCGCAGAAGTAGAATGCAGATCGAGTGCGTAAACTTCCGCTTTTGCGGTTGAAAGAGCCTCGCTGAAAATCTGTAAAAGTTCGCCTTGTTCTTTGTCTTCGGACAATTTCGGCAAAACGGGCGAATCGGGCAGATTGTTCGTGATATTTGCACGAGTCCAATGCCGATTCAAATCCGAATCAATAAACCGCACACTTTTGGCGAGTGCGCGAGTGTTTCCTGCCAGAAAATAAACGCGCCCGCGAATCTTTTCGCGCAATTTTTCAATTTCCGGCAAAACTCTTTCAATCGCCGACGCGCCGCCCGCTTCGTTGCCGTGAACGCTGCCAATCACGATCAGCGTTTTGCCTTCGGCGTTTCCGACGAATTTTCCGAGAAGATGTTCGCCTTCGGCAATTAAAAATTTTTTGAATTCGGAATTTTCTGACATCGAATTTTAACTTTTAGCAATTTCGCGAACTGCAAAAATTAGGCGTTCTATTTCTTCGAGCGACGTGTAACAGGAACAACCGATGCGAAGCAAACCCTGATCGGCGAGTCCGAGTTTATTGACGACGGTTTCCGCGTAAAAATTCCCGTGCGACGCGAA
>JBBSAX010000190.1:0-9992 GCA_038251885.1 Pyrinomonadales bacterium | reverse complement strand
TTTGAAAAATTTATTTAGTCTTTTGGAATTCAAGAAAGCTACGGTTCTGTTTTTAAGCGTAGTTTTTTTCTTTGTGTCTGCGGCAATTGAAATCTCCGCGCAGAAAAAGTTTTCCCAAACATATCCGGCAAGCAAAAATGTTCGTCTGCAATTGACCAACCGCAGCGGAACAGTAACGGTGGAAGGTTGGAACAGGGACGAAATTCAGATTACGGCTTATTTAGAAGCACCTGCCGCGAATATGAATCCGCAAAATTTGAGCGGCACGATTTACATTAATCTTGTCAAAGACAATCAAGGCAGAAACGATGTCGGAAATGTTAATTTTAATATCAAAGTTCCTTATACATCGGCAGTTGACATCGAAACGCGAATGGGAAATTTAAGTGTCAACAATGTTCGCGGCACACTTGTCAGCGCAAATATCTCCAGCGAAGGCGATATAACTTTGACAAATATCGGCGCAACCGCCGTTTCCGCATCAAACGTCATTGGCGACATTTTTTTTGACGGACTTATTCAATCAAGCGGCAATTATCGTTTTTCTTCGACACGCGGAAACATCAATTTACGAATTCCTCTTAATTCTTCATTTCGCTTAGTTGCTACTGCGCCTTCGACGCGCAATATTTCACTCGGTTCTTTTTCTAATGCTTCAATGAGTTTTGTCGGTGACGGTCGGCGTGTAGTCGGCAAAGCCGGCGACGGAAGCGCGGGTTTGACCGTAACCAATCAACGCGGAAGCATTTCTTTTATCGCCCGATAATTAAAAAATCTTGACCAATCGGTTTATAAAACGCTACGATTAAAAGTCGGGCAAATTTGCTCTGACTTTTTAATTACAATTTTAATTTCATCTTTCCCTTTCTTTCCCCCGAAACAAACAATGAAAAATCAAAAATCAATCAATCTTTTTCTTTTCGTCGCCATTTTTTTTAGCTTCAACGCATTAATTTACGCGCAAAGCAATTTATTAAAACGCACGACATATAAAACCGACACGATAGATTTCGGCGTGGGCGGAACGGTTTCGATTATCGGTGCGCCGAACGGTTCAATCGGAGTCGAAGGCTGGCAGAAAAACGAGATAGAAATTTCGGCTGAAATCGAAGTTCAGGCAGAAAACGAAAGCGATTTAGCGCAACTCGCTTCAGTCGTCGGTTTTATAACGGACACGGGTTTTGCACATACACGCATCATCAGCGTCGGGACAAATGACAAAAAATATCTCAAAAGTGTCGGGAAAAAAATCCCGAAAAATCTGCTGACGATGCCATTTAAAATTGATTACAAAATAAAAGTTCCAATCTACTGCGACCTCGAAATTGACGGCGGAAACGGCGATCTGAATCTTTCAAAGGTCGAAGGCACGATGCGAATCAAGTTTTTGGAAACAAACGCAAAGCTCGATCTTGTCGGCGGAACAATTGTCGCATCTTTCGGCAAAGGAAATGTTGATGTCAGCATTCCAAACAAAAGTTGGCGCGGAAGAAATGTTGATGTCCAACTCATCAGCGGCACGATGAATGTTCAAATGCCGCAAAACTTAAACGCCGAATTAGACGCAAAAGTTTTGCGCTCAGGACAAATCGAAAATTCATTAAAAGACTTGAAAAAACGCGACCGAACCGAATTTACCGACAAAATAATTTTAGCCAAATCCGGCGGCGGTGGCGCGTCTTTAAGTTTTATAGTCGGCGACGGAAATCTGAAACTCGGAGAAATCAATAAAGTTTCAAATTAAATTTTCCGCATCGCGTTTTTGAATTTTATGTTTGGAAAGTGGTAAGTTATTTTACTTATCGCTTTCCAATTTTTATTTTTCGGAACTTTATCTATGACTATTAAATCGGATTTATGGCTTCGCCGAATGGCTGAAGAGCAACAGATGATTTCGCCTTTTCTGCCCGAATTGCTTAGAGAAGTGAATGGCAACAAGATAATCTCCGCCGGACTTTCTAGTTACGGTTATGATATGCGACTCGCCGACGATGGATTTCGCATTTTTTCGTCCGTTTACGGCTCTGAAATTGATCCGAAACATTTTGACGAAAAATCTCTGATCGAACCCGTATTGCACGAATCAGAAGACGGCTCAAAATACTATCTTCTTCCTCCGCATCATTACGGCTTGGGCGTTACGGTCGAAACCTTCAAAATGCCGCGCAACGTAACCGGCATAGCACTCGGAAAAAGTACTTACGCACGCGCCGGTTTGCTCGTGAACACAACGCCACTTGAAGCCGGTTGGACAGGTCGCCTTGTTGTCGAGATCGGAAATCTGGCAAATCTGCCGCTTCGCGTTTATGTCAATGAAGGAATCGGTCAGATTTTATTTTTTGAATCGGACGAAAATTGTTCGGTTTCCTACGAAGACCGAGGCGGAAAATATCAGGGACAAACCGGACTGACTTACGCAAAAGTTTAGTCACAAAAAAGCCGTCGCAATGACGGCTTTTTTCTCGAATCTTAAATGGCGGAGCCGACGGGACTCGAACCCGCGACCTCCAACGTGACAGGCTGGCGTTCTAACCAACTGAACTACGACTCCGCATAGAAAATTTCAAATAAACTTGGTGGGCACAGAAGGACTCGAACCTACAACTTCCTCCTTGTAAGGGAGGCTGTCTACCAATTGACGTATATGCCCTCAAAAATCTTTTCGGTAAACTTCGGCATCCATTTACCAAGTTTTTGTCAAAAAAGTTCGCTGTCTGCAACCAAACGGCGAACTGTCATCCTACGAAAATTTACCCTACAATGTCAAGTAAAGCGACGGTTAATCTCAAGATTAATTTTTTATAATTATTGCGTCAGTGTCTTTTCCGCCGCATTCTGCGGTTTGATTTCTTCGTAAAAAAGTATCGTCCCACCGAAGCCGACAATCCAACCTCTGTTACCGACAAATAAAATCTTTTCAAGTCTGGTTTTGGTTTTGGTTTTAATCTGTGTCCAGACATTTCCTGCCGTCGTGGATTGCAGAATCGTGCCGTTTTCGCCAATTGCCCAACCTTTTGCGGTATTTACAAAGTGAATATCCGTCAGATTTTCGTCTGTCGGAGTTTTTTGTTTACGCCAAATCTTGCCGCTGTTGATAGTTTGATAGATACTTCCTTCCGCGCCGACTGTCCAGCCGGTTGTTTGGTTAATGAAAAATACTGAATTTAGTTTTTTATTTTCGTTTCCCGAAATAATAGAAGGTTTCCAACTGACACCGGCATCTTCCGTGAAAAGAATCGTGCCGCCGCCGCCGACAATTGCGCCGCGAAAATTGTCTATAAAAGTGCCGTCGTTGAGTAAATATTGAGCTGGCGAAGGGGCTTTTTTCCAGGTTAATTTATCATCGCCGACTGAAAGAACCGTACCGGATTCTCCGATTGCCAAGCCGAAGTTGTTTTGCGTAAAAAATATTTTCGTGATGCGTTTGCGTTGATCGCCTGTAAAATTAACCGTTTTCCAACTTTTTCCGCCGTCATCGGTTATCAAAAGATATGACGGTGCATCCGAGCCGAGCGTGTAGGCATCGCGTTCGCATAGAAGCCAACCGTTATTTTCATCAAAAAAGTGAATTTCCTGAATTGTATCTTCGGTAAATTTTTTGTCTCTGATCCAAGTTCTTCCGCCGTCGTCGGTGTGGATAAATTCGCCGTTGCTGCCCGCGATCCAACCTTTGTTTTCATTCAAAAAGAAAATGTCGTGAAGCCACGCCAGAGTTTTTGCGTCCTGCTTTTCCCAATTTCCTCTAACGGTTTGAAAACAGGCAAGAAACAATAAGAAAACGAAGATTTTTATAACTGATTTCATATATTTAAAATCAATTCGGAAAGAAATTTATAAAACAGGTAAAACGATTTCAACATTCTGTTTTCTTGTCATATTTGACTATTTCGATAAAACTTAAAACGGCAAAAGAATTCTCAATAGGCTGAATTTACTCGCGGCATCAAGTATCGTATTAAGATTAAATCCTTCTTTCGGAATAACAACCTGATCGCCGGGTTTGAGATACGCCATTTCAGCTTTTCCTTCCTGAATTTGTTTCAGATTAATGATAATCGGTTCTAATTTGTTGAATTCATTCGGTCGCAGAATAACGGCTTGTTTCTTATCGCCTTCCTTTGAAATTCCGCCCGATTCGGCGATTGCATCAAGAATGCTGATTTTGCGCGTCATCAAATGATTTCCTTGTTTCTCTACTTTTCCGATCACGCTGTAACGCGCCGAACCGACTTTGACGAGTGAAACCGTCACATTCGGTTCAATTATATATTCGTCCAGCTTTTTGGTTATTTCCTGTGTAACTTGCTCAATTGTCTTACCACCGACAAAAATGCCTTCACGAATCAGCGGATATGAAATTTGAGCCGTCGGCGGAACGGTAATTTCGTCTTTGCAATAATCAGGGCATTGTCCGAAAACCTGTACGGAAATTACATCTTCGGGTCCGAGCCGATATTCAGTTAGATAATTGACGTAATAATTTGTAATTGCCGCGACATCGGAA
This sequence comes from Pyrinomonadales bacterium, assembly GCA_038251885.1. Classification (GTDB taxonomy): domain Bacteria; phylum Acidobacteriota; class Blastocatellia; order Pyrinomonadales; family Pyrinomonadaceae; genus JAHCHG01. The sequence continues at coordinate 5,488 of JBBSAX010000190.1, read as the reverse complement.
TCATCCTCTTTTTTTACAACAACTACATTAGGCGTTTTTTTATCCGTTTTTATCTCTTCGTCGGGTTTTTCCTTGTCCGTTTCAGCCTGTGCGACTCTTTCACGTTGCTTTAAAACAACTTCTTCCTGAGCCGAAATTGAAACCGTGAAGAGAAAACCGAACACTAAAATCAAACTGATTTTTTGAAGTGATTTCATTGCTTTCATAATAGTTTTCCTGTCTTTAATAACCATTTTTACGAACCGTCTTCCACTAACTAAAAACACTTATTGGATGATTTTATCCACTTTTTTCTAAAATACCTAATTTTATCTGCTGCCTCTGCCGAAAAGCACGGTTTTTACAGTTTCAAAAACAATGACCAGATCAAGCGCAAGACTCTGATTTTTTATGTAATAGAGATCATATTGCAGTTTGCGCCGCGCGTCTTCGACCGATGCGCCGTATGGATATTTTATCTGCGCCCAACCCGTTAATCCCGGTGCCACCAGATGACGATGATCGTAAAAAGGAATTTCATCGGCAAGCTGCGCGACAAAATGCGGTCTTTCCGGTCGCGGTCCGACAAAACTCATTTCACCTTTGATGATATTCCAAAATTGCGGAATTTCGTCTATGCGAATCTTGCGGATTATTTTGCCGACAAATGTTGTCCGGTCATCATTGGTAGTCGCCCAAACGGGTTTTCCGTCTTTTTCCGCGTCGGTTCGCATCGAACGAAATTTAATGACATTAAATGATTTTCCGTTAAGCCCGACTCTTTCTTGTCTATAAAAAACCGGACCTTTCGATTCGAGTTTGATGAAAACCGCTGTAACCAAAGCAATCGGAGAAGAAATAATCAAACCGATTAACGCCATCGAAATATGGACAAAATCACGGAAAGCAATTTTGAGGCGAGTGTCGCGCTTGCGTCCGGCAAAGATCAGCCACGAAGGTCGCAGCATATCAATATTAACTTGTCCCGTAACCCGCTCAAAGAATGATGTGCATTCTTCAATATCAACATCGCCGACCAGACTCATCTTTAAAAGCGTTTCGGTTGGAAATGAACCGCGTCGTTCGCGCACTGCAATTACGACACGATCAATTTTCTCTTTTTTAATAATTGATTCCAGATTGTTTGCCGAACCGAGAAGATTGATTTCTTTTGAAATATCCGTCGGTATCGAGCCGTTTTCCGTAACAAATCCGGCGATTCTAAATCCGGCATCGCGTCTTTCCCAAACCGATTTTGCCGTATCGTGCGCCGCGCTTCCTGTTCCGACTATTAGAATCTTTTCGCCGAATTCGGGATGTCCGGTTAGTAAATGAATTAAAATCCGCCAGGTCAAAAGCGAAAAAAGCACAATCGGAACTGAAATAACAGAAACACCGCGTCCGATGAGAAGCGGCGGAATAAAATAAAATAAAAGTGCGAGAACTACCCACGCAATTCCGATTGCCTGAACAAGGCGTAGCATCAGTTCTCTACGATTTCCCATAACCGTAAAATCGTAAAGATCATAAAAATATAAAATTAAAAGACACAGAGATGTCGCAAGTGCGACTTTAAACCAGCCATTTTTTTCATTAAGCTGAAATTCCGTCCCTTCCCAAGTCAAACGCAAATACATAGCGAGGATAATCCCGCCGTAGATGATCGCAGCATCTGCGAGAATTAACCATAAAGTTCGAGGGCTAAATCTGTTTCCGCTCATTAAATTTTAGAAAATAAATTGTTCCTTCCCGCTTGTTTCGATTAAACGCCCAATCGCCGACTTGCGTTATAATAGCCGTAATTATAATTGCTTTCATCTAAAACATCTTCACTTTGATTGAGCACAACGCCGAGCATTCGGTCTTTCGGAAGAGTTTCAAGAATCCGGTCAAGCACGCTATAACGGGTTTTTCCGGCACGAACGACAAGTATTGCGCCGTCGGCGTGATTTATCAAAACCGCCGCATCGGTAAAAATTCCCAAAGGCGGTGCATCAATTATGACATAATCGAACATTTCACGCGCTTGCCGCAAAATTTCTTTGAATGTCGGTCCCGAAATCAATTCGGCAACATCGCTTCGTGCTTCGCCACCGGGTAAAAGATGGAGTCCCGATGGATTAAGTTTGATAATCGAATCTTTCAGCGTCGCTCTGCCTGAAAGAATATCGGAGAGTCCTTTATCCGCTTCGATTCCCAGATAATCCGTCAAACTCGGAAGACGCAGATCGCTGTCAATAATCAATGCCTTGACACCATCGGTTTGCGCCAAAAGCCACGATAAATTAAGCGCGGTCACGGTTTTGCCTTCGCTCGCATTAATACTGGCGACGACGATTGACTGCAATTTCTGGCGTTGGCTTTTATGCAGAATATGAGTTCGCAAACTGCGGTATTCTTCACAGTAATTAGAATGCGGTTGTCTGATAGCGACCAGACGTGGCTCAACGCGCTCTGCCTCGACATCCCACTCTGCAAATGCAGGCAACTGTCTTTCGGCAGGGCGGGTTGAGCCAATAGCGTCCAAAGTTGCCCCAGCAGTATTTTTCGTTTCCCAATCAGGGAGTGCCTTCCCGATTAAAGAATCCGCCTGCTCATCGGACGCTAAACTTGATTTCCCGATTTTAATATCTTCGGCTGAAAACATTTCCGGCGGTGAGTTTGCCGGTCGGTCATTTCTGATGTTCGTTTCAACCTTTTTTGAAACGAATAAATCTTTTTCATCATTCTGCTCAGATTTCTTTTTTTGTAGTGCTTTTAGAATACTCATAATTAAATCTCTTTCTTGATTCAAGCCTGAAATTTTTTAATTAAATCCGGTGATATCTTCAAGGTCTAATTCGATTACCGATTTCTTTTTATTTACTTGTGGTCTGCCGTTCTCTTGTTCCAAACTGATTTCAACCTTTTTTTCTTTTTCGGCTGCCTCTTTTTTGTCGCCCCAGAGTTCTTGTTCTGCTTCACTGGTTAAGATTTTGGGTGGAGAACTTTTGGCTACCGTTTCAGTATTGCTGATAAAACTCTTTTTAGTTGGTAATAAATCGAGATTATCGGCGACCTTTTCAATAATTTGTCGGCTGATTGTATCTTCGCCGGTGGCATACGCGGTCAGCATTGCGTTGTCGCACAGATTATTAATCTGGCGCGGAATACCTTCCGAACATTGATAAATAAGATCAATCGCGCCGGGCGTGAAAATATTCGGCTGTTCGCTTCCGGCAATCAAGAGTCTTTCCATAATATACCGCTCGACTTCTTCCGGATTTGGAAAAACGTGCATCTGACAGCGAAGTGCGACGCGCTGTTTTAATTGGCGTAAGTTAGGCTGATTAAGTTTTTCGCGCAATTCGGGTTGTCCGGTCAGAACGATTTGCAGATGCTTGGCATTGTCCGATTCAAAATTCATCAAAAGCCGTATTTCTTCCAGCACATTATCGGAAAGATCGTGGGCTTCATCTACAATCAGAATGGTGCGAAGTCCGCGTTTGTGGCGTTCCGCTAAAACTCTGCCAAGTTCGCTTAAAAGTTCGGCTTTGTTGTTCCAATTCTTAATTTCCAGCATCTCCGACAGGTGATAATAAAATTCATCAATGGAAAGACGCGGATTGAAAATATATGCCGCGAGAACGCTGGCATCCATTCGCCGCAAAATCCAGCGCAGTGCCGTCGTTTTGCCCGTTCCGACTTCGCCGACCAGAACAATCAAACCCTTTGCATTCTCCAAACCGTAGTAAAGACTTGCCAAAACCTCGTTATAACTCGGCGTGAAAACGATATACTGCGGATCGGGCGATAAGGTGAACGGTAAATCTTCTAAACCAAAAAATTCTTTATACATTTTGCCTCTTAGCTGATATTTATAAATTTTAAACCACTAACTTTATGAAACTATCCGGTCAAAAATCTTTGACAATTGCAACAGAATAATCACGAGCGGAATGCTGCCGATTGCCGCCGCAAATCCGGCTAAAACTTTAAACCAATATGTCCGCGCCTGCGATATTTTTTCCTGCGGTGTAAGAAGCGGCGGAACTGATGCCAAAACGGGAAGTCCCGTATAATGTTTGGTATCTTCGATGTTTTGAATTTTCAGAACGCGCGGAAGTTCAAAAACTCCGGCGAGAAACAAACCGATTGCCAATCCCAAACCCGAACCGAGTAAAGTTAAAAGTCCGCGTTTCGGCGCAACCGGATAATCGGGAAGATTTGCCGGGTCTTGCATTTTGATCGTTTCGCCCTGAGCATTGCTGGCGCGGTCGTAATCGAGATTGACGGCGTTTCGCGTTTTTAAAACTTCGTCGTATGATGTTTTTGCTGATTGGTATTGCGTGTCAATGCCTTTTAGTGCAACGGAAACATTCGGTATCCGATTGATATTTGCTTCGAGTTGCGAAATCAGCACAGAATTTTGGGCTAATTCCTGATCCTTATATTTTACTTGGTCATCAATCGCCACAATTTGATTCTCGTATTTTTGTCTTTCGATCAAAAGAGTCTGTTTTCGCAGTTCGGCTTTACGCTTTTTCTCGGATTCCGAATCCTTAATCATCCCGACTTGATTTTTTTCCAGATTTCTTATCTCGTCATTGATCTTTGCAAGATCATTTTTTGCTTCCTGCACCTTCGGATGTGCGTCGCGCAAAGTCAGTTTCAAATTTTCCAGTTTCGAAGTTAATTCTGCTCTTTTTTGCAGTAATTGTGCATAAGTAACATTATTTACCGGAATATTCTGACTGTTTTGAGAGTTTTGATTGTCGTCATCGCTGTATTCATCAATCAAACGCATCTGGCTGTTGACCGATTGGATATTGTCGCTTAAACGGCTTTTCTCCATCTTGGAGGTTTCCTTTTCTTTTGAAATGGTTTCCTCGCGTTTTCGCAAACCATCTAATTGAGCGATCAACCCTTGCGAAGATTCCGGCAGCGTGTCAACATTTTGCGTCATTATCTGCAATCTTTGTCTTTCGAGCGCATCGAGCGCGGCTTTTTTCTCGACAAGATTTTTGTCAATAAATTCGCGCGTCGTTTCTGCCGATTCGCTGGAAAATTTAACCTGAGCATTAATATATTTACTGGCTAATTCCGATGTCACATTGCGTGCCGCTTCCGGTGAGCGATCTTGATATTTAATGGTTAATGCTGCGATTTTTTGCTGGTCGTCGGTTCTTTCCAAAACAACGGTAATGTTTTTAAACATTTTTGCGACGATCATCTCCAGCGGCATACCGGCTTCTCTTTCCGGTTTGTAAAGATCGTATTTGGTGATCATCGGTTTGAGTTCCGTTGCGCTCAGGACTTCTTGATTAATTGTTTGGATGCGTTGAGTTAAATCTTCATCGGTCAGCGATGCCACGACTTTATCGGAAATTCTCGGCGGTTGAACGATTAAAAGAGTTTTCGATTCATAAATATTCGGCAATTTTTTAACGACGTATCCGACTGCTATCGTCATTGTTAAAATCGGCAGGAGAATCATCCATTTTCGCCGTTTTAACATCCGAATAACATC
>JBBSAX010000189.1:0-10092 GCA_038251885.1 Pyrinomonadales bacterium | reverse complement strand
AATCAACACGAATATAAGAAAAAATTTGATGAATTTGTTTTATATTCGTGTTGATTCGTGTAATTCGTGGGCAATTTTTTTTGAATCTCATAAATGAGTTGTTATTTAAAGCAAACTTTTCTTCGACAGCGCGTAGATTTTCTTGGACTTATTTCCCTGCACGAAAACTACGAAACTCAAATCTTTTTTATTCCATTTTGAATTAATTTCGACTGGAGTTTCGGTCGAAAAAGATTTATCTGTGGAGGAAATATTTCCGATGACATTCATTTCCCTGACGACCGATTCATGGCGCAGATTTCTGCCGGAATTTTCGCCGCTTTTGACGTTTGTTGACAAATTATCTTGCGCGACGACCAGAAAAACTGATGAATCTTCATCGGTATTCAAGTCATTAATATTTATTTTAACTTTTGAATTTTCCGGCTCGATTTCGACTGCCACTTTTTTATTTTTGGCAGCTTCGGCAATGGCATTTTTAGCGTTTCCGAAATTGCTTCCGACAAATTCTTTTTGTCCGTCAATAACCATTTGCGGCGTATAAACCTGATCGCTGTTAAATGTGTCGGCGTAACGGCTCTGGCGTTCGCTGTATTTTATATCGGAAAATTCGTCCTTCCAACCGAGGCGATTCCAATAATCAACGTGCAGAGCAAGCGTGATAATTTCGGCATTCGGATTCGGTTGTTCCTTTAATAATCGAGCCAAAACCGCATCTGCGGGCGGACAACTCGAACAACCTTCGCTTGTAAAAAGCTCGACAAGAACCGGAGTTTTGTTTGTAGAATCCATTTTTGAATCGTCGTTATTGCTAACTTTTTGTTTCGTCTGTGCTTCGACTTGGCTGTTTTGGATACTGCACGCCGAAAAATATAAAAGTCCCGAAATTGCCAGTAAAAATAATATTTGTTTCATAAGTTTCCTCATCAAAATCAATTAAGAAAAATTTCTCACTCGTTTTTATTATATATCGAACCCAAAATTTTATTCCGCCTTTTGAGTCTTTGATGCAATTTGATAAAATTAAACTTTGCCCAAACGAAAGGATATTTCATCTATGAAAGCAGTAATGACCAAAGAAGACGCAATACAGGTTCGCGGAGCGCGGACACACAACTTAAAGAACATTTCATTTTCACTTCCGCACAATAAATTAACTGTCGTTACAGGCGTTTCGGGTTCGGGAAAATCTTCGCTCGCCTTTGATACGATCTACGCCGAAGGTCAGCGTCGTTACGTCGAATCGCTTTCGGCTTATGCGCGGCAATTTTTGGAAAGAATGGACAAACCGGACGTTGACGAAATTCTCGGAATTGCACCGGCAATTGCGGTTCGGCAAAAGAATTCGACGCGAAATCCGCGTTCGACGGTTGCCACGCAAACCGAAATTTACGATTATCTGCGACTTTTATTTGCGCGAGTCGGACAAACTTTTTGCCACGTTTGCGGACGAGAAGTAAAAAAAGATTCGCCCGAATCTTCTGCTAATGAGATTTTAGAAACTTTGGAAGACGGAACTCGGTTTTATGTTCTTTTTCCAATCGAAGCATTTTTTAATCCCGGCGCGACGAAACAAAATACGACCGCAGTTTTGATGAGTTTGTTAGGACACGGTTTTGCAAGACTTTTGCGAAACGGCGAAATGCTTGATTTATCGAAACCTGAAGATTACAAGTTCAAAAATTTCGATCAAACTTTTGTCTTAGTTGATCGCCTAAAATCTGAAAAGGAAATCTGGCAAAGATTAGTTGACTCGCTCGAAATCTGTTTTCGGGAAAGCGGCGCGGCGATTATTTTAACGGCAGAAGAAACGCCGCAAGCCTTGAATTTTTCCGAAAAATTCATTTGCAAATACGACGGCACAGTTTACGAAGAACCTGAACCTCAGCTTTTCAGTTTCAATTCGCCGTTCGGTGCGTGTCCAACCTGTCAGGGTTTTGGAAATACGACCGGAATTGATTATGAATTAGTCGTGCCGAATCCGCTTTTGACGATCAAAAAAGGCGCGATTGAACCGTTTACAAAACCTTCAAATAAATGGGCGCAACGCGAATTGATAAAATTTGCCGAAAGCGAAGGAATTCCGACCGATGTTCCATTTGCTGATTTGGAAGATTCTCAGAAAAAAGCGATTTTTCAAGGCAAAGACAAATGGCGCGGCGTAAAAGGATTCTTCGATTGGCTGGAAACCAAAAAATATAAACTTCACGTTCGCGTTCTTCTTTCAAAATTTCGCGGTTATGCGCCGTGTCCCGATTGCGAAGGCGCGCGTTTAAGGCAAGAGGCACGAGACGTAAAAATTGCTGAAAGATCTCTACCCGAAATCGTCGAGCTTTCGATCAAAGACGCGCGAATCTTTTTTGATGAATTAAAATTTGATGAAGAACGCGAAAAAATCGCTGAAAAATTGCTTTTAGAAATTCGCCGACGTTTGAAATTTCTTGATGATGTCGGACTTGATTATCTGACTTTAGCGCGGCTTGCTTCGACTTTAAGCGGCGGCGAAGCGCAACGCATACAATTAGCGACAAACTTGGGTTCGTCGCTTGTCGGTGCGCTTTACGTTTTGGATGAACCTTCAATCGGGCTTCATCCACGCGACAATTCGCGCCTTATAAAAATTCTCGAAAACCTGCGCGACATCGGAAATACTGTTTTGGTCGTCGAACACGACGAAGAAATGATGCGCTCGGCGGATCACATTCTCGACATCGGAATTTACGCGGGCGAAATCGGCGGAAACGTCGTTTATGAAGGCGATTTTGTCGGGCTAATTCAAAACGAAATTTCTCTGACTTCAAAATATCTTCGCGGAGTTTTGGAAATCAAAATTCCTAAAAAAAGACGCGAAATCGGCAAAAAGAAACTCGAAATCGTCGGCGCACGCGAACATAATTTGAAAAACATCAGCGTCGAAATTCCGCTCGAAATGTTTGTCTGCATCACGGGCGTTTCGGGTTCGGGAAAATCCACGCTCGTTCACGACATAATTTACGCCGGATTAAAGAAACAGCGCGGTGAATGGACTTCGCGCGTCGGACTTTTCAAAGAAATCACAGGCGGAAAACAACTCGACGACATCATTCTTGTTGACCAATCGCCAATCGGCAGAACTCCGCGCTCGAATCCCGTAACCTACATCAAGGCTTATGACGCGATCCGCGAAGTTTTCGCCGGAACAAATCTTTCAAAAACAAAAGGTTACACGGCATCGCATTTTTCGTTCAACGTCCCCGGCGGACGCTGTGAAACTTGCCAAGGAAGCGGAACTGTTACGGTCGAAATGCAGTTTTTGGCGGATGTCGAATTAACCTGCGAAGATTGTCGCGGAACTCGCTTTAAAGACGAAATTTTAGACGTAACATACAAAGGCAAAAACATCGCCGAAGTCTTGCAATTAACTGTCCGCGAAGCAATTATTTTCTTCAAAGATGTTAAGAAATTAATCAATAAAATCAAAGTTTTAGAAGATGTCGGACTCGGATATTTGCGGCTCGGACAATCGGCGACGACTTTGAGCGGCGGCGAAGCGCAACGCGTCAAACTAGCCGCGCATCTTGCCACAAAAACCAAATCAAAAACGCTTTTCATCTTCGACGAACCGACAACCGGCTTGCATTTCGACGACATCAACAAACTCCTCGCCGCATTCAACGCGCTGCTCGACAACGGCGCAAGTTTGCTCGTCATCGAACACAACTTGGACGTAATAAAAACCGCAGATTATATTATTGATCTCGGACCAGAAGGCGGAATCGGCGGCGGCGAAATCGTCGCAACCGGAACGCCGGAAAAAATTATAAAGACAAAAAAATCGCACACGGGAAAATATTTGAAGGATTATTTGAAACGCTAATTCTCATTTACCAACGTAAGAATTGATATTTTCTAAATCTTTTTCCAATTCGTTAGGTGAATAATTAAAGATTGAAACTCCGTAATCACTAAGAATTTCCATAAAAGCGCGTTTGGAAAGCCCCGCGAGTTCGGCGGCTTGACCGAGTGAAAGTTTGCCTCGCTCATAGAGTTTGGTCGCCAATATCAAAACGAGTTCGCGTTCTTCAAACTTTATTGTTTTCGGTAAATTTAATGTCAATGTGGTCATATTTTTATTTAAGTTCCAACTCCTTGCTCAAATCTTCCCTCGTGTATTGCCACGCCGAAACGCGATATTTTGATAAAACATCAAGAAATTCAGCGCGTGATATTTCGAGAATTTCAGTCGCTTTTCCTTGCGAAATTTTACCGATTTCAAACCATTTAACAACTGCCGCAACCAATAATTCGCGCCCCAAATCTTTTGGAGTTTTCCCCAAAGCCGTAAATGTCATTTCAGGTATGTCTATTGAAACTGTGTTCATATTTTTATGGTTTTGCGATTTTAATAATTTTAATTACAAATTCAATCAAATCGCCAATCGGACTTTTCATCCACATCGCTGCAACAAAAGCGTAAGTATAACGCACATTTACCCAACGCGCTTTCCCAATTTCTTTTTTGAATAATGCTTCAAAATATTCTTCTTGCCAATCTGCAAAAATTGGTTCAAAAACTTCTTTTCGAGTTTTTTGAGTAAAAACGAAATCCGCTATTTTCAGAAAATTATTTGATGAAATGAGAAAGTAATCTTCGTTATTTAATCTTCTCAAAATTATCTCTCCAAAACCCCAAAAACTTAAAATCCCACCTAAAAGGAAAAATACTAAGTAGAAGTTTGTAATAAACCTATCAATATAAATCAATTGTTTAATTGAAAAGCAAATTACAAAGAAACTGTTTAGGAATCCAAATAAAAAAAATGAATTAGAAGAGCGAAACTCATCTAATTTCTTTATAATATTTCCCACTTAAATAATACCTCCCCAAGCCAAATCAGAATTAAAAAATTCTTGTGCTTTCAAATTCGTTTGAAAAACTTTTTCGCCAAGACCTGTTGCCGAATATTTGCGGCGCGGAATTCCGATTTCGGGATGTGTCCGAGGTTCTTCGCGGGATTCGACGTAGCCTTTGTCGCCCATTCTTTGAAGCGTCACGTAAATCGTCCCGCGTTTGAGTTCGCCTTCGGATGATTCGATCATCTCAAGTCCGAACATTTCACCACTGGAAATCAGCAATTGCAAAATCTTGAATTCTTTACTCGATAATTTTGGAAATTCGTTATTCATCTTATTTTTCCCTGTCTTACAAATTGTATTCAGATTAAATCAAGTAAAATTATTTGTCAACAACTTTTTTATGTATAATTTGTTTTATGGAATTAGAAACAATTAAAACGCCGTCATTAATTGTAGATTTTGAGCGAATGAAACGAAATTCTGAACGAATTGCGAATCGTGCAAAAGAGTTGAGTGTTAAATTGCGCCCGCACGTCAAAACTCATCGGTGTCTGGAAATTGCCAGACTTCAAACTGAAAAAACGGGCAGCGAGATTATGGTTTCGACGCTTTCGGAAGCGCATTTTTTCTCGAAAAACGGTTTTTCAGATATAACTTACGGCGTTCCGATTGAGCGCGGAAAGTTTGCGGAAGCGATTGAGATTGCGAGAAATACTGAGAAATTTTCGATTTTGACGGACGATGCGGAAACCGTCGGATTATTGAATGAATCGGCGAAAAGTGAAGATGTAAATTTGAATGTTTTCGTCAAAATTGATGTTGGCTATCATCGCTGCGGAGTCGAACCGCGAACAAAAGAAGCATTTGAAATTCCGCAGAAAATTGAGGATTCTTCAAATTTGAACTTTGCGGGAATTCTGACACACGCCGGACATTCTTACCACGCAAATTCGCCGGAAAAACTGCTCGAAATCGCACAGCAAGAAAGAGATAAAATGCGAAATCTTGCTGGACATTTGCGCGGAAAAGGTTTGGAAGTTCCGTGTGTGAGCATCGGTTCAACGCCGACTTTCAGCGCAATTGACGATCTTGAAGGAATTACAGAATTTCGTGCGGGAAATTACATTTTCTTCGACGCTTTTCAAGCGACTTTGGGAAGCTGCAAATTTGAAGATTGCGCTTTGACCGTTTTAGCAGCGGTCGTTCATCGTAATTCGCAAAGACAAAAAATCATCGTAGATGCCGGAGCGGTCGCGCTTTCTAAAGATCGCGGCGCAGTCGAATTCGATTCAAGTTGCGGTTACGGGCGAGTTTATGATTTGGAAGGAAATGATCTGAATTTGCGCGTCGAATCGCTTTCACAAGAACACGGCGAAATTTCGGTCGCGGATTCCAAAGTTTTTAACAATTTAAAGGTTGGTTCGCGTGTCAGAATTTTGGCAAATCATTCCTGTTTAACTGCTTTACAGCATTCGCATTATCACATTCTTGATAATGGAAAAATCGTTGATAAATGGGAAATCAATCGCGGTTGGTAAGGAAAAATTAACAGGGATGACACGATAAATAGGATAAAGAAATTCAATTTCTTTTTTATCCCTGTCTATCCTGTCATCCCTGTTAATTTCTAAAAATCTTTGCCACTGCAATTTTTTAATTCTTTCGGACATTCGCCGACTTGAACCCAATCATAGAAATCTGCCGGATTGCCTTCGATAGCGTAGAAGACTTTTTTGATCGTCGGAAATTGATAGAGGGTTTTTTCGATGCTTGAGAAAAAACTGCCGCCGCAACTTGTCGTCGCCGTTCCCATCTGTTCGTAAACGACTTTGTTAAAATTTATGTAGGCATTTTTATTTTTGATTTTTATGCTTTTTAATATTCCCTTTGTTTCTTCCGGCGTAAACGAAACGAAACCGTTTTTTGCTTCTTCAGGCGTAACGCCTTTGAATAGTTCTTCAAGCGCGACGTTGGCGACCGCTTTTGTTTTCGGAATCGTTCTGGAAACAGGCTTAACATCGGTGCAGTCTTCCAAGTTCGGATTCATTTTTTCGTTGAGAAAATAGAGTTTGATCGTCATCGTTTCCGTTTTCTGTGCAAATGAAACAGACGTTAAAACTAACAAAAATAATATCGAAATTAAAAATTTCATTTTATTCTCCTTCATCATAAGTAGCAAAAACTTTCCACCATTCGGTAGCGATTTCTTCGATAATTTTGCAGTCGCAATAACCGCCGTTTTGCGAAAGCCAGCCAGAAATTTTCGCAAAATCCAGACGGTTTTGCATCAAATACTGCATTGTAAAACGCGATGTGTGATCGCACGGCTCGTCTTCGAGTTTCATTTCGAGAAAATCAAATAAATCATCAAGCTGTTCTTTTTTCGCAGGCAACCTCAGCAAATACTTTTCGAGTTCCTCGCCGCTCAGTTGCGCCATTATTTCGATTTCACGTTTTTTTACAATCGGCATTTTCTTAAAATTCTCCTTCCGTTACTCTCAATAATCCGGCGCGTTTGGCTTCTTCGATTTCCTTTTGTTTTACGCCTTCGCGCCCATCATAGTTTATAAATTTCGGCAGAAACAAAGCGGTTAAAAGCACCGCGACAACTGATAAAATCCCACCCGAAACGATTGCCGCTTTCACACCGAAGCGTTCGGCAACCAAGCCCATTTTCGCGCCGCCGAGCATTGGTCCCGTTAAATAGCTTATCATTTCGAGGCTGGCGAGTCGCCCGCGCAAATAGTTCGGAATCGTCTGATTCCAGATCGTCATACGAAAAATTCCGCTAATCATATCGGCGTAGCCGGCGGCGGCGAGAAATAAAAGTGCGAGCCAAATGCTGTTTGCCAGACCGAAGAATATTATTCCAATTCCCCAGAATACAGCGGCAACCACGACCATCAAACCGTGGCGATGAATATTTTTCGTCCAACCGGAAGTAAAACTTGCGACAAGCATTCCGACGGCGAGCGCGGCAGGAAATAATCCGAGATATTGTTCGCCGTAAATTGCCGCGAGTGCCGGATAAAGAGCCATTGGAAAAGCGAAAAACATCGCGCAAATGTCAATTAGATAAGTTCCGAGAAGTTCGCGGCGGCGAAGTGCGTAACGACAGCCTTCGATGATACTTTTCAGACTCGGACGGTCGGCATTTTCCGGCGCGGGCGCAGCTTGGATTAAAAATACGGCGATAAGCGAAGCGACAAATGTTAAAAGATCAATCGAATATGCGATGCTCGCGGAAAAATATGCGGCGATCAACCCACCGATTGAAGGGCTGATAATCGCGCCGAAATTGTATCTAAGCGAATTAAGTGCGGCGACTGCCGACATCTGTTCGGGCGGCATAATCTTTTGAATAAGAGATTCAAAAGCCGGACGCTGAAGCGCGGAAAGTCCGGCGTGAATTGCTACTGCTAAATACAAAACCCAAATATGCGGTTCGGCAGAAAACGAATTTATTAGCAAAATTAAAGTAACAATAGTTTGCCCGACTTCCGTTACGCGCAACATTTTGCGTTTATCGAGCGAGTCGGCAAGTGCGCCGCCGATAAATGCCAGAAAAAACATCGGCACAAACTCCGCGAGATAAATAAATCCGACCATCGCGTTCGAGCCTGTGATCTGATACATCTGCCACGGAACGATGATAAACGTCATCATCGAACCGAAAAAAGAAATCAGTTGCCCGAAAAAGAGCAACCGATAATCTCTTGAAATCTTTAACGGCGTGATGTCAACCGTAAAATTTTTTAGAAAACTCATTTAGATTTTAATAGTTTGCTAAAATTAATTCTTAATAAATTGCCTCCAACTTCAGTTGGAGTTTGGAATAAATTATAAACAAAGGCTTTAGCCGAATTAGTAAAATAAATAAATCCTTATTGCTTCAGCTAAAGCTAATCGGATGATTGATAATTTTTTTAATTCGGCTAAAGCCTTTTGTTTTTTTGAATCAATCCTCCAACTAAAGTTGGAGGCAATTGAAAAAACATCGCTAAACTACTTTTATAAAACTCATTTAGATTTTTTGTCTTTTTTCTTTTCAGACAAATGTTCATTTAAGAACTTGATCGTGCGTTCCCACGCGAGTTTTGCGGCTTCGGCGTTGTAACGTGCTTCGTTCGTGTCGTTGTGAAAGGCGTGATTGACGTTTTCATACATATACAATTCGTATGTAGCATTATTTTTCTTCAAAGCGGCTTCATAATCTTTGATTCCAGCGTTGATTCTTTCGTCTAATCCCGCATAATGAAGTTGAACGGCGGCTTTGATTTTTGCAACGTCTTCCGCTTTCGGTTGTCCGCCGTAAAAAGCAACCGCTGCTTTCAAATCCGGCGAATTTACCGCAAGTTGATTTGCCATCGAACCGCCCCAGCAAAACCCGACGCATCCGACATTTCCGTTCGATTTTTTATGATCCTTCAAATATGAAACCGCCGCGATGAAATCTTTTACAGTTTTCGGATAATCTAATTTGCCAATAAGTTCTCGCGCTTTGTCCATATCGTCCGGCGTGTTTCCTACAGGCGAAAGCGCGTCCGGCGCAAGCGCAATAAATCCGGCAAGCGCGGCGCGGCGGGCAACATCTTCGATATGTGCGTTCAAACCGCGATTTTCGTGAATCACAACAACCGCCGGAATTTTCCCTTTAATCTTTTTCGGCATCGCCAAAAACCCGCGCATCTTTCCGCTTTCGCCCGTGTATTCGATGTATTTTGTTTCAAGTTTTTTATCGTCTTTCGGAACGGTTTGCGCTTTCGCTTGATTATTTTCAAGCGTCGGCAAAAGTGCCAGAGCAATCGCTGAACTTCCCGCCAATTTTGCTAAACGATCTAAAAAAACGCGGCGGCTCATATCTTTTGAATGCGTGTATTCGTCATACAGTTTGATGTATATTTGATTCATAAATATTTCCTCTCTACTTCATCTTAACTAAATATGCATCAAACCGACAACTTTCAAAAATTGTTAAAAAAATGAACAAGCGAATTAAAATTCTCAATGCTGAGAATTTTAATTCGCTCGTTCATTTTATATGCGGCAAATTTAGCAATTTACGCCATCCGGCAATAATTAGACTGTATAGAAAGACCGTGAAGTCTCATAAAAATTCGTCCCGTCAAATTTCAACACCAATAAACTGTCCGAGTCTGGATCAAAGTTTCCGGCTAGTTTTAAGTTGGTATCGTCCGTTCTGTTAGTTACCGTTACCGACTTATCTAAAATCAGCGTTAATGAATCGCCGACCTT
>JBBSAX010000188.1:0-10216 GCA_038251885.1 Pyrinomonadales bacterium | reverse complement strand
TTTGCCGCGTTGACAATTGCATCGGTCGTTTCATTTGTAATATCGCCGACTTTGACCAAAACTTTTCCGTCGAGAAATTCTTTTTCCATAAACATTTTAAGTTCAAAAACAGGTAAATGTTGACAGCTAACTAATCAAAAGGTTCAACTCTGATTTCATCAAACATTGCTTGTCTTTGCAAAGTTTCAGCAAGTTTTTCGGCTTTCGGTTGATTTAATAAAACTTGTGCATTCGGACAGGTTATTTCATAAACGCCTTCTTCGAGTTCGGCGATTTCCAGATCACTTAGTGAAATTCGATTGGTAACGCGAATGTCTTCCAAATTATTAAAGGTGAATTTTCCGGTTTCTTCAACGAAATCTTCAATAAAAGGGTCTTGAAGGGCGTGTTTGGCTTCGTTTATATCGGCAAAATTTCCCGTTACAATCAAGCGAAATTCTTGTTGTTTTTTCATACAAACATTTTAACAATTATTGAATGTCTATTTCCAAATAAGAAACGCCTTTGCGTCTTGGAATTTTATTATTTATCATTTCAACAAAATCAATAAATACAAAATTTAAAAATTTAAGAGGGATTTTATTAAATGAATAAAGGAATTATACCTGTAAAATGGGCGGACGATCACGTTTTGATGTTGGATCAAAGACTTCTGCCGACTGAAGAAAAATGGTTGGAGTTAAAGACTTTTGTTGAAGTCGCGGACGGAATCCGCGATATGGTCGTGCGCGGCGCACCGGCAATCGGCGTTTCGGCGGCTTATGGAATCGCTTTAGGAACGAAAAATTTTGTCGGCACGAATATTGACGATTTAGAAGAAGAACTCGAATACATTTGCGATGTGATGGGCAAAACCCGTCCGACCGCCGTAAATCTTTTTTGGGCGATTGACCGAATGAAAAGAGTTTTTGCAAAAGCCAAAGATGAAGGAAAATCAATTACCGAAATCAAGCAAATTTTGATTCAGGACGCGAAAGATATTCACGAAGAAGACATTGAATCGCAAAGACTTATCGCCAAATTCGGCGGTGAATTATTGGAAAATGATTCGACCGTTTTAACTCATTGCAACGCCGGAGCATTAGCAACCGGTGGCGTTTGGGGAACTGCGCTCGGCGTAATTCGCGGTGCCATTGATCAAGGCAAAAAGATTTCGGTTTACGCCGATGAAACTCGTCCGTATTTGCAAGGCGCACGTCTAACGGCTTGGGAACTTCTGCAAGATAACATTCCTGTTACTTTAATTACCGATAATATGAGCGGACACGTAATGAAAAAAGGAATGATTAACGCGGTCGTTGTCGGTTCGGATCGGATCGCGGCAAACGGCGATATTGCCAATAAAATCGGAACTTATATGGTCGCGGTTCTGGCAAAACAGCATAACATTCCGTTTTATGTTGCTGCCCCGCTTTCGACGGTTGATATGAATTGTCCCACGGGCGAAGAAATTCCGATTGAAGAACGCAATATCCGGGAAATTACACACATCCAGGATATTCAATTGTCGCCCGAAGGAATCGAGGTCAGTAATTACGCATTTGACGTAACGCCGAATGAACTGGTTGACGCAATTATCACGGAAAAAGGCGTGGCGCGAAAACCTTACAGCGAAAGTCTGCGTAAGATGTTTGAAGAAAATTAAGTTTTTATAACAAAATTCAAAAAAATAAGGAAAAATTAAATGAAGAAATTTAAGCAAATTTTAGCGTTGCTGATTGTTTTCGGGATGTTTTTGCAAGCCGCGCCGTTTGTTTACGCGCAAACGAGTATGGGAAATGCCGACATCAATGCAAAAATTCGTAAAGAAGCGATGGAAAATTCGCAGATTATGAAGACTTTGTATTATTTCACGGATGTTTATGGACCGCGTTTGACGGGTTCGCCGAAGTTGAAAATGGCTGGCGAATACGCGATGAAACAGATGAAGGATTGGGGCTTTGATAAAACCGAAATGGAACCCTGGAATTGGGGATATCCGGGTTGGGAAGCCGATAAAGCCGCAGGTTTTATTACTTCGCCGGTAAAAGATTCGCTCGTTTTTGAGGTTCTGGCTTGGACACCAAGCACAAAGGGAACTGTAAAATCGCAAGCAGTTCAAATGAATGTTCCGCGAGTCAAATTAAACGAAGATCCGCGCTGTGTGCGAAATCCGACTCAGGAAGAGCTAAATACTTATTTCACTCAAACGAACGTAAAAGGCAAAATTATTTTGATCGGAACGCCGAATAGTCCGAAAGTAGATTTCGATCCACCGGCAAAGCGGCTTGACGGCGAAGCGATCAGCCGACGATTAACTCCGCAAAGACCAAACATTCCGGTTCAGCAAAATCCGTGTCCGAATTATACGGAAAAACCGCTCGGTTTTCGTGAATTAAGCGAACAGTTCGACAAATTTTTGATGGACAATGGAGTTTTGGTCAGAATCGAAGATGCCGGACGAGATCACGGACAGATTCGCGCTTTTGGAAACCGCAGTTATGATCCGACAAAAGTCGTGCCGACTGTCGTGATGAGAAACGAAGATTACGGACGAATTTGGAGACTTCTGGATAATAAAATGCCGGTCGAACTTGAATTTAACATTCAAAACAGCATTTATCCCGAAGGCGCGACTTCTCACAATACGATTGGCGAAATTACCGGAACGGACAAAGCCGACGAAGTGATTATGCTCGGCGGACATCTCGATTCGTGGCACGCCGCAACGGGCGCGACCGACAACGGAATCGGCTGTGCGACGATGATGGAAGCGGCAAGAATATTAAAAGCAATTGGCGTAAAACCGCGCCGCACCATTCGCGTCGCGCTCTGGTCGGGTGAAGAACAAGGACTTTTGGGTTCGCAGGCGTATGTCGAAAAACATTTCGGTTCGTTCGAAAATCCGAAACCGGCTTATTCAAAATTCGGCGGATATTTCAACATTGATTCGGGAACGGGACGCGCCCGCGGATTTTCCGTTTTCGGACCGCCGGAATCTGCCGGAATCTTGAATCAATCAATTTTGCCGTTTTATGATCTGAATATTATCGGTGTTTCTAATACGAACAGCCGCGGACTCGGCGGTTCGGATCACACATCGTTCAACCAAGCCGGATTGCCCGGAATCGGCGTTTTACAAGACCCGATCGAGTATTTTACGCACACCTGGCACACGAATCTCGACACATACGAGCGAATTATCGAAGATGACGTAAAAGCGTCGGCGGCGATCATTGCGGCGGCAGTTTATGAACTCGCTATGCGCGATGAACTTCTTCCGCGATATTCAAATCAAAATATGCCGAAACCGCCGCCGCGCGGCAATTAAGTTAACTTGAGTGAAAATATAAAATCAGATGCATATTTCAGCTGAATTAGCTCTTATCTGCATCTGATTTCTTTATATTGCCGTTATTTTCAAAAATCCAGCCCTTTTGCCAAAAGTAACCCAACAGTCCGACTGTCACAAAAAGCATAACTGCGATAGTGATAAAGTATCCGTTTTGTGTTTTGAGTTCGGGCATATTCTCGAAATTCATCCCGTAAATTCCGGCGATCAAAGAAAGCGGCAAGATGATGGAAGAAAAAATAGTCAGAAATTTGATAATGTCATTGGTTTTGTTGGCGATGACAGAAAAATGAATTTCAAAAAGTCCGGCGACCAGATCGCGATAATTTTCCGATAGATCACTGATTCGCAAAAGATGATCGTAAACATCACGATAGAATGGCAGAACATTTTCGGGGATTTGCGGAAATTCTCCGTGTGAGATTCTATATAAAACATCCAGTTGTCGAGCCGAAATTCTCTTCAAACGCGCAACCGAACGGCGCAAATCCATAATTTCTTCTAAAATCTCGTTATTTCCTCTCTTCATCAAAAATACGCGGTCTTCGAGTTCATTGATAGCGTTATCAAAATCGTCAACGACTGGCATATAAAGATCAACGAGTTGGTCAAGAATCTGATGAAGCAAATATGCCGCGCCGCGCTGACACAAAAAAGGAGAGGCGCGAATCTGATCTTTAACTTTTTTTATACTGCGAAATCGTTCAGTGTGAAATGTAATGCAAAAATTTTCTCCGAGATAACAGTCAAGTTCTTTAGTAAGAAAATTCGCCGAGTTTGTTTCGTTTTTCACACCGTGGAGAATGAAATAAATATAATTTGGAAACGCCTCCACTTTTGGCTGATTTCTAGTTTCCAGACAATCTTCCACCGTCAAATGATGAAATCTGAATGTGTTAAGTAAAATATCTTTGGCGTTATCAAGCTCCTCGACCGATTCACCCAGAAAATCAACCCAGACGACATTGTTTTTATCACTCAAGAGTTCAGGAATATCTTTAAGCGTGAAGTTTTCTTCAACTTCGTCCGAACCATTTTTATAAACAAAAATTTCCATAAATTATCCGCTGATTTTTTTCTCGAAAAAATATGACACAAACAAAAGAATTAATGCAATCAATGGGGTAATAAAACCGCCATCTCCGGCATTCAAATGAGCCGATAATGCCAATACAAAATCAAAGAAAAATCCCGCGTAAGCCCATTCTTTCAGCGTGTTTGAATATTTCGTCAAAATTGCGATCACGCCCAAAATTTTTGCAATCGCCAATGGATAAATAATATAAGTCGGATAACCCAAATCCGTAAAAATCTTCGCAACTTCCGCGTGATTGAAAATATACATTCCCGCCGAACCGAGCATCATCAAGCACAAAAGTCCCGTTGCGATCCAATAAACGATTTTTTTGGTTTTCATATTTTCTTAATTTCTTGCAATTATTTTGATTTTTGTTAGAATGAAAATGGAGTTAGGGGAACTGAAAAGTTCCCCGTTTTTAGGGAGTTTGTCATTCATCTAATTGCTTAGATTTATTGACATTCTCAAGTTTGGAAAGGCGTTGCTTGTGATTTTCGACTTCAGCAAGCAATGCCTTTTCTCTTTGTTTCTGCTCGAAATATCTGTAAATACCCCAAACGAGAAAGAGAAACTTGAGAACCTCCAATAACAGCATAAAATCTGCCATTGTTTTGTCCTCCATTTTCAAATATCATCAGCCCAAAACCGACTGACAGCATCAATTATACACAATTGTAAAATGCAAGCATCCGGCTTGTGTTTCGGTCAGGATTTTTAAAATTTTATTCACGAAATAATTATGTTAATCTTTAGTTTCCAATAATATGAACGAACAAAATATTACATTGAGTGTCGAAAATGTTACGAAACGCTTCGGCGATTTTACGGCTGTCGAGAATTTGAGTTTTAACGTCAGAGCCGGAAGAGTTTTCGGTTTTTTAGGTCCGAATGGTGCGGGAAAAACAACGACGATTCGGATGATCGTCGGAATCACCGCACCCGACGAGGGAAAGATCAGACTTTTGGGCGAAAAAGTTTCAAGCGAAATTCAAAATCAAATCGGTTATTTGCCCGAAGAACGCGGACTTTACAAAAAAATAAAGGTGCGCGATCAGCTTCGATATTTTGCCGCCCTCAAAGGAATTTCGCAAACCGAAGCTGACAAACGCATTGATTTTTGGCTTGACCGAATGCAGCTTTCTGATTGGAAAATGAAAAAAACGACCGATCTTTCTAAAGGAATGCAACAGAAAATTCAGTTTATTTGCACAGTTTTGCACGATCCCGATCTGCTGATTTTAGACGAGCCTTTTTCCGGTCTTGATCCCGTCAATGTCGAATTTATGATGGATGTCATCGAAGAATACAAATCTGCCGATAAAACGATAATTTTCTCGACGCATTTGATGTCAACCGCCGAAAAACTTTGCAAAGATATACTTTTAATTAACAAATCGCACAAAGTAATTTCGGGAAGCCTACGCGAAGTCAAAGCGAGTTACGGAAAAAATCTGATCGCACTCCGGGCGACCGGCGGAAACGGTGTTTTGGAAGATAAATCTCTGGTTGAAAAAATTATCGAACACGCCGATGAAAAGGAAATTCATCTCGCCGAAAACGCTGATTCACAAGTTCTGTTGAAAAATTTGATCGAAAGCGGCGCGACGATCTCAAAATTTGAACAGATCGAACCGAGTTTGAATGATATTTTTATTGAAAAGGTTACAAGTTAATGAATATTAAAAAATTTCTCGCAGTTGTAAAACACGAATATAAAAAAGTTGTTCTGAAATGGTCGTTTTTGATCGGAACTTTGCTTTTTCCAATCATTGCAGCAGGTTTTGCGGTCGTTCCGGCTTTGATTTTTTCGATCAAAGGCGAACCGACGCGCATTGCGGTTTATGATCAAACCGGAAAGATCGAACCGCGACTGAAAGCAAATCTTTCAGCGGAAAAAATGCGCGAACGTGCGAAGCAAGCAACGAAGGATTCGATGAAGGAAATCACAGTCCGACAAGATGAAAAATTGAAGCGTGATATGGCGCAGTTTCAGGAAAATTTTAATTTTGTCGAATACAACGGGGAAACAAAATCGCTCGAACAAGTGCGCCGTGAACTCAGCAGTCGAATTGGCGACGGCGAACTCGACGCTTATTTGATTATTCCCGAAAATTTTGCCGCAACGGACGCGAATTATGAATTTTATTCGCGCAAAGCCGGAGATTTTATTGTCAATGAAACTTTCCGTGATGCGCTCAATAAAGCGGTTCGCTCACAAAGACTCGCCGATGCGAATATCAGCGAAGATCAATTGAAAAGTTTGAGCCAAAATGTGAATTTGAGCGTCAAAAAAGTTGATAAAGAAGGCGCGGAAAAAGATGACGAAGGCGGATTTTGGGCAGGATTTATCATTGCTTTTATGATCTATCTGAATCTTGCGGTTTATGGACAGATGATTATGTCAACGGTCGTCGAAGAAAAAGAAACTCGTGTCGCGGAAATTCTTTTTTCGTCGGCAAAACCGTTTGAATTGATGATGGGCAAACTCGTTGGCGTTGGTTTAGCGGGAATGACTCAGTTTGCAATTTGGATAAGTTCGGCGGCGATCTTGATTGCGGTTGCAATTCCGTATTTCAGCGCGAATGGCGTGGATATTCCGCTTCCGATGATAACAATTTCGATTATCATTTATTTTCTAATTTATTTTCTTCTCGGATTTTTTATTTACGCTTCGATCTTTGCGCTGATCGGTTCGATGGTAACGAGCGTGCAGGAAGGCGGACAATTTGCATTTTTCCCGATTATGCTGATGCTCGGCGGATTTTATTTCTGTCTGGCAGTTGTCCGCGATCCGAATTCTTCGCTTTCATTTTGGTCTTCAATCGTACCGTTCATCGCGCCGATGACGATGCCCGTGCGGATAATCAACGAAACGCCTCCGTTCTGGCAGATTCTGCTTTCAATCGCCATAAATTTACTGGCAATTGCCGGTTTAATCTGGGTTGCATCGCGTGTCTATCGCGTCGGAATGTTGATGTATGGAAAACGCGCAACGATTCCCGAAGTTTGGAAATGGATTCGGCAAAGCTAGGAACGATTGATAATTTTAAGAACTACTATTATCAACTTTCAATTATCAATTATTTTCTATGAAAAAGTTTGATTACTCACTTGATTACAAAAATTTAGATTTACGAAAAAATCCTGAACTTTATCGCGTCGGCAAAGGTGAACAGGGCGTTCTATCGGTCGAACCTTATAAATCAGAGATGCTTCCGTTTTGGAGATTCAAGACTCCCGAAATTGCTGAAGAATCAAGCGCGAAGATTTATGAACTTTTTCTTGAATATAAAAAACTGAATGATTTCGTCGGAATGGATATGGCGCGGAAATTTTTGCAAATGGGAATCACACGGGCGCGGCGGTATGCAAATCATCCATCGGGAAAAAAATATGACGGAGCTGTTCCGGCGGACAAAAAAGGTGTTTCCGGCGCACACGGACGCAAGGAACTTCCAAAAGTTTTAGACGCAGAAAAAGCCGAGAGCGCGAAGATTTTTCAGGAAATTTATTACAAAGCGAAAAACGATGAAATTTATCAAAATCTAATGAAAGAACATAAGGAAAAATACGAAAGTGGCGATTGAGATCGAGAAAAAATATCTTTTGACACAAGAACAGCGCGAACGCATTTCAACTGATTTAAAAGAATTAGATGCAGAATTCATCGGCGAAGATTTTGAAGAAAACACACTCTATGACGGAGGAATTCTGACCGAACAATATGCGGCTTTGCGTGTGCGGAAGATCGAAGGTAACACAATCTTGACATATAAACGGCGCGTTCAAAACGATACAAATATCAAACATCAAATCGAACACGAAACAAAAGTTGAAAATGCGGAAGAAACCGAAAATATCATCGAATCTTTAGGTTTTAAGAAATCCTTAGTTTATGAGAAACGCCGCAGGACTTGGAAGTTTCGCAATGTCGAAATAGTTTTGGATGAGTTGCCTTTCGGACTTTATATGGAAATCGAAGGTTCGCAAAATGCAATTGCTGAAGCCGAAATGATTTTAGGTGCGGAAGATTTCGTTACCGAACACGAAACTTATCCGCATTTGACTTTGAAGTGTGGTAAAAAGAATGGAAATATTATCGAAGCAAGGTTTGGGAATTCGCAGAAAAATCTTTGATTAAATTTTTCTAATGAAACGGGAAATTCGGTTTAGCTGAAATTTTTCAGTTCGTTATGCAAAATCCAAATATTGTTGCAGTCAAATCACCAAAACTTACCTTAAATAACATGGAGAAGGAGAAAAAACGATGAAAAAAAATATATCAAGTTTATTGTTTTTAACTTTTGTAATTTTGTATGCAGCATTTTCCGTCGCGGCTCAAACTGAAAATAAAACATCTGCCGATTTATATAAGGAAGTTCAAAATTATCCACGAACGCGGATGACCGAGCTTCGCAGCAAAGGCGTTATAATCACACGGGATAAAAGCGAAGATGTAATGAAGGAAAAGCGCAGTCTGGCGGAAAAATCTGCCAAAGAATTAGCCGGACGTTCGGGTTTGATGCCAAATGATATTTTTTATCTCGGCTTGCTTTATGAAGAAGCCGAAGATGAAAAAAACGCGATGGAAGTGTTTCAAAAATACATCGCAAATTTTTCGTCCGAAACTAAAAATGCGGCTTTACAGTCGGCTCGTCAGCGCGTGATCATCTTTGCCTCAAAAAACAAAGACCTCGAAATAATGGAAAAAACTTATCTCGATTGGGAACAGGGAGAACCTGTTACGGAAACTCAACGCGCTTCGCTTCAAGATTATATGGCACTCGCTTTTTATAAAGATAAGGAATATGAAAAATCCATAAAATACGGCGAAGGTGCGCTGAGATTGACGGAAAAACTTCCCGAAAAAGATTGGGGGGAAAGAAAAGGTAAGGAAAAACTTTACGGAAATCTGGTCGAAATCCTTACTTACGCCTACAAAAAAAATGATCGAAAAGAAGATGCGATAAAAATTCTGGCGGAAGGTCGGGCATTGTCTTTTACAATTCCTTCGGCGGAACTTTATCGTCGTGTGATGCAGATTGTCAGCGCAAGCGGAATTTCGGAAAAGAAATTGATGGAAAAGGTCGAGTCAATTTCAACTTCCGAACCTGCGCCGGAATTGGAAATTACCGAATGGCTCGGTCAAAATCCGGTAAAACTCGAAAATTTACGGGGAAAAGTTGTTCTTCTAGATTTTTGGGCGACTTGGTGCGGACCTTGTATTTCGACATTTCCGCGCCTGCGAAGCTGGCATAAAAAATACACCGATGACGGTTTTATGATTATCGGAGTTACGAGATATTGGGGACGGGAAGGCAGCAAATCTTTAACGCCTTTGCAAGAATATGAGTTTTTAGGCACTTTTAAGGAAAAACATAAATTGCCATACGGTTTTGCGGTTTCGGACGGCGACAAAACTCTTAACAAATTCGGAGTCGGAGCATATCCGACAACAGTTTTGCTCGACCGCAAAGGAGTTGTCAGATATATAGGAATCGGTGCGGGAACTGAGGAAGTCGAGAATCTGGAAGATATGATCAAAAAAGTTATAAAGGAAGAAAATCTGGCAAATTAATCGGACTGCTTCGTGAATTTTGATTTTTCTCTAAAAAAATCTTGATATAACGCAAGCAAATGAGTTATTCTCGTTCCTAAACATGTAATAAAGGAGATGGCATGATGAATTGGACGGTGGCGATGATACTCTGATTTTGAAAGAAAGTTGGAGTAGAGAGGCTTGAAGCTGAAATTTTTCGTGCGGCTTTATTGACCGCGTAAAGGAGACTAACTCCAATCCCGCTTCT
>JBBSAX010000187.1:0-10254 GCA_038251885.1 Pyrinomonadales bacterium | reverse complement strand
GCCGGAGTAAACTGCAGTTAACCCAAGCGAAAATACGCAAACAACCCAAAACCAACAAAAATAAAGAAAAAACCAACACCGAAGGGCATAAGTTTATAAATGAAATTATAGACAAGCAAAAACCCACGGCCCACCCGCCCCCCCACGGGCGCCTGCTCACATTGGTATTTCGCCCCCCCCCGTGGGGCCCGCGTTTCCGCCTTTGATTTTGCGATCATCAATTATGAACTTGCTCTAAAAGAGTTTAATCATCATCGTCGTGCGCTCTGATTCTACCGTCGGCTTGGGCTTGTTCAATGACTTTACTTTGCAGATTTTGCGGCAGCGGATCGTAATGCGAAAACTGCATATGATATGAACCGCGTGCCTGCGTGACGGAATTTAGTTTTGATTGATAATCGAGCATTTCCGACAGCGGCACTTGTGCTTTGATGACTTGCTGTTTGCCGCGCATATCCATTCCTTGAACTCGTCCGCGACGCGAATTCAGATCGCCCATAATGTCGCCCGAAACTTCCTGCGGACAGAAAACTTCGACTTCCATAATCGGTTCGAGCAAGGTCGGACGCGCTTTTTCCATTGCGTTTCTAAAGGCTTTTCTGCCCGCCGCGCGGAATGAATGTTCGTCGGAATCAACCGAGTGATAACTGCCGTCAATCAGCGTAACTTTAAAGTCAACAAGCGGATAACCCGCAATTGCTCCGTTTGCGGCGGCTTCGATGATTCCTTTTTCGATTGCCGGACGGAAATTTTGCGGAACTGAGCCGCCGAAGATTTTGTCAACCCATTCAAATCCGCCGCCGTGTTCGAGCGGTTCAAAAATACATTTGCAATCGCCGAATTGTCCACGACCGCCGGATTGTTTTTTGTGCCGTCCCTGAACTTCGACTTGCTGCGTAATTGTTTCTTTATATGGAACTTTCGGCGGATGCAGATCAACTTCTACGCCGTAGCGGTTTTTTAATTTATCAACGACGGTTTCAATATGAAGTTGTCCCGAACCGCTCAGAATAAATTCTTTTGTCTGCGAATCGCGGTCAAATTTCAGGCTTAAATCTTCTTCTAAAATTTTGTGAAGCGCGGTGCTGATTTTGTCTTCATCGGCGCGTGATTTCGGCTCGATGGCAAATGAAATCGCGGGTTCGCGGTATTTGACGTTCGGATAAACTATCGGATTATCTTTACTGCAAAGCGTGTCGCCGCTTTGTGTTTCTTTTAATTTGACGACCGCGATGATGTCGCCGGTTTGCGCTTTGTCAACTTTATCAAGAGTTTTTCCCTGCAAAACGTGCAATCCGCCGATTCTTTCCATCGTGTCGCGTGTTGAATTATAAACGGTCGCATCGGAATCAATTTTGCCTGAAACGACTTTCATTACGTTGATTCTTCCGGCAAACGGATCGGCAATCGTGCGGAAAACGAAGGCTGAAAAAGGTTCGTCGTTGCTGTATTTGCGGGAAATTCTTTCGCCTTGCATTTCCGCGTCGGCAAAACCCGACTCAGCTTCGTGCGTCGAAGGATTCGGCGCGAATTCAACGATGTGATTCAGCAAGATTTCCAGTCCGACGAGTGTTTCCGAAGAAACTGCATAAACCGGACACAGACGGCTTTTCGCAATCGCTTTGGAGAGATTCGGAATTATATCTTCTTCTTCCAGAGTGCCTTGATCGAAGTATTTTTCCATCAATTCATCATCCGATTCGGCGACGAGTTCGATGATTCTTTCGCGTGTTTTATCTACCGCCTCGCGTCCGGTTTCGGGAAGCGGAACTTCTTTTGCTATACCTTTTTCGTCAAATTCGTAAGCCTTCAAATGGACGACATCAACCACGCCGCGAAAATTTTCTTCTTCTCCGATTGGCAGAGTAAAAGGCACAATCGAGCGGGCGAAACTGTCGGTTGCAGTTTCAACCGCGTGTCCGAAATCGGCGCGTTCTTTGTCTAATTTATTGATGACCATAAACCGCGGCAGCAAGAATTCATTTGCATAATTCCACGTTCGTTCGGTTTGAACTTCAATTCCGTTCACGCCGTCAACCACGACCAGAGCGCAGTTTGAAACGCGGCATCCCGGACGTGCGTGCGCGACGAAGGCGGCATAGCCCGGTGTGTCTATGAAATTCATTTTCGTTTCCTTAAATTCGAGGTGCGCGAAACTGTTGTTGAGAGAAACTTTTCTCTCGA
Organism: Pyrinomonadales bacterium; assembly: GCA_038251885.1. Lineage (GTDB taxonomy): Bacteria > Acidobacteriota > Blastocatellia > Pyrinomonadales > Pyrinomonadaceae > JAHCHG01. The sequence continues at coordinate 8,070 of JBBSAX010000187.1, read as the reverse complement.
TCGAATCTTCTTCGTGATCTGTAACCGTTGTTCCTTCGGCAACTTTTCCCCATCGCGGGGTTGCTCCGGCAACATAAAGCAGGGAACTGACGAGTTGGGTTTTACCCGCGTCGCCGTGACCAATGACAGCCAGATTGCGTAAATTTTCTGTTTCGAATGCTTTCATTTTCGGCAAAATCTCCTTTTTATAAAATTTAGATTAAACAAACATAAATTTTCCGAATGAAGATTTTAAAATGGCAGACGTTATGTTTCAACGCTAAGCAGAGTTTGAAATCATTATACGGAAAATATTTAACATTTTGGTAAGAATTAAATTTATCCGACTCGGCAGAAGATAGCAAGAAGAGTTCAAAAAAAATGCCGAAGAAATTAATACTTTACAAAATCAGATCTAAGGCTTTAATATAAAATCAGTTTGTAACAGACATTACATTTCAAATTGATGATTCTTCCACTCCAGTATATTTGATAGTTTTTTTTGAATCATTGAAATATTTTTTTAAGAGTTAACTCTATTTAATTATTAAATTTACCCCGGTTTTATATGAATGATGAAAATAAAATATCAAACATATTGATTATTGACGACGAACCCGTTGTCAGAAATTTAATAAAGGAAATTCTTGGTGAAAAACATATTTGCGTCACGGCAAACTCGGCTGAAGAAGCACTTCAAATTCTCAAAACACAAAAATTCAATCTTGTTTTAACGGACATTAATTTAGGCGGAATGAGCGGAATTGATATTATTCCGCTCATTCACTCTTCTGCGCCGGACACCGTGATTATAATGATCAGCGGCGAAAGAACAATCGAAAGCGCAATTCAGGCGATGAGAATCGGTGCGTTCGATTATATCGGAAAACCGCTCGATCTCGATCATATCGAAATTGCCGTCACACGCGCTATCGAACATCATTCATTGCTTACAGCCAAACGACTCCACGAAACTCAATTGGAAGAATTGGTCAAAAAACGCACGGAAGAAATTATCTATCTGTCTTATCACGACGCGCTGACCAATCTGCCGAACAGCATTTTATTTGAAGATCGTCTTTCGCAAGCTATCGTTCAGGCAAACCGTAATAATCACTGCTTGGCAATGCTGTATTTGTCCATAGACAGATTCGATCAGGTTTATGACACTCTCGGTCATAAACTCGGTTATGAATTACTCAAGGAAGTTGCCATCAGATTGAAAATAAGTGTGGGCGAAGATTATACGATTGCCAGATTTGAAGGTAATGAATTTGCCTTGCTTGTTACACAAATACAAAATACGACAGATGTTACCGATGTCGCAAGCGATATTTACGAGGCTTTGGAACATCCGTTTTATGTTGATGGCAAAGAGATTTATGTTTCATTCAGCATCGGAATAAGTCTTTTCCCGGATGATGCACGGGACGGGCAGATATTGCTTAAAAACGCCAGTGCCGCGCTTGCCAGAGCCAAGGAACAAGGCGGAAATAATTACCAGTTTTATATTAACGGAATGAATGAAAAGGCGGTTAAACGCCTGACGATGGAAAATAATCTGCGAAAAGCCATCGAACGCGAAGAATTCGAGATTCATTATCAACCCAAATTAAATACTCAAAGCGGTCAAATTGTCGGAGTCGAGGCTTTGGTTCGTTGGCAAAATCAGGAATTAGGACTGATTTTGCCAATGGACTTTATTCCTTTAGCCGAAGAAACGGGTTTAATTATTCCAATCGGCGAATGGGTTTTGCGAACTGCCTGCGCTCAACTCAAATCGTGGAATGAAAAAGGTTTCGATCCGGGAATTTTATCCGTCAATATATCGGCGCGGCAGTTTCAACAGGAAAATTTGCTGGAAGTTATTAGTAAAATACTTGAAAAAACAGGAATTGAACCGGGTTGTCTTGAACTCGAACTTACCGAAACCTATTTGATGAAAACGCCTGAAAGTTCGATTAAAACTCTCAAAGCACTTAAAACTCTGGGCATAAAATTATCAATTGATGATTTCGGCACGGGTTATTCATCGCTGAGTTATCTGAGAAGATTACCAATAGACATTTTAAAGATTGATAAATCATTTGTTCAGGATGTCGCGCAAAACCCCGATGATATGGAACTCGTGCTGGCAATCACGACTCTGGCGCATAATTTACAGTTAAAAGTCATTGCCGAAGGCGTGGAAACGGCGGAACAATTGGAATTTTTAAAAAGTATCAAGTGCGACGAATGGCAAGGCTTTTATTGCAGTAAGCCGGTTTTGCCGGAAATCTTTGAACGGCAGTTTCTGGCAAATCATAAATCTGCACAAATCACGACAGTAACAGTAAATGAATAAAACTCTCAAATTATTAAATATCGAAGATTCCGAATTAGATACTGAACTATTGATCAGACATTTAAAGAAGGAAGGCTATAAACTTGAACATAAAAGAGTTGATACATTAGAGCAGTTAGAAAAAACATTAGCCCAAGATAAATGGGATGTCATAGTATCGGATTATTCGATGCCGGGATTTAGCGTTGATGAAGCCTTGAATTTTGTCAAACAAACCGATTTGGATATTCCGTTTATCGTTATTTCGGGAACAATCGGTGAAGAAAAAGCCGTTCAGGTAATGCGTGCCGGAGCGAGCGATTATCTGATGAAAGATAATTTGAGACGGCTTGCTCCGGCAATCGAGCGCGAATTGCAGGAAGCGGAAAACCGCCGCCGCAAAAAAGAGTCCGAAGCACTTCACCGGGAAAGCGAAAAACGACTCAAACTTGCTTTAACCGCCGCTAAAATGGGCGTTTGGGAATGGAATTTACAAAGAGACGAGGTTTATTGGTCGCCGGAGTGTTTTGAAATTTGGGGAAATGTTGATTTTCACGGAAAATTGGAAGATTTTGTCAGGATAATTCATCCGAACGATGTTGAAGAAACGATGAAATCCGTCAAAATAGCCATAAATGAACACCGAACTTTTGAAAAAGATTGCAGAGTTATCAGAGCGGATTCGCAAGTGATCTGGATTTCAAATGTGGCTCTCGCCGATTACGATGAAAACGGCGTTCCCGTAAGACTCGTCGGTATTGCACAGGATATTACCGAACGCAAAAACTCCGAACAACAATTAAAACAAAGTTTCGAGCGTTTTGAAGCACTTGCTTCCAGCGCACAACTCGTTTGGACAGCAAATGCCGACGGTTATGTTTTAAATGCCAGATTACCTCTTGATCAACAGTCAATTAATAATCTTTCCGAATCGGAATTTTATTGGTGGCTTGAGACAATTCATCCTGACGAACGCGAGGCGACTCTTGAAAAATGGAAGAAATCCATCAAAAACAAAGAAATCTACGAAATCGAAAATCGAATTCATTACAAAAATAAAGAATATTATTATTATATTCGCGCCGTTCCCGTTTTTAATGAAGATACCAGCGTTCGTGAATGGATCGGAATGAATTTAGATGTTACTGAACTAAAACTTGCCGAAATAGCTTTGCACAAAAGCGAAGAAAAATTGATGCAGGCGCAAAAACTCGAATCGGTCGGACGACTCGCAGGCGGAATCGCCCACGATTTTAACAATATGCTGACCGTAATCAACGGTTACAGCGATCTTGCTTTAAGAAAATTAAACTCGAACGATCCGATTCGTCATTATATTGAAGAAATCAGAAAATCGGGCGAACGCTCGGCATCTCTGACTCAACAACTTTTGGCTTTCAGCCGCAAGCAGGTTTTAAATCCGAAAGTCATTGACGTTAATAATGTAATTGTTGAAACCGGCTCGATGCTGAAAAGACTGATCGGCGAAGACATCCATTTTGAATCTAGGCTCTCGCCGGATGTTCGACGAATAAAGGTTGATGTCGGACAACTTTCGCAGGTGATAATGAATTTGGTCGTCAACGCACGGGACGCAATGCCCGAAGGCGGAAGTTTGACAATTGAAACTTCTAATGTCGAATTTGACGAACAGTTTTTCGCATTGCATTTTGACGCAAAGCCCGGACGCTACGTAATGTTGGCGGTTTCCGATACGGGAATCGGAATGAGCGAAGATGTCAGACAAAAAATCTTTGAACCGTTTTTTTCAACAAAAGAGGTGAATAAAGGAACAGGACTCGGACTGGCAACAGTCTATGGCATCATCAAACAATCCGGCGGTTATATCTGGGTTTATAGCGAACCGGATAAAGGTTCGATTTTTAAAGTTTATTTTCCGCAGATCGAAGAGGATGCAAAACCGTCTGTCGAACGGGAATCGCATCCCGCATTTAAATGGGGCAATGAAACCATACTTCTGGCGGAAGACGAAAATATGGTGCGAAATCTTTGCCGGCAAGTTCTCGAATCGTGCGGTTATAAAGTTGTCGAAGCGAAAAACGGGCTTGAAGCCTTAGAGATATTTAATGACAGTCAAACAAAAATTGATTTATTGATGACCGACATCGTAATGCCGAAAATGGGCGGAAGAGATTTAGCCGAAAATCTGCAAAAATTGTCACCGAATTTGCCGATACTTTTTATGTCCGGTTATCCCGACGACGCGGTAATCCGCCACGGCATTATTGATGCCGATATGAATTATCTGCAAAAACCTTTTACATTTAACGATTTGACCAAGAAAGTCAGGGATTTATTGGATAGCTGAAATTTTACAAAAAACATTTTACCTTGTCTCTTCAAGAGATGAGCCGTTTTACTCTGAAAGCAAAAATAATCAATGGAAAACGTCAAGTGGACGCAATTGCATCATAGTATGTGACTTGCGTGTTCACGAATTCAGAATATAATAAAGAAAAAATTTAATGAGGATTATAATGCAAAGCAAAACAAACTGGTTGAAACTGTTGTTAATACTGACGATTATCTGGACATTATTATTTGGAAGTTTTTATAGCCACACACAGGATTTTGTAATTTCGAGCGATATCGGCGGCAGTTCGAGCGTTTTTGCCTTTCCTAAATCAAGGAAAGCACCCAAAAAATATGTTGCCGTTAACCGGCAAAAAATCAGGCGCACTCAGGTTCAGCGAGTTGAAACTCGAACAAGAATCCGCAAGCAGTATGACAATCTCGCCAAAGTTACAACGCGGCGGGATAAAATCGAAATTATCAAACCGCAGGATTTAATACCGCGAGCCGATCCGGTCAAAGCCTCTTTAGCTATAACAGGTGCGGCGCAATATTATTTCAATGAAAATGAAATTGATAAATCAGTCGAATATTTCAGAGAAGCCTACAAACTTAATCCGAAAAATGATCTTGCCAAACTCGGATTAAGCGACGCGCTGACTCGAAAAGGTGATGATTTTATGGCACTGGAAGAAAGCAAGATTCCCCTCGCCGAAAAATTTTATAACGAAGCAATCACGTTTAACCCCGAAAACTCAGCCGCGTATTCAGGTTTGGGCGAAGTTTATGATGAATCCGGTGATTCGGCAAAAGCCATCGCCAGTTATGAAAAAGCCTTGCAGATTGATCCCGGTTTAACCGATGTCAGCGCACCGCTCGGTATTTTATATTATCAAACGGGCGATATTGCAAAAGCCGATTCATATTTGAAAAAAGCACTTGCAACCGATCCGAATGATTCGCAAACGCAATACTTCTTAGGCTTAGTGCGCTCTTCGCAAGATCAAGACAAAGATGCCGAAATCGCTTTTCGTAAATCAATCGAATTAGAACCGACATTCGCCGAAGCGCATTATCATTTGGGTTCGACGCTGGCTAAATTAGACCTCGAAGCCGATGCGATTGCTGAATATAATGAAGCAGTCAAATTAAATCCGAAATATCTCGAAGCACAGTTTGATCTGGGTGCGGCATATTACAATACGGGAAAGTATCAAGACTCGGTTGATGCTTATCTGCAAACTCTGAAACTCAAAAACGATTACGTTGAGGTCTATTTTAATCTGGCTGATTCGTATCGCCAATTAGCCGAAAATGACAATACCATCAAAGGAAAATACGCATTGCTGGCACAGGCGATGAGCCGTTATTCGATGGGGTTGACCTTTATTCAAAATAATCCGAAACTTGGCGAAGTATTTTCCAATGACGAACTATCCGACGTTTACAGTCGCTACGGTTACACCGCAGGTGAACATAATATGTTGTCGAGCGCACAGGGAATTACGCACAGTTGGAATAAGTCCTTGGATGCTCTGACAAAATCGGCGGAATTAAAACAAGACGCACTCGCTTATGCCAATTTAGGATGGGCTTATTACAATGCGGCAAGAATTGATTTAAAGGCAAATCCCGATGCGGCAAAGGAAAAATTATCACAAGCCAAAGCGAATCTGGAAAAAGCAAAATCTCTGAACCCGAATCAGGATATTCTGACGGCAATTCGCCTTAATATGGGAATTACTTCGATTGATCTCGGCGATTTCAAAGCCGCGATTGATAATCTCAAACCTGTCACGGAAACTCGTTCGGATTGGGCATTTGCCAATTATTCGCTCGGAGTTGCGTATTTCAAAAGCGGTGATTTGAACAACGCCCTCGATCAATTTAAGAAAGCGGTTGATAAACAAGGAAATTACGTCGCAGCTTTATCGGGACTCGGAAACGCTTATTTGCAAAAAAATGATCAAAAAGGCGTGAAAAATGTCATTGAACAACTTAAAAAACTCAGAACAGCCGAAGCGGTTCAAGAAGCAAACAGGCTTCAATTTGCACTTTCTTTGAAAAAATAAGGCAAATCAAAAAATAAAATTTTTGATTGGAAGTTGTGAACCGGAAGTCGAGAGAGTAAAATCTTGACTTCCGGTTTTTACATAAAATGTCAAATAAAATAAATATTCAGGAAAATGTTTCGCTCGCGCCTTTAACGACTTTGAAAATCGGCGGAAACGCCCGCTTTTTTGTTCGTGCCGAAAATGAAGAACAAGTGATCGAAGCCTTTAAGTTTGCCAAACGAAATTCGTTTGAACTTTTCATACTCGGCGGCGGAAGTAATATTTTAATTTCCGACAAAGGTTTTGACGGACTTGTTTTACAAATTGCGATCAAGGGAATTTTTTTGGAAAACGAAAGTTCTGAAAAAATAACCGTCACGGCGGGTGCGGGCGAAGATTGGGATAAATTTGTCGAGTTCTGCATTGAGAAAAATCTGCAAGGAATCGAATGTTTAAGCGGAATTCCCGGTTTTGTCGGCGGAACTCCGGTGCAGAATGTCGGAGCTTACGGTCAAGAAGTTTCTGAAACTATTGTTTCCGTCAGATGTCTTGACCGAAAAACCGGAGAAATAATCGAACTGAGCAATACGGAATGCAAATTTGCCTATCGGACAAGTATTTTTAATACCACCGACAAAGAGAGATTCATCGTTTTAGCCGTCAAATATGATCTATATGTTGATGGAAATCCGAAAATCGCGTATCCTGATTTGCAAAAGTCTTTCGCCGAAAAAATACCGACATTAAAAGAAATACGTGAAACCGTTTTAGCAATTCGTTCAGAAAAATCAATGGTGATTAATGAAAATGACTTGAATTCGAGAAGCGCAGGTTCATTTTTCAAAAATCCGATTGTTTCAACGAAAGTCTTTCAAACAGTTGAAGAAAAAGCCAGAACATTAAAATTAATCGAAGAAAATGAAAAATTACCGAATTATCCGGTTGACGGCGAAAATGTGAAAATTCCCGCCGCGTGGTTGATCGAAAATTCAGGATTTTATAAAGGCTACACCAGAGGAAACGCCGGACTTTCGACAAATCACGCTCTGGCAATAACAAATCGCCAAAATGCAACCGCCGCCGAAATTTTGGGTTTAAAGAACGAAATCCAGAACAAAGTAAATCAAAACTTCGGCATTTTTCTAACGCCCGAACCTATCTTTGTCGGATTTTAAAGTGCTGCTGATAGAAAGTTTAGAAGTTACGCAGTTGAAGTAAAAGATTCGGAGTAGATTATAGATAAAAGATGATAACTGATAGATTTGCTTGTCTTTATCTATAATCTTTCATCTATAATCTCTCATCTATTGCGAAAGTTAAAACTTTTATTCACATTGGGTATAATACCCCGTCAGCTTGCTGCGGCTTTATAATGGTTGAATGAGCAAGTTCATTCATAAG
>JBBSAX010000186.1:0-10277 GCA_038251885.1 Pyrinomonadales bacterium | reverse complement strand
TTTGTTTCAAATAACTTAGGTTCTGTGTTAATATCCATCATCGAAAAGACCCTCTTTTTTGTTCAAAATAATTGTTGTAAATTACATTGAAACAAGTGAGACCGGTCTTTTCAACTTTTTAACGACTTTGCAAGAGCCGTACATCTTCCATCGCCTGTTTGTTTTCCGGCTTTGAAAAAGCTACAAATTCCTCGTTCTTAAATTTGTTTGATGTTCTTTATATTTGCATAAATTTATTCTCTAAAATTTTTAATTTCCTTAAACTTTATCAAAGATTTCAAAACGCTCAAAGTATCGTTGTTCACAAATAAATTGTGCTATTATCTCATTATATTGTTATATGAAATTTGATTGGGATGAAAACAAAGAAACTGAAAACATAAAAAATCACGATGGTATAACTTTTGATGAATCCACAGCCGTTTTTAGTGATGTTTGGGCAATTGAAAGTTTCGATGATTCTCATTCCGATTTGGATGAGCAAAGATTTACAATCGTCGGAATGGCAGAAGATCGTTTGTTGCGTATCACATTTACAGTTGTAATTGATGAAAAACATTATGAAATTGTCAGAATAATTTCTGCTCGAAAAGCTGTCGGATTTGAAAAAAGAGAATATGAGCAAAACAGAAACAAACTCGAAGATTTTGGAAGTTGAAATTACCGAAAAAGACATTGAAGAACTAAGAGATCAAGGCGTTCCCGAAAATGAATTGCCAAAAACCGGTATTCAAAAATGGCGAAGATCAACCCGTTTCGCGCCACGCAATAAACACGAAATAAAAGTTTCCATATTTTTGAACGGCGAGATTTTAGATTTTTTAAGAAATCGTTCCGATGAATCTTTGGAAATTCAGATTAACAACGAATTACGAAAAATAATGGAAAGCGAAAAGACACAAAAGGAAAAATTGCGTCAGGAACTTCTCAACGATAAAAAATTTATCAACGAATTAAGCGAAAAACTCAAAGCCGCATAAATAGGTCTCCGATTTTCTCTGCTTCATACGATTGAAAAAATGTTTTATTCTGAACTACAAGAGTTTTATAAAATATGAATTGGATACTTTGGATTTTCTTAGCGTTTTTTGTTTTGTCTTTAATTTCGACGGCGATCACGGCGTATCGTTATCGTCAATATATTCAATCTGCTTGGTTTATGTTTAAGGCATACAGGCAATTGAAACAAAAATCTCAACCGAAACAGAAAAATATCGAAACGAGCGCAAAAACCTCGGATTCGCCGCTGGTCAGATGTTCAAAATGTCAGAAATGGATTCCGCAAGACGGTGCGGTCAAATTGAAATCAAACTTTTTCTGCTCGCACAGTTGTATGGAAAAATCTTTTGCCGTAAAAAGTTAATTCAAATTTATTCAAAATTTCAAGCAAGTCTGGCAACCTTTGGCGTTCTTCAGACACCTGTAATTTTATCGAGGTTAAAAATTTATGTCTAAATTTCGCTTTTTCCTTTTCGCCGTTTTGTTTTTTTCACTTTCAATCTATTTATTTGCTCAAGATTCGACGGAAAAATCCGAAGAAATGATTCAGCGTGAAACAAAACTCACAGAGCAAATTCTTTCGGATGCGGAAAACTTAAAACTTCCCGAAAATCGTGCCGTAGTTTTCGGACAAGTCGGCGGTTATATTTGCAAAACCGATGAAAAACGCGCTCTGCCACTTTTTCAAAAATCAATCAACGATTTAATTATTGCTCAACAAGAAGTGGAAAAGAACAGGAAAAATCAATATGCTTTCGATCAATTGGTTTACGGACAAAATCCGCGCTTCACAATCTTGAATACAATCGCCGGCTGTAATCCCGAACTCGCGCTCGAATTACTTTACAAAAGCCGTCCGGCGAAAATTTCGCAGATAATCGCGCAAAATTCTCAGGATTCAAAAGCATTTTCCAACAAGAAATATTATGCAGACAGCGAGATTCAAACCGAACAAAGATTTCTTAATCTTGTCGCTGATAAAAATCCCGAACGCGCCGCACAAATTCTACGCGAAAGTCTGAAGAACGGCGTGTCGTATGAAACTTTTAATTTGCTAAACAAAATCTTCACGAAAGACGCAAAAGTCGCCAACAAACTTGCCGAAGAAGTGGTTGAAAAACTGCTTGGAACAACTTTAACGACCGCCGATTATCAAACGACTTCGACAATTCAATATTTTTTACAAGAATTCGGCAAAGAAAAAACTCCCGATCAGAAATCGCTTGAAATTTCAGATTCTCTTTTAAAAAATTTAGCCGACAAAATCTCTGCATTCTGTCTTGAAAACAATAATTTTAATTATAGTCCACAAAATGCCGGGTTTAGTGTTATTGAAAAATATTTTCCCGCCCGCGCCGCTAAGTTAAAACAAAAACAAGTGCAAAACGGGAATCAGGAATATGAAGAGTACAACAAACTCGTGCAAAGCGACGCTTCGCCGGAAGAATTGCTCAGACAAGCCGAAAAATTTCAAAGTTATCGAAATTCGATTTACAGCACCGCCGCGCAAAAATTAGCGCAGAACGGTAACATTTCGGAAGCCGTAAATATCATCAATTCAAAGTTTTCCGACGACGAAACCGAACAGCAATTGTCCAATTTTTATAACAATTTAGCTTATCAGGAAATTTCAAAAAATAATTATGAACAGGCAAATAATTACATAAATCAAATTCCAACCGACCAAACGCGATTCAACGCCTTGCTCAATTTAGCGGGAACGGTTTATCAAAAAAATAAAGAAGAAAATAAACAATGGGCGTTGTCAATTTTGAATCAAGCCTACGGTTTGATCGAAACTTCCGAAATCACGCAACAGGAAATAGGCGAATTGACTCAGATTGCCAACTCTTACGCCGCAATCGAACCGGCGCAGGCATTTCGTATCTTAGAATCAATCGTCCCGACCATAAACGAATTTACACGCGCTTACGCCGTCGTTTCACAATTCAGAAGCGAACAAACACAGCGCAACGGCGAATTTTTTATAACCAGTAGTGGAGATATTTTGGGCGCGTATAATCTGGGAAATGTGTTTCAATTGTTAAGAGATAAAGACTTTGACCGCACAATTCAGTTGATAAATAGCTTTGAACGCGGCGAAACCCGAATCGCACTAAAACTCGAAATTGTCAGAGGGTTTTCCGGTTTGCCGATGGGAACGAGATTTTCAAATTTTTTGATAAAAAGAGGCGGTTAGATATTGGCTAATTTTCTTAGAATCAAAACTATAAAGATTCTAAATCTTCTTGTATTTCAAAATGTTTTTATTTTTCACAGTTTATTCTGTATCTTTTTGAATTTGTTCTTTAATGAATTTAATAGCTTGTTCAATTAATTTCAATGATTCATCCGCATTATTCTTAATTTGAGAAGATGTTGTATATTTTCCAATTCCCAAATGGTATTCCTTATCTGAAACTTTTGTACTTCCAGATGTCAAATTCCCTATTAATTCATTGTGAGTTGAACTATTTCTAAATTTAAGCATCTTCCTAAATTCATCCAAGTCAATCAAATTATTGAGTTTATCAAACAAATCCGGTCTTATATTTTTTAACCCTTTAACCACTCTACGAAAATCAGCTTTTTTAATTTCTAGCTCATACATATTATTAATAATGTGACCTAAATTATCCCAAGCTGAAAATAATTTGTAATAAAAAACATCCGCAAAATAATTAAATTGAGCTTTGATCCCGTGATGATTATCATCAAAATGCGGAAAATATTCGACAGATTCGCCGTTTCTGCCGGGTGATATAAACCATTCGTCGTCCGGGATGCCTTTATTATAAAAGTGATTTAATTGAATCCAACTCCAACGAGTTTGATACATTCTATTTTTTAGATGGACGATCCAATTTGATATTTCACGACTTGCATGAAAATTTTCGATACAACCCTCTGGATGAATTGTGTATTGAAAATCATCTAAAGACAAAATGTCTTCATCAAATGGGTATTTATTTAATAGAGTTTTATATTCTTCTTTTGTCAGAGCATCAAATATCATTATTTTGGCAATTTAGCAGATTATTTTTTATTTTTCAATACTTCTTTCAGAGCCTTTCCCGTGTAAGAACCTTTAATTTTAGCAATCTGTTCGGGCGTTCCTTTAGCGACGATTTTGCCGCCGCCAATTCCGCCTTCGGGACCGAGATCAATGATGTGATCGGCAGTTTTTATCACGTCTAAATTGTGTTCGATGACGATGACCGTGTTTCCCAATTCGACTAATCTTTGCAAAACATCCAACAATTTATGAACGTCGGCGAAATGCAAACCTGTCGTCGGTTCATCTAAAATATAAATTGTTTTTCCGGTCGCTCGTTTCGATAATTCTTTCGCAAGTTTGACTCTTTGTGCTTCGCCGCCGGAAATCGTCGTCGAAGATTGTCCGAGTTTTAAATATCCCAAACCGACATCAAGCAAAGTTTGTAGTTTTTGTTTGATCTGCGGAATATTTTCCAAGATCGGCAGAGCATCTTCGATTGTTGTGTCCAAAAGATCAGCAATTGAAAGACCTTTGTATTTGACGGAAAGCGTTTCGCGGTTGTAACGTGCGCCACGACAAACGTCGCAATTGACGAAAACATCGGGCAGGAAATTCATCTCTATTCGTTTCATTCCCGCGCCTTCACACGCGGCGCAGCGTCCGATTTTGACGTTGAACGAAAATCTTCCGGCTTTGTAACCGCGCTCTCTGGATTCCGGCAGCATCGCGTAAAGTTCACGAATCGGCGTGAAAACTCCCGTATAAGTCGCCGGATTCGAGCGCGGCGTTCTTCCAATCGGCGTTTGGTCAATTTCGATGACTTTGTCAATATGTTCCAAACCTTCGATTGAAGAATGTGCGAGCGGAACGGCGACCGATTTATAGATGAATTTTGCCAGTCCGCGATACAAAATATCGTCAATCAAAGTTGATTTTCCCGAACCCGAAACGCCCGTGATCGCCGTCAAAACTCCGAGCGGAAATTCCGCCGTGATATTTTTCAAGTTGTGCGCTTTTGCGCCTTTAACAATAATTTTCTTGCCGTTCGGCTTGCGCCTCTTTTTTGGGACTTCGATTTTCAACTTTCCCGAAAGATATTTTCCAGTTAAGGAATCGGCATTTTTTTCAATTTCCTTCGGCGTTCCCGTCGCAATAATTTCGCCGCCGTGAGTTCCGGCAAGCGGTCCCAGATCAACGACATAATCGGCGCGTTCGATGGTTTCTTCATCGTGTTCGACGACCAAAACCGTATTTCCGAGATCGCGCAATTCGTGCAGAGTTTCGATCAATTTCTGATTATCGCGCGGATGAAGCCCGATTGAAGGCTCGTCCAAAACATATAAAACGCCGCGCAATTTTGAACCGATTTGCGTTGCCAATCTGATGCGCTGACCTTCGCCGCCCGACAAAGTTCCCGACGAACGATCAAGCGTTAAATATCCCAAACCGACTGCGAGCAAAAAGTTCAGGCGTTCTGTAATTTCTCTTAAAACAAGTCCCGCAATTTTTTCTTCACGTTCTTTTAATATAATTTTTTCAAACGATTTAACCGATTCTTCGATTGGCAAACTAACATATTCATCAATTCCCAAACCGCCGACTTTTACCGCTAAACTTTCCGGCTGCAAGCGTTTGCCATCACATTTCGGACAATTTATCGGCGAAATCAATTCTTCGAGTGCTTCGCGGATTTTCTCCGACGGCGGCGTTTCAAATCTGTCTTTTAATGTGCGAATCGCGCCTTTCCATTCGCTTTCGTAAACGTAAGTTCCCTGCCGAAAAGTAAGGCGTTTTTTTGTTCCGTTAAAGAAAGAATCGCGGATTTCAGCGGGCAAATTCTTGAATTTCAATTCGTTTATTTTGCCGATTTCGGCGTTCACTTTTTTGGCGATTTTTTCATCATCAGGTTTCGCATTTTTCGGTTTATTTTTGTCTTCGGCAAATCTTTCGATGATCGCATCAAGCGCGGTTTCTAAAAATTTTCCGCCTTTTTTGTCAATGTCGTCCAACAATTTCAGTTTATTGACCTGAACATCTTCGTCCGGCAAGATCACGTATTGTTCAAAAGACATCACCGTTCCCAAACCTTGACAAGTTTTACACGCGCCGTAGTTTGAATTAAACGAAAAAGAACGCGGTTCGAGCGGTTGAATATTTATGCCGCAGTTGACGCAAGCCATTTTTTCCGAATAGAGCTTTTCTTCGCCGTCAATAATCGAAATCAAAACCGCGCCGCCGGTTAATTTCAGCGCAGTTTTAACCGATTCGGTCAAGCGTTCTTTCACACCGTCTTTTAATAAAAGTCTGTCAACGACGACTTCGATTGTGTGATTTTTGCGCTTGCTGAGGTTTGTTTCTTCGTCCAAAAGGTGCATTTCGCCGTCAATTCTTGCGCGGACAAAACCGTCTTTATGAAGTTTTTCGAGTTCTTTTTTAAATTCGCCTTTGCGTCCCCGAACAATCGGCGCGAGAATCATAACCCGTTCGCCTTCAGGAAGTTCGAGAACATTCGTAACAATTTGTTCGGCAGATTGACGCGTAATCGGCGCATCGCAATTCGGACAATGCGGCGTTCCGATTGAAGAAAACAGAAGTCGCAAATAATCATAAACTTCCGTGACAGTTCCAACCGTCGAACGCGGACTTTTTGAAACCGTTTTCTGCTCGATGGAAATCGCCGGAGAAAGACCTTCGACCGAATCCACATCGGGTTTTTCGAGTTGATCTAAAAACTGTCGCGCATAAGCAGAAAGCGATTCAACGTAACGACGCTGACCTTCGGCGTAAATCGTATCAAAAGCAAGCGAAGATTTGCCCGAACCGCTGAGTCCCGTGATGACCGTGAAAGAATCACGCGGAATTTCGACATTGATGTTTTTAAGATTGTGCTGACGCGCACCGCGAACCGTAATTTGTTTAATGCTCATTATGTTTTACAGATAAAATTCCTGTCTATTGACGAAACAAGTATTTTATCAATTCAAAATGAGCAAAGCAAAGCGAGAAACTTTTGGAAACTATAAAGGTAAGCGAATGTTATATTTTACCGCCACAATACGAATCGAAAATGTAACAAATGTGCAGGCAAGTAATCCGACGATATGCGAAAAACCTAAGTAATTTGAAAGAATATACGTCCAAGTTCCTATGAACGCACAGGTTACATAGAGTTGTGTTTGGCGTTGAAAAACATATGGAATTTCATTTCGCAAAACGTCGCGAATCACGCCGCCGGTCGTCGCTGTAATTACGCCGATCAAAGATGCGGGAAATCTCGGAATATTTAATTCGAGTGCGATTGCAACACCCGACGCGCTGAATAAACCTAAACCGAGTGCGTCAATAAATAGAAGAATTTTTTGATTCAAAATCTCACGGTTAAAGCGAAAAAGAATCAAAACTGCCGCCGAAAGAAAAAAGATAATGATCGGATAATCATAATGCTCGATCCAGTAAAGAGGACGGCGATCAAGCAAAATATCGCGCAGAGTTCCGCCGCCGAATGCTGTAACCAATGCAAGAGTACACGAACCGACAAAATCCATTTCTTTGCGCTTTGCTTCGATCAGTCCCGAATATGCAAAAGTTAAAATGGCGAGAAATTCGATTATTCCAATTACGTAATTCATTCAAATAAAGGTTAGAAAAATAAACGGAACGCGAACTTCAGTTCGCCGGTAAACATAAAACCCTATTTCGAACGAGATAATTCCGTCATATAAGATTTTATGATTGGCGAACTGAAGTTCGCGTTCCAATAGTTATTAAGTCTTTTACTATTTCAAAATTCCAAATACATCTCGCAGAATTTTCGTTGTTCTGCGGATCGGATCTTTGCGAATTTTCTTTTCTTCCTGTGCGACCATATAAAATAAGCCGTCGAGAGCTTTTTCAGTGACGTAACCGTCCAAATCTTTCGCGTCTTTGCCGACAAATGCCGACATAAATCCGGCTTTGTCCATCATTTTCTTATATTCCTGCGTAACGCCCGTTTCAGCGGTAAATTTTTCGACAATCGGGCGAAACTTTTCGCGTAATTTTTCTTCGGTCGTGCGGCGGAAAAACTGCGTCGCGGCATCGTCCTGACCGCTAAAAAGTATGTTTCGCGCATCTGTAAAAGTCATCTGCTTTATCGAATCTACAAAAACATCGAACGCCACCGGAACAGCCTTTTCCGCCGCGTGATTCATTGCCGCGATAAAATCATCAACTCTCTGTCCTTGTCCAGCAAAACGAACGGCTTTTTCAATATTTTTCAAAGATTTCGGCACGGGAATTTTGACTTCGACATTATCGAGAAAACCGTTTTCCTTACCGAGATTGTCAACCGCAAATTTCACACCTTTTGAAAGTGCTTCCTTTAAACCGAGCGAAATATCATTGTCCGAAACAGAAGTTGAAGTAGTTTTGGTCGTTGTTTTTTTCCGCCGCGTTTGGGCAAAAGCATCAACCGAAAGCGACACAATAACCAACAAAACAAGCGAAAATCCGGCTATTTTAAACAGATTTATTTTTTTCATTATTATTCTCCGATGGTTTTTAGTTTAACACAGAAGAGCGCATCGCTTTGATGCAATAATTTGAAAAATAATTTCTTAAAATTTTCTTTTGGTTTCGGTAAAAGACTTATTGCACCTAAAACTTTAAGAAAGTTGTATTTGTCTATCGCGTAAATAATTGATTCTGTCACGAATTTCCGCCGCTTGTTCAAATTTCATATCGCGGGCGGATTGGCGCATATCTTGTTCTAATTGGTAAATCGTTTCCTTTAATTGTTTCGGCGAATATTCTTCAAATTTGTCCATTTCGAGCGGGACTTTGAAATAATCGGCTTCATACGCCGTAACCAGCGTTGCTTCAATTGATTTGACGATTGTCGTCGGCGTAATTCCGTGTTCTTCGTTGTATTCTTCCTGAATTTTGCGGCGGCGGTTTGTTTCGTCAATCGCAACTTTCATTGATTTTGTAATTTTATCAGCGTAAAGAATTGCGATGCCTTCCGAATTTCTCGCCGCGCGTCCGATTGTTTGAATCAAACTTCGTTCCGAACGCAAAAAACCTTCTTTGTCAGCGTCGAGAATTGCCACGAGTGAAACTTCCGGCAAATCCAAACCTTCGCGTAAAAGATTGATTCCGACCAAAACATCAAATTCCCCGCGTCGCAAGTTTCTTAAAATTTTAATTCGGTCGAGGGTTGTAATATCGGAATGAAGATAATTAACTTTTACGCCGACTTCCGCGAAATATTCGGTCAGATTTTCCGACATTTTCTTTGTCAAAGTCGTGACTAAAACTCTTTCATTTCGTTCGGCGCGTTTGCGGCATTCTTCCAAAAGATCGTCAATCTGTCCGCGCACGGGACGCACTTCGATGATCGGATCAATCAAACCTGTCGGGCGAATAACTTGTTCGATAAATTCGCCGCCGGTTTTCTCTAATTCATAGTTTCCGGGCGTTGCCGAAACGTAAATTGTTTGTCCGACTTTTTCCTCAAATTCTTGGAAACTCAAAGGGCGATTATCTTTCGCGCTCGGCAGACGAAAACCGTATTCGACAAGAGTTCCCTTGCGCGATTGATCGCCTTTATACATCGCGCCGATCTGCGGAACTGTTTGGTGTGATTCGTCAATGACCATCAGCGCGTTGTCGGGCAAATAGTGCAGCAAAGTCGGCGGCGGTTCGCCCGGTTTTTTGCCAGTTAAATGGCGCGAATAATTTTCGATTCCGCGACAAAAACCCATTTCCTTAATCATTTCTAAGTCATACATCGTGCGCTGGTGAAGTCTCTGCGATTCGACGAGTTTGCCTTGTTTAATGAGTTCTTCTTCCCACCAGATTAATTCTTCCTTGATCGTTTTGAGCGCACGTTTGATCGTCGGTTTGCTCATCACGTAGTGAGTTTTCGGATAAATCGGCAGACGCGATTCGTGTTTGAAAAGCACTTCGCCGAGAAGCGGATCAATCGTCGAGATCGAATCAATTTCATCACCCCAAAATTCTATGCGATACGCTTGATCTTGATAACTCGGATAAATTTCGACGACATCGCCGCGCACGCGGAAACTTCCACGATCAAAATCTATGTGTGAGCGTTCGTATTGCAGTTCGACGAGTTTTTTCAGCAAATCTTCGCGCTTCATCTTCTGTCCGGGTTCGACAAAAAGCAGCATTCCGAAATATGCGTCAGGATCGCCTAAACCGTAAATACACGAAACCGACGCAACAACGATTACGTCGCGTCTTTCAAAAAGTGCGCGGGTTGCGGAAAGTCTTAAACGAT
>JBBSAX010000185.1:0-10335 GCA_038251885.1 Pyrinomonadales bacterium | reverse complement strand
AGTTTGCATAAAATTAACAAAAACTGTAAGTCATTTAAATCTCATCAGTAAAAATGCAGCAGATATTACGACACAGATCAACCGTTTTTTTACAAGTGAATATATTTATGACTAAAAATCAAGATTAATTTTAAAAATAAAACGGATTTTTACGAACTTGTAAATAAATCCGTAAAAATCAGTAAAGTTAAAATATATTTCTAGTTTCTTGTCAGCAATTGACTCAAACTGTTGACACCGCTCGTTCTTTCCATTTCTTCTTTAGCAATTGCGGAAGTATTCTGAATACCTGCCAAACGCAAGCGAAATTCGTCCGGGTTGGTCGAACCGCGCAAGGCTTCTTCCAAGGAAATTAGTCCTGCTTGATAAAGATAGAATAAAGATTGGTCAAATGTCTGCATTCCGTATTGCGAAGTGCCGGCGGCGATTGCGTCGCGCACTTGTCCGGTTTTTTCTTCGTGCAAAATATAATCGCGGATCAAGGGCGTGGAAATCATTACTTCGACTGCCGGAACGCGACTGTTGCCTTTTGCCGATTTCATTAAGCGTTGCGAAACAACGGCTTTAAGAAGTCCGGCGAGTTGGATTCTGACAGATTTTTGCTGATACGGCGGAAATGCCGTGATAATTCGCGTCAGAGTTTCGGCGGCATCCAAAGTATGAAGTGTCGAAAGTACGAGGTGTCCGGTTTCGGCAGCGAGCAGCGCGGTTTCGATTGTTTCCAAATCGCGCATTTCGCCAACCAGAATTACGTCAGGGTCCTGGCGAAGCGAGCCACGTAAGGCTTCAGCAAATGAGCGTGTGTCAACATCAACTTCACGCTGCGTGACAAAAGATTTTTTGTTTTTATGCAGAAATTCAATCGGGTCTTCAATTGTGACAATGTGTGAATTGCGTGTTTGATTAATATGATCAACAATTCCCGAAAGCGTCGTAGATTTTCCTGAGCCTGTCGTTCCGGTAACTAAAATCAAGCCGCGATTCTCTTCCGCAACTTTATTGAGAATCGGCGGCAAACCGAGATCGCTGAAATTTTTGATGTGATCGGCAATCACGCGGGCGACAATTCCGATAGAATTTCTTTGTTGAAAAATATTGACGCGAAAACGTCCCAAACCCGAAACTCCGTAACCGATGTCAACTTCAAAAACTTCTTTAAAGTGAAGTTTCTGACGATTCGACATCATCGAAAAAGCCATTTCGAGAGTTTCGTCTTGTGAAAGACGGGCAACTCCGGCGACGGGGCGAAGTTCGCCGTTGACGCGAATAAAAGGGTATGATCCGGCTCTTAGATGCAAGTCGGACGCACCGAAACTCATCGCCATTTGTAACAAATCGTCAATTCTATTGGGCATAATTTTAAGTCTGTAAAAAGAAGCAATCCGGCATTGGCGTTAAGATTTGAGGTTTGATAATTAATTACCGCCAAACCGAATCAACATTTATATTAACGTCTGACGAACAAATGCGTCAACAGTTTTTTTGAAAGCTATTAGACTTATTACGCGGTTGCGTCGTAAAATCAAAGTTTATTAAATAGGATAGGAAAATGAACAAAGCAGGGAAAATATTATCATTCAGTCCGCCGAATGCGATTCCGGGCGGTGAAGTATTAATTGAATGCGAAGGCTTTAAACTCACGGAAATCGGTGATTACGGGTGTTATTTCAACGGTCTGGAAGGAAGACTCGTCGGCGCGTCGGCAAATCGTGTTTTGGTGATCGTGCCGGAAGGTCTCGAAACAACCGAAACGGAAGTTTATCTGGAAAGCGGCGGCGAAAGAAGCGAATCGAAAAAAATTACAGTCGGCAAAAAAATTGCGGATGATTTGCATCTGGTCGCAAATCCGGCAATTGATCCGAAGGACGATTCGATAATTTTGACTCGTTCAGGCTCGCGTGGGCAACAACTTCCGATTACGCTTTTTCGGCTTGAAAAAGATGGCTATTTGAATGAAATGTCGGCAGACGTGATGAATCCGACGGGAATTGCCTTTAATCAAAGCGGCGAACTTTTTGTCACAGCACGCGCCGATGGTGAAGTTTGCCGAATTTCAGGCAGCGATGAAGTTATGCCTTATGCTTCTGATCTGGGAATTGCCACGGGAATCGCTTTTGATAAAGACGGGGAAATGTTTGTCGGCGACAGAAGCGGGACGGTTTTTCGGGTGACGAGTTTCGGTAATGCCGAATCTTTTGCCGTTTTAGAACCGTCCGTTTCGGCTTATCATCTGGCATTCGGTGCGGATGAAAGACTTTATCTTTCCGCGCCTGGACTTTGCAGTTACGATTCGATTCACGTCATCGGCAAAGACGGAATTGAAAGCGACTTTTTTCGCGGACTCGGCAGACCGCAAGGTCTGGCGTTTGATCGAAATGGAAATCTCTATGTTGCAGCGTGTTTACAGGGACGACACGGTATTGTAAAAGTTTCGCAGGACGGAAAAAGTGCGGAAATATTTATCGCCGGAATGAATATCGTCGGACTTTGTTTTACAAGAAAAGGTGAAATTATTGTCGCCACAAACGAAACAGTTTATAGTTTGCCGTTAGAAATTTACGGAACGCTTTTGGATTAATATCCAAATTTTCAGTATAAAACGAAAAAGGCAATGGAGATATTCCATTGCCTTTTTCAATACGCTTAGATTTAATTTCTATTTTTCCGGCGAAGATTGCGGTTCGGGTTCTCCGCGTCTTTTCAACTTCGGCGGTTCGTTTTTCGGTGTCGAAGTCGAATCATTACTGCTTGAATCACCCGTTGAATTCGGGTCGCTCGGATTATCCGGTTGACGGCGTTTTAAGGTCGGTCTGCCGGGTTCTTCCTCATCAAAATCACCAACGATGGCAGCTTTCGCATTTGTTAATTTTAGTAGATGATTTTTAACTTTTTGAAATTCCGAAGTGCTGATTATATATTCTTGCTTTTCAGGAAAACGCGAAACCAATTGAAGGCTTAAATCTCGGCGTTCAATTGATTGCGGATGCGTCGAGAAAAGTTCGGAAATCTTACTGCGTTTTTTCTTGTTCTGCGAAGCGAGTTTTTCAAACATCGTCGCCATTCCGGTCGGATCGTAACCCGAAGCATAGAGATATTGAACGCCTAATTTATCGGCTTCTTCTTCCGAACCGCGACTAAACTTAAAGAACGCGAGCATCTGTCCGAAGCCTCCGGCATTCTGCAAAACCGCGCTGGCAATTCCGCCGCCAAAGATGATACCGGCAAGCATTCCGTATTGCAGTGCTGTTCCTTTTCCTTGATTTTCCATCGCGTGGCGAGCGGCAACGTGGGCAATTTCGTGAGCCATTACGCCGGCAAGTTCGGCTTCGTTGTCGGCGGCTAAAATCAAACCTTTATTGACGTAGAAGTATCCACCCGGAAGCGCAAAAGCGTTGACTTCATCGCTGTCAATCACCTTAATTTGGAAAGGAACTTTAGCATCGGAATTCAAAACTATATTTTGTCCAACACGATTTATGTATTCAGTGACCAACGGATCTTCGATTAATTTTGCCTGTTGTTCGACTTCTCTCGAAAGTTGTGCGCCGATTTGCTGTTCCTTTTCACGCGAACCGCCGAGCCAACCGAAAAATTTATCAGATCCGCCATTGATATTGCGTGTGCCGATTTTTGAAGGGTCTTCTTTTTCGGAAAGCGGTTTGTTTGATGTAGTTTGAACTTGAGTTTTTGTTTGTTCTTTAGTGTCGGCAGTTGTTTGTGCCGACAGACTTACGGGGAAAAACGCAATCGCGCCAACCCAAACGGATAAAACCAAAAGCATCGCATTAAATGTGCGAATGGAGTTTCTAAGCATATTTGCCTCCTTGAAAATTCTGAAACAAGATTAAATATAGATTCTAACCTTTCTTAAATGATAATAGCAATCAAAATTTTTGATGCACTTAAATCCTAAAAAGTTGTGAAAAGAACTGAAAAAAATACCAAAAAAAAAAAGTTATTAAAGAATTTTAACAATAAATGTTTTTTTTATGTTCAAAACTTGTTAAAGTATAAAAGAGCCGGATTTTTTTCCGTCAGATAATTTTTGAAAACAGGGTAAAACCTTGACTCACATATTTTATTATACCTTCCGCTATTTATTTTATTTCAAACAGGTAATTTTCAAATCTTTTTTAGTTAGATGAAACGAATTCAGGAAAAAGTAAAGGACTTAATTGATGTTCGTCCGTATGAAGTGTTGCAGGATTTTCTTTCCGATCCGGCGCAGACGCTTTCGATCTATCATTTTACCGATATAACTTCGGATTTGATGGCGCAATGGCTCGACAAAGTTGTCGGCGTTGACACGGGAAACGGCGCGGCAAATGCCCTGGCAGGTTATCGCGGTGTCGGCAAAAGTCATTTTCTGGCAACGCTCGGCGCAATTATCGCGCAGCCCGAACTGCGTTCGAGAATTTCCGATTCGCACGTTACGGCAAGCGCACAAAGCCTAAAACGCCGTCGGCATCCGGTCGCGTATGTCAGACGCGGAATTTTCGACAGTTTTATAGACGAACTTCGCGCCGCGATTGCCAAAGTTCTCGGAATTGATGTGACATCGGTTGAATCTCTTTCGGATTTACTTCATCTTGCCGCTAATAAAGCGGAAGATGTGCCGTTTGTTTTAATTATTGATACGGCATTTGAACGCGCCTCGCGGGTTTCGCGTGACGATGGCGCAATTTTGAGCGAAATTGCCGAAATTGCAAAAGATATTAATATGTTTGTTGCCGTCGCGCTCGACGATGATATAGCCGGAGCAGACGGTGCAAACGCCGCAATTACCAGAACATACACGATTGACTACCTCGACCAGGAACATCTTTACCGAATTGTCAACACCTATATCTTCCCGAAACATCGCCAGACTTTGCCACTCTTGCACGACATTTACAATGATTTCAGAAAGATGATGCCGAGCTTTCGTTGGAGCGAGCAGAGATTTACTTCGCTTTATCCGCTTCATCCCGTAACTCTGGAAATCGCGCCTTACGTCCGGCTTTACGCGCAGGATTTTGCTTTGCTCAGTTTTACGGCATCTGCCGGTAACAAAATTATGGGTCGTCCGGCAAATTCGCTGATTGCTCTGGACGAAGTTTTTGACAGCGTAGAAAATTCTTTGCGGAAAGTTGCGGATTTAAAGGATGCTTTTGTAACTTACGACAAATTAAATTCGGAAGTAGTCGCGCAAATTCCGATAATGCAGAGAATGCAGGCAAAGTTGATCTTAAAGGGTTTACTTCTGTTATCTCTGGACGGTTACGGCACGACCGTTGGCGAAATCAGCGCGGCAATGTTGATTTTTAATGAAGACGAACCGGGAAAAGCGCAGAAGGAAGTGCAGGATTTGCTGGAGGCTTTTGTTGCGGCATTTCCCGAAAGTCTGGAGCGCGTCAAAGAAGACGGCAGAGAAATTCGTTACAGCCTGAAAATCAGCAACAAAGAAGATTTGAACAAGGCTTTAGCCGAAGCGGTTAAAAATGTTTCGAGCGGCGTAATTCCGAAAATTTTGCGGCGCGTCGGGCGCGATAAATTTCCCGAATGGGTTTTATCAAACGAAGGCGAAGCCCAAAAAGGCGACATAATCGAGAGCCACGTCGTCTGGCGCGGCGGTTTGCGGCGCGGAAGAATTGTCTGGGATTTAGAATCGGATTATTCAGCCGATCAGCAAATATCAGAAAGCCCGGATGTTTACGATTGGGAAGTTATTATCAATCCATTTAAAACGCCGGAAAACGAAACGAGCGAGATTTCAAAAGTTTACTGGCGACCTGCGCCGCTCAAACAAGACGAAGCCGAAACGATTTTGCGTTATTTTGTTTTGCTGACCAATACGAAACTGCGCGAAGAATACGGCGAATTTTGGCAGGTTGCCGGACATACGCACACGATCAACGTTGAAAAAATCTGGCATCGGCTATTTTTGCAAGACGCGAAATTTATCATTGACGGCAGTGAATATAGCATAAAGGAAGAAGCAATCGCGGCTTTGGAATTGTCCGAAATGCTTTCAAAAACGCTCGAACCGCTGTTTGAAATTCGTTATCCGAGCCATCCGGTTTTTGACGAACCGCTGGCGATGACCGAAGTTTCGACGTTAGTCAGTGATTTTTTCAGCGGCGCGAAGCAAAATGTTTCGGAAGTTCAAAGATTAGCGGAAACATTTGCTCTGCCGCTCGGTTTGGTCGCTCAACACGGCGATTCTTACGTTCTCGAAACCGAAGAAAACATCATCAAACTACCTTTCGCGCAAGAAGTTTTATCGCTTATCAACGAAAATCCCGCAAGCACGATTTCATTAAAAAGCGTCAGTCAAAGACTCAGACAATTGCCGTTCGGTCTGATGCGCGAAGCACAAAATTTGATCTTGACCGCACTCGTCACGCAAAGACAGATCGAATTCGTTACGTCAAAAGGCGACCGAATCAATCGCCGTTCGCTCGATTTGAAAATTATTTGGGACGATATTGTCGGAATCGCCAAACCGACCGGCGTTACATACGGCAGCACGCGTTTAACCGAATGGGCGCGAATTTTGACCGGCGCGAATAATTTTGCGTCAATTGATATTCCCGAAGATCAAACAACGATCAAAAATGCTTTTGAAGAATGGCTGGAAATTTGGAAAACAAAGCGAGTTTTGGAGCGGTTTAACGAATTACCCGACGAGATTTTTAATACGAAAATCTGGCGTTTTGCGACAAATTCCCAAAAGACTTTGGGCATTGTCGCCGCAACTATCAAAGAAGTTTTGGCGGACACGATTTCGCTCGATGAAGGTTTATACCGCATCGCCGAGGCTTTTTCGGATTCGGATAAATTTTTCAAAACCTGCACGAATGATTTTGCGGTTTTAGAAGATTTTATCAACAGTTTGGACAAACGACAGGAAATCTGGACTTATCTGGCGGTTTGCGGCGCAACCGAAGATCAGGAATTGGAAGGTTTGCGCGAAAAACTTTTACAGGTTATTGATAAAATCTATTTCAATCCAGACAAAACTCTGCACGGCGAAATGAACGATTTGTGGGCAAAATTCCACACGCGTTTCACCGAACATTTCACGCTCAATCACGATGCCGTGATGAAATCGCATCTTTTGCAGGAAAAATATGATGAAATCAGAAAAAGCGATGATTGGTGGGAATTTGAAAATCTTTCCGCAATTTCGCTGTTCCCGCGCAAATATTGGAAGGAATCCAACGAGATTTGCCGTCAATTCAAAGAATTAAATTGTCGTTTTAATGTTAAGGAAATGCTCAAAACACATCCGTTTTGTGCGTGTTCGTTCAATTTAGCGCAAGCCGAAGAATGGGAAAGTCTGCCGGAAACTTTACAGGACAAAATTATGCGCGGACGCGAAATCTACCACGGAATTTTGCGTAAATTAAGTGGTGTTTTAATCCCGCTGATTAAAGATTTTGCCGGAAATAATAAAACGGACGAAGTGTCCGAAGCGGCTCTGAATCTCATCCGAATCTTATCGGGAGACGAAACATTTCCGTCGTTAAAAACTAATGAGCTAACGATTCTGCAAAAGATTTTCGCAGTCTTACCTTCGTCCGCTTTTTCAGAACTGAGAATTTCCAACGAAAACGATTTTCTCAGATTTGAAGATGCCTGGATCAACGAAATTCCGGGCGAACCCGAACTTTTGAAGATTTGAGAATTATTTTAAGAATAGGACACGGATTTTGCAGATTTGTACGGATTAAAACGGATTTTTAAATTTATCCATAAAATCCGTTTAATTCGCTTAATCTGTGTCCTATTTCCTTTTTGAAATCTTTCCGCTAAAATCCTCTAATTGGAAAACTTCGGCAAAACAATCTCAATCATCGGAATCGGCAGACTCGGCGGGGCTTTAGCGATAGCTTTGGCGAAAAAAGGTTATGAGATCGAAAATCTCGTGGCACGAGATACGCAAACCGTTGAAAAAATCAAACATTTATTTTCGCCGAAGACGAAAATTTTATCGCCCGAAGAATTTTCGGAAATTAAATCAGACATCATTTTAATTGCGACGCAGGATTTTGAAATCGAAACGGTCGCGGAAAATCTTGCCGAAAATCTATCATATCAACCGTTTGTTTTTCACACGAGCGGCTCGCTTTCGTCGGAAATTCTCGAAAAATTAAAAGATTGCAAAATCGGTTCGATTCATCCGCTTGTTTCGATTAGTGATGCGATTATCGGCGCGGAAAAGTTTGCGGACGTTTATTTTTGCGTCGAAGGCGAAGCGGAAGCCGTAAAAATCGCAGAAAAAATTTCTGGAGATTTAGGCGGAAAATCTTTTTCAATCGAAACTAAATTCAAAGCCCTTTATCACGCTTCGGCAGTTACGGCTTGCGGACATCTCGTTGCGTTGATTGATGTGGCGAACGA
Source organism: Pyrinomonadales bacterium (assembly GCA_038251885.1). Classification (GTDB taxonomy): domain Bacteria; phylum Acidobacteriota; class Blastocatellia; order Pyrinomonadales; family Pyrinomonadaceae; genus JAHCHG01. The sequence continues at coordinate 1,950 of JBBSAX010000185.1, read as the reverse complement.
AATGCTGGCAAAATGCGGTTTGGATGAAGAAAACGCACAGAAAATTTTATTGCCGTTGATCAAAAGCACAGTTGAAAATCTCGCAGTTCAAAACACTTCCGAAGCCTTGACCGGAACATTTGCGCGGCTTGATACCGAAACTTTTGAAAGACACCTAAATATAATGAAAGAAAATGTTTCCGGCGAAGCGTTGGAAACATATCTGCAACTTGGAATGCGTTCCCTACATCTAGTTAAAGAACAAAATTCTAATAGACAGAAACTGGAAGATATGCGAAAAAAATTATCGTTAGCGAAAAAGAATCTCAAATGTTAGAATTAATTTAAATGACAAATTTACAGGCGTTTTTCATTTAAATATTCAGATATTATGGCGAAAAAGAAGGAAAAATTTCAGGAAGAGAAAAAGATATTTTTAGAGCATATTCAAAAATCAGGCTTGCGGCGGACAGCGCAGAGAGATTTGATTTTAGAGATATTTTTGCGAACTGAAGATCATCTTTCGAGCGAAGATTTATATTGGCTCGTGCAAAAGGAAGATTCGAGCGTCGGACATACGACCGTGTATCGCACACTTAAACTATTAACCGAAGCGGGTTTAGCGCGTGAAGTTCGGTTCGGCGATGGCAAAACATATTACGAACACCACTACGATCACGAACATCACGACCATATGATCTGCACCGAATGCGGCAAAGTTATCGAATTTTTCTCGGCGGAGATCGAAGCATTGCAGGATAAAATGGCGGAAAAATTCGGCTTCAAGCCGACACACCATTCGCTCAGGCTTCTTGGAATTTGTGCGGAATGTCAGGTAAAAGAGAAAGATTTGCACAGCGCGGCATCAGGAGCGCAACCGCGTGTGCGTGTGAAATCAGTCGTTGGATACTAATTTTTTAACAAGAGGGAAACATATTTTTTTTATGACAGCAGATGTAAAATTTGAGCGGGAAGAACGCGATGGCATTGTCGCCGTCGGAACATATTTAATTGATGCCGCAGGGCGTTTGGGAATTGAAATTTCGGAAGAATGCGAACGGCGCGGTGAAAATGATTCTTGCGCTGTGACGATAAAACAAGGCGTTGATCTTTTGTCCGAACCGACGCAAGCGGAAATTGAACATTTGAGCGAAAAAAGGCGTAAAGATGGGGAACGCCTCGCTTGTCAGGCGAAAATCGAAAAGTCAGGAGAAGTTGTAATTATGACGAAAGAAAAAGTTGTCGAAGAAAAACCGGAAGTTGAAGAAAAAACCGAAGAATTTCGCAAGGAATTTGAAAAAATGCCGCTCGATGCAAAGGTCGCGTCTTTGCTTGAATTGGAAATGATTACATTAAGCGAAACTGTTTCGTTTATTTTCAATTCGCCTTACGAAGTTGTCGGAAAAGTCATGGACGTAATGGCAAATTTCGGCAGACAGAAAGAAGATGAAACAAAAGAAGCGAAGCGTCCTGAAGAACATAAAACCGAAAACGGAAATGAAGAAGCCGAAATTCCGGTAAAGAAAACCGAATCAAAGAAAAAAGAAGAAGCGGCGGCTAAAAAAACGGCAACAGCAAAGAAAAAGCCGGAGGCAAAGAAACCGGTTGTTAAAACTACGGAAAAGGAAGAAGATAAAAAAGAAGAATAGGTTTTTACAGTTTTTTTATCAGAACAATCGCAAATAGAAAATAAAAAGTGAGCGATAAAATTCAAAAAAGAGTTCCTGATTCGCTGAAAGAAAATACGCAATATGCGTTGGCTTTCGGTTTGATTGCGACAATGTTGCTGGTCGCGGGTTTTCCAATGTTTGTCATATTTTTCTTCGGCATTTTTGCATATTTTTTGTGGAAGACATTTTCACAGCCTTCGCGCAATGAAACGCGCGAGATTTTTGAATTTTATCTCGCCGCCAACGAAATTCTGCGCGACGATGAACGCCGTTGGTTCGGTTTTGAAGTTCAGGAAGTTTT
>JBBSAX010000184.1:0-10348 GCA_038251885.1 Pyrinomonadales bacterium | reverse complement strand
AACTTTGGTTTCTTCTTCAAATAATTCAAGTTGTTCATCGTCCGCAACTTCCAAAACCTCACCTTCAATTATCGGTAAATCATTTTCAATTTCTGTTAAATCTTTATTCATTAAGTTTAGATTATATTCAAGCCGGGAGCGCAGGTTGCCAACCTGCATCGTCGCGCAAGCGGCGAAATAGCGTTCGATTGCAATTAACTTTATTGAGAGCAAAGGCTTTTTCGCGCCTTGCGCTCATGCAGGTTGGCAACCTGCGTTCCCGGCGAAGAAAAATACAAATCGCTTCACTTGCGTTCACGTAAAACCTTGAACGGATTAAAATCGCTTGCCGTTATTTTTAAACCTTCTTCAAATTCATTTTTTAACTCAATCGGAGTTTTAATTTGCAGATTTTCGTCATCGCTTTTGAAATCTTTGTTGAGCGCAACGACGCGATTTACTTCTTCCAAACCTTTTGTGAAAAGTTCGTCGTCGTTTGAAATTCTGCCGAAACCTTGTCTGTAAAAACTGTAAGCGATGTAAAACTGCGTTTCCGCATCGCGCCTTTCTGGATCGGCGCGTTGGAACAAATCGCGGGCGAGAATAAAATTATCCGCTCGAAAAGCCTGCAAACCTTCATCAAATTTCGCTTTGTCAACTTCGTAAGTGTTTGTAATTACTTGCGCTTTTGTCGTTACATTTTCGAGCGTCGTCTGCGCTTTGACGGAAACTTCTTCGAGATTTTTCGGCGCAGCCCAATAGAGCCAAATAATGAAAAAGCCGAAAACGGCGATCAGCGCGATGCTAAAAATCTGGAGATATTTTACTTTCATTGGTATAATTTGCCCATAAAAGGAGTTTGAGAGATGAATTTTAATAAGTCAAATTTTTTCATGGGTCTTTTATTAGTTTCGCTTTTTTGCGTTTTCGGTTGTACGCAGAAAGCGCAAACAATAACGCCTGAAACTTCTCTAGAATCCAAACCGACCGACGAAAAAGTTGCGAAAATTCAAAATTCCGCCAAAGTAATTCACGTTTTAGTCGCGTTGTGCGACAACGAAAATCAAGGAATCGTTCCAGTTCCGACGTTTCTCGGCAACGGCGAAGATACACAGAAAAATTTATACTGGGGCGCGGCTTACGGCGTGAAAACTTATTTTTCAAAATCAGCAAAATGGGAAAAAGTCGCGGAATTTGAAAATCCAAAAGAAAATGTTTTGCAGAGAATCGTTTTCAAATATAAAAACAAAGACGTTTATCTCGTCGCCGACGCTTATCGCGGAAGCAAAATGAAGGAAACAATTAACGATTTTTTTGCGGCGGTTTCGGGCGCGAAACTTGAAAATATCAAGATAAATAATGAAACTTTACAAATTTTCGGAAGTGCAAATCTTGTCGCTTTCATCGGACACAACGGTTTAATGGATTTTGAATTGGAAAATCAGCCCGAAAAACAAGACGATGACGAGCGCGAAGCGATAATTCTGGCTTGTGCGAGCAAACAATATTTTGCCAAACATTTGCAGAAAACAAGCGCAGAACCTTTGCTTTGGACATCAAACTTGATGGCTCCCGAAGCATACATTTTGCACGACGCACTCGAAGGTTGGATAAACGGCGAAAACGATGAACAAGTTCGCACACGCGCCGCAAACGCTTACAGCAAGTATCAGAAAATCAGTCTGAAATCGGCGAAAAATCTTTTGGTTACAGGATATTAAATTCTATGAAAATTCTCTTAAAAAGTATAATTGTTTCGACTTTGATACTTTTTTACTGTGTATTAGTCAACGCGCAAGTCATTGACAATGCGGAAGATGCAGCGAGCCGTTTGCGTGAACTTTATTCTTTGCACGCGCACGATGACGGAATTGTCGAAGGCGAAAAATTTACAGCGAAATATCCTGAGAATTCGGAAATTTATGCTTATTTTATTTTGCATAAAGATTACGCCGGTGAAATCAAAGAATTGAAAACTTTTCGTGATTTTGTTGCCAAAAACGAAAATGATTCGTGGGCAAATTTTGCGCTTCTTAAGGCGTTGATTGACAGAAATGAATTTGATGAAGCCCTAAAGACGAGCGAAAAATTGGCAATATCCGAAAATGAAGAATTTGTTTTGGCTCGCGTTTCAGTTTTGGCGCATAAAAAAGAAACGGCTCAAGCATCAGAATTGTTGGAAGCAAATTTAAATTTAATCAAAGATAAATCTCGAATCGAAACCGCCCGCGCCGAGATTTATTTTTTTGCTGATGACAAAGAAAAAGCCTCTGCTGCATTCAAATCGGCGCAAAAATTGAATCCGCAAAATTTGGAGGCTTTTTTTCTCGCCGGAATTTATTTGAGCAAAGATGCGCGTTTTGACGAAGCAATAATTCCGCTTCAGAAAGCTGTTAAAATTTCTCCCGCATCTTATTATGTCCGCGAACCTTTGTGGGACGCGCTTTGGAGAGGACAGAAAGCCAAAACCGAACTTCAAAAACAAAAGCAAATCGCCGCCGACATCGAACAATTTCGCAAACTTTATCCCGATTCGCCGAAACGTCTTTATCAATTATTCGGTAATTACGAAGACATCAAATACAAACAAAAAGAACTTGAAACAGAGGCACTTTTGCTCAAAAATTTTAACGACACCGCCGAAGCTGAAAAACTTTTGATTTATCGCCTGCGGAATTTTGATTATTATAACGATGAAAAAAAACAATTCGATGAAAAAAAGCAGAGAATTTATGCCGGAATGCTCGCCGAATTCTTAAAACGTCCGCGCCACTTTAATCAAAAATATCTCGGCGAAGTTCTGACAAATTATCTTTTCGCAACTCAAAAATACAAAGACATTTCAGATGAAGAATATTTAAGAACGGCGGAAGAAGCCATAAAATACAAAGGACTTGACGCCGCTTCGCCGTTTTATACAATTGTTGAAGGGTTAATCGAACGCAAAAAATACGACGAAGCGGAAAGATTTGCGCGAATGGGTTTGGAGAAAACTGATGAAAATCTAAAGATTGAAAAAGAAACCGCAAAAGATTTGAAAAACTTTGAGAGGAAAGCAAAAGGTTCGCGCAGCACAATAAATAAAACGCTCGGCAAGGTTCTTTTGAAACAAAAAAAATACGACGAAGCGGAAAAATATCTGCTCAAATCAATCAAATTTGAAAAAGAAGACAATGATGCATTAAATCTTCTCGGCGAACTTTATGAAGAAACTGAAAAATTTGATGAAGCCGAAAAGTATTATATTGAAAACATCGTCTTTTTAACGTATGAAGAGCCGAATTACGAAAAATTGGAAAATCTCTTCAAAAAGCGTAACTGGGGAAAAGCCGACGGTCTTGATAAATATCTTGAAAAAGTTAAAATCACGCAAAAAGATATTCGCCGTGAGTTTTTAGTTTCGCAAAAAGATGCCGAGCCGTCCTTTTTGAAAATATTTAACTTAAAAACATCCGAAGGAAAATCATTTTCATCCGAAGAATTAACCGGAAAAGTAATTGTCATCAACATTTGGGCAACTTGGTGCGTTCCTTGCACGAAGGAATTACCGGAATTTCAAAAACTTCACAAAAAGTATCAAACCGATGAAAATGTTGCAGTAGTTTCTTTAAATAGCGAAGAAGATATTGAAACAATCAATAAATTTATCAAGGAAAATAAATATAATTTTCCGGTAATTTTGAGCGAAGATTACACCAAAGACGTAAATGTATTTCCAACGACGTGGTTTGTTGATCGAAGCGGAAAAATAATTTATACACAACTCGGTTCGACAAAAAATCTACTCGAAGAATTTGGCTGGCGCATCGAAGAATTAAAGAAGACTGCGCCAAATAATGTTGAAAACAATAAATGAATTTATTGACTGCAAAGAATACAAATTATGAAAATATTGTCGAGAATCTCCTTTATCCTTTTAATTTCGTTGCTTTTTTGTTTTGTAATAAAAGCTCAAAGCGAGTGGCTCGGAAGTTACGAATTTGATGAAGACGGCGGAAAAACATCTGGCGGAACGGCGATTTTTGTAACGCATCAAATTGATATTTTGGAAGGTGAAGACGGTTTGATCGCAATGATTCAGAGCAAAGGCTTTCAAACCTCGGGAGATTTGATTGCAACTGCAAAAATTCAAGGCGATAAACTTTTGGTTTATTTCGATAGTTACGGCGAAAATAATGTTATTGAAATATATAAAAAAGGCGATTTGCTTTTTACAATGGAGCGTAAAACCGTCAAAGGAAAAACCGAAATTCTAACATTTTGGAACAACTTTCTGCCCATCTTTCCAAAAAATGAAAAATCCGGCAAAGTCTATTTTCAAAAAGTCGAAGGCAAATGACTAAAAAACTTCTTCAAATCAGTTTCACTCTTTTTTTTATTTTCCAGATTCAGATTCTTTCTCAAACAAAACCGGCTGATCTTGTAATTTTTAACGCCAATGTGCGGACTTTGGATAAAAAAATGCCGAAAGCCGAAGCGATTGCCGTTTCGGGAAATAAAATCTCTATTGTCGGAACAAATAAAGAAATCCGCGAATTAATCGGCGAAAAAACTAAAACGATTGATGCCAAAGGTAAGTTGATTTTGCCCGGTTTTAATGATTCGCACGTTCATTTTTTGGGAATCGGAAGGAAGTTTTTCTCAATTGATTTAAAGAATGTGAAAACGCCGCTGGAAGCGGTTGAAAAAATTAAATTTTACGTTAAATTTCTGCCGAAAAACCATTGGATTCTCGGCGGTTTTTGGGACAATGCAAACTGGAATCCGAATAATTTGCCGACCAAAGAATTGATTGATGCCGCAACGCCCGAAAATCCGGTTTTTATTTACAAAAAAAATCCAAACATTGCCTTAGTAAATAGTTTAGCTCTGAAACTCGCAGGTTTTGATAAAAAAGGAAAAGAAATCAAAAACGGTGTGATCGAACGCGACGAAAACGGCGAACCGACGGGAATTATCAGAGGCGAAGCGGTTCGATTTATGAAGGCTTTTACGCCGAAGTTATCAAACAAACTCGAATCTGCCGCCGCTGAAACCGCAACAAATTATGCCGCTTTTCTCGGTATCACAAGCGTTCAAGACGTTCATTCGGATGACAACACGGAGATTTTTCGCGAACTCCAAAGACAGGGAAAATTAAAAACACGCGTTTATGATTGCATCACTCTACCGAACTGGGAAAAGTTAGCAAATGCCGGAATTAAACACGCTTCGGGCGATGCGATGGTTCGCAGAGGTTGTTTGAAACATTTTTCCGATGGAGAATTTGAAGTATTGCCCGATTTGCTGAAAATGATGATTCCGGCGGACAAAGCCGATTTGCAAATAATGGTTCACGCGATTGGCAACCGCGCAAATCAAGTTGTCTTAGACGCTTTTGAACAAGTCGAAAAAACAAACGGTAAGAAAGATCGGCGTTTCCGTATCGAACACGCGCATAATTTCCGGCAAGAGGATTTGAAAAGATTTTCCTCGACAAACACAATAGCCTCGATGCAGCCGCATCTTTTTTTCGGTGGAGTTTTTAATAACAGCAAACCATACCGCGATTTGCTCGCATCCGGCGCAAAGATTTCATTCGGTTCGGACGCTTCGATCACGGATTTCAATCCGCTTTTAGGAATTTATGCGGCGGTAATGCAAAATAATTCAAAAGATTCAATGGATCAATCAATTTCAGTTGAAGAAGCAGTTCGCGCATACACAATCGGTTCTGCTTACGCGGAATTTCAAGAAAACGTCAAAGGCACTTTAACAGTCGGAAAGCTCGCTGATATGATTATTTTATCGGAAGATATTTTTACAATTCCAACCGAAAAAATCCGTGAAACAAAAGTTTTGACGACAATTGTTGACGGAAAAATAGTTTATCAATCGAAATAAACTATTCAAAGCAAAGAAATTTTGTATAATCTTTGTTTGGTAAAATCTTTATAGAAAATTTAAGGAGTTATTTTTAATGAAAAAATTATTGTTTATTGCAGTTTTAATTACGGCATTTTCTTTTAGTGCATTTGCCCAAGAAAAAATGGGTGAGATGAAAATGGGCGAAAAAAGTCCGACCGAGACGGACAAAGTTGCGACTTTTGACGCAAGCGGAAAGATTTTGCGCGGTGCGCCGCTCGGCAAATCGAAAAAGGTTTCGCTTACTAAAATTATGGAAAACCCTGAAAAATACGCAGGTAAATCCGTCAGAGTCGAAGGCGTGATCGTTCGTTCTTGCAAAATGGAAGGCTGTTGGATGGAACTCGCGTCTAAGATAGATGCGAAATCGGTGCGTGTCAAATTCAAAGATCACGCGTTTTTCATTCCGCTTCAATCCGCCGGATTCAAAGCAAAAGCCGAAGGCGTTTTCACGGTCAAAACTTTATCGAAAGAAGAAGTAAAACATCTGGTTGAAGATGACGGCGCGAAGTTTGACAACATCAAAGCAGACGGAACTGTTACCGAAATCGCATTTGAAGCGAGCGGTGTCGAACTTACCAAAGCCTCTTAATTTTACGGGAGAGCAAGCATCCCTGCTTGCGCTCCCGAAATTTAATTATGGGACAAATAATCATAGAAATTCCACAAGATATTGACCGCTTATACCGTATTCCGTTGCACGAATCAGCGGAAGATATTTTGTTGAAAGTTGATAAATTAATCGCTTTGTCAAACTCAATTGAGGATGATGAAATATTAAATCTTTGGGCAGATTGCAAAGAATCGGCATCTGAAATCGCCGAAGAAGCGCGGCAATCATGGAAGAGGAATTTTTGGAAAAATGGCTGAATATCTAATTGATCTAAATATTTTTACCGCCGTTTTTAAAGGCGATGCGCGAATTCGGGTAAATCTCGAAAGCCTTGATGCCGCGATTGATACGATTGTTTATCTGGAACTTTTGCAAGCCGCGAAAAATAATGCTCAGGCGGAAAAAGTCGAAAAATATCTCACTAGATTTGAGCTTGTTTGTTTTGACAAAAAAGTTTCGGAAAGAGCGATTGAACTTGTCCGAACTTATTCTAAAACTTACGGTTTACGGCTTCCCGATGCCATCATTGCCGCAACCTGTCTGGAGAATGATATGACTTTGATAACGCTGAATCTCAAGGATTTCCGCTTTATCGAAGGTTTAAGGATTCAAGGAATTTAAGTCTTACAAAATGAAGGTAAAACTCTCGATTTTTACACTCGCAATTTTTTTCGTGTTTACTTCCGCCGCAAATATATGCGCGAAAACCGCTCTGAACGGAAAACTTCTGCAGTCGAATGGAAGACCTTTGCCCTATACTGAAATCGAATTGGTTTTGGTCGAATCAGAAGAAATTGTTAATGACGGTCGCCTTTTGGCGATTTCAAGCACTTCGGGCAAATTTTCATTTATCAATGTTCCCGAAGGAAAATACACTTTGAGCATCAATTTCAACGAAAAACCGACTGATTTTTCGCCGTATGAAACATTTTTCTATCCAAGCACCAAAATCAGAACGGAAGCCGAAGTTTTTGACATCAATGAATTCAGCAAATTTACGCCCGTAACTTTCCAACTTCAGCCGAAACTTGTCGAAAGAAAAATCATCGGACAAATCGTTTGGTCAGGCGGAATTCCGGTTGCCGATGCATTTATTTATATCAATGATGTGCAATACGACGAAATTTACGGATTGACGAATCTAAAATCCGACAAATACGGAAATTTTACGATCAAAGCATTTGAAAATCGAAAATACATTGTCGGCGCGGTTTTGTTTGAAAGATTTGGCAGAAATCTCGAAGAATCAATCGGTCCCGTAATGGCTTCGACACGCTCGGAAATCTTCACGCTCAATGCAAACACTGAAAATATCAAACTAATAATGGAAGAACCCGAAGAATTAAAAACCTTGCGCCGGAAAAGCATCGGAAAACTAATAGTAAAACCCTGAAACTGTGTTAGAATCACCGAAAAAATAAAATCAGGAGATAAAATTTATGTTTGGGAAAATAGCTTTGGTTATAGGTATTTTAGGAGTTTTGCTCGGCGGTTTGGTTTTGATAGTTTCACTTCTTTTACCCGCAATAACTAATGGACGAACCGATTGGGATGAAGCGATATTCGGTATAATTCCCGGCGTGATTGTGCTGTTTTTCAGCTTAATAATCGCCGTCGTCGGGTTGGTTTTAGTTCTGAAAAATAGAAAGAAAGCCTGATTTATTGAGATTACTCAAAATGGGAGAGCAAGCATCCCTGCTTGCTCGTGAAGCGCGTGAGCGCGAAAATCTTTCGATTTCTGAATAAACTAAAAGTAATCAAACTTTTATGCGTCCTTTTATAAACACAGGCAAGCATCTATGCTTGCTCTCCCAAATTTACTATGTCCAAACAAATCATCAACTCCTATTACAATCAGCTTCATAAGATCAAACAATTCGGCGGCAGTCGTAATGAAGGCGCGATTTCGCGGGCGTTTGCACAGCTTTTAAATGCTTACGCGGAAAAGCGGAATCTGATGCTGGTCGAGCAGGTTGATATAAAAACGCCGAAAGGCAATGTTATTCGTCCCGACGGTGTGGTGAAAAACGCGATGCGGCTCGATTTCGGATTTTGGGAAGCGAAAAAGGGCGATGTTGATTTGGATAAAGAAATTCAATTAAAAATTGATAAAGGTTATCCGCTGATAAATATTTTGTTTGAAGATTCAAACCGCGTCGTGCTTTATCAGGAAAATCAAAAGGTTTTGGATGTTCCGCTTGAAGATGACAAAAAACTCGATGAGATTCTGACGCGCTTTATCGAATTCGAGCCTTTGCAGATTCAGAAATTTAACGACGCGCTCGGTAAATTCAAACAGGATATTCCCGACATTGTTAAAAATCTGCGCGAATTGATGACCGAAAACGCGCAAACGAATAAGGATTACAAAGTGGCGCGTGATACATTTCTCGCGCTTTGTCAGGCTGAAATCAATCCCGAAATTGCGGCGGAAGATGTGCGCGAAATGATGATTCAGCATATCTTGACGGAAGACATTTTCAACGCCGTTTTTGACGAAACCGGATTTCACCGCGAAAACAATATTGCCAAACAACTTGAAGCCGTGATCGAAACATTTATGACGCGCACGGTTCGTCAAAATTATCTCTCGCACATCAAGCATTATTATCAGGCGATCCGCGACGAGGCTTCGGGCATTGCCGACCACAACGAAAAGCAGAAGTTTCTGAAAATAATCTACGAGGAATTTTACAAAGTCTATAATCCGAAAGGCGCGGACAGATTGGGCGTGGTTTATACGCCGAATGAAATTGTCCGGTTTATGATCGAAAGCACGGATTATCTACTCGAAAAACATTTCGTTGAAATTCCTCAGACAAATCCATGTTTGATGCAAAGTTTAATATGGATATAATAAAATCCTAAATGCTAACTAAAGAATTCATAGAAAAAACAAAACGGACTAAAAATGGTGAATTTCGTCATTTGGTAGAAAAATATAAGGACGTAAAAAGTTTATCTTTTATTCTCGAAAATCTTGGATATTTGCCAAATAATTTCGACGGAGAATTTCTGTTTGCCCTTTTATTTCACGACAATCCGAAAGTTAGAATTCTAGCGGCAAAAAACATAGCAAAACTTAACAACGTAGAAAATCTCGAATTACTTTGGGACGCTTTCAAAAAAGAAACCGATACAGGAACGAGAAGAGAAATCGTTTCAGCAATCGGCAGACTTCGGAAGCCGCAAAATAAACCGTATTTATTCGAGATTTTACAAGATGATGACCCAAAAGCCGTTTGTCAGGCAATTCGCGGTTTATTGCATTATGATAGTGACATTTTAGTTGAACGAAAACTCAAACCGCTGTTAAACCATCAGAACGAAACAGTCAGAACTGTTATTTATAAAGAGTATTTTGCTGACAAAACTAAAAAGGAAAATGCTTTGCCTCATCCCGAAACATACGACTTTCTAAAGAACGTGGTAGTCAATGCAGATGTTTTGGAAGCTATGAAATATGTTCCGAATGAAAGCATTCATTTAACATTTACTTCTCCACCATATTACAACGCAAGAGATTACGCGATTTATCCAAGTTATGACGCTTACTTAAAATTCTTAGCAGATGTTTTTCAAGAAGTTCATCGTATTACAAAGGAAGGTAGATTCTTAATTGTCAATACTTCGCCTGTAATTATTCCGCGTGTTAGCCGCGCTCATTCAAGTAAGCGTTATCCAATTCCATTTGATTTGCATCATTATTTAGTAAAAATGGGTTGGGAATTTATTGATGATATTATTTGGCTAAAACCGGAATATAGCGTCAAGAATCGCGTTGGCGGATTTCACCAGCATCGTAAACCATTAGGATATAAACCGAATTCAACAACAGAATATTTGATGGTT
>JBBSAX010000183.1:0-10404 GCA_038251885.1 Pyrinomonadales bacterium | reverse complement strand
GATTTTTTGTATTTAGATTCCACATGCTCAATTTTGAAATTCAATAAGGACATCAAGTATTGACATTGCGAATCGGGCTTACCACCTTCTGAAATTTCTTTGTAAAATTCTCTTACTTTAGCTTCAAAATTATCCTTTGTTATATTTTTGCTCATTTGTTTTTCTTCCATTTGAAATTTTGGGAATTTATTTATTTTAATTTTTTTTGTAATTTTAGTTACAATTTCGCTTCAAACAACAGCTAAAATCATAATAAAATTTATGTCCTCGATTGTTTTAATTATCGAGTAATATAACGATTACTTGATTAAACGACAAATATTCAACAAAGATTGGTAAAAATCAAATAAATTTTATACTATAATAAAAAATGAATGAGCATTCACTCATTTTTATATTTGAGGAATAGATAAGATGCTGATTGACGATTTTTTGCCGAAATATGATTTTGTTGAAACGCACGATATAAAAATTCGTGCATCGTCGGAAACAGTTCTTAAATCGGTAGACAAAATTGATTTTTGCGAATCGCCGATTATTCGCGGTTTGATGTTTCTGCGCGGAATGCCGAGCGCGAAAATGCGTCTGCGCGATTTGCGGAAGACGAATTTTGAATTTTTGGGCAAACGCGACGACGAACTTCTGCTCGGTCTGGCGGGAAAATTTTGGACGCTGACGGGAAAATTGCAAAAGGTTAATTCGGTTAATTTCCGCGAATTTGAAGAAAAAGGTTTTGCCAAAGCAGTCTGGAATTTTTCGGTTGACGAAAACGAAAATGAAACATGCCTGACAACTGAAACGCGCATCTGCTGTTTCGACGACGAAAGCCGCCGAAGTTTCGGATTTTACTGGACATTTATTCAGCCGTTCAGCGGTTTGATCAGACGCGAGATGCTGAAAATCGTTAAGAAAAAAGCCGAAGCAATGATAAGTAATGAAACAAAATTAAATTAAAAATGTTCGACTTCGTTTTGAGTCCCGCCTTCAGGCGGAAACCGCCAGCGAAGCGCGGCGGAGAAGCCGCATAAATGCGGGACTCAGAACTTCCTTAAAATTATTTTGTCCGATTACTTAAATTAAAAAAGATTTTGAATTTTTGGTAATTTATAGGAAATCTTAAAATTTATGAATGAAACAATCACAGAAAATATTTATCGATTGCCGCTTGTTTTAGAGCCGCAGCCGGAAGGCGGTTGGACGATTACTTGTCCGATTTTGCGCGGGTTGATAACCGAAGCTGATACTGTTGACGAAATTATTCCAAACGTAACGGATGCGCTTGAGGCTTTGATTGAAGGTTACGAAGAAATGAATCTGCCTTTGCCGGAAGTTTTGCAGCCGATGAACAAAAACGCGCCGTTTTTGACCGACACGATTATTCAGTTAAAAGCGGCATGAAATATCGGGAAGTTACGAAAAAATTGAAGAAACTCGGTTGCATTGAATTGTTGAACAAAAGAAAAGGTTCGCATCGAAATTGGTATAACCCGAACGCGAAAACCGTTGCGCCCGTTCCCGTGCCGGATTGGGGAAGCAAAGATTTGAAAGGCGGAACGATTCGCGGGATCGTGAAGGATTTGGAATTGGATTGGGAAGAATTTAAGAAAGCATAAAACAACCTGAATCGTGCCGCTTTTCAATCCGCGAATGGACGTTTGGAGCTAACACTTCAGAATTGAAAACGGAATTTTTATCGGCTTAACGCCAAACGTGCGAGCGACGATTCGGCTTTTGCAAATTAACAACGCAGCGCGAATTGAGGAACGGAAAATTTTGAATCAAAGTTTATGAAAGTAAATAAACTCAGTTTTCAAACAGAAGAAGAGAAAGGTAATCGTTTTCCAAAACTATGGTTTGAACTATTTGTAGATGGTGAATCAATTAAGAAATTGATTTCAGATGAAAAAGCAATTCCTCATTATTATTTTGATGAGAGCGAAAATGAACACTTCGAAGAAAGCGAAAAAAACCTGCCTTATGAAATCAATTATGAAGGTAAAAAACTTTACTTACTTGGAGTTTGTATTTGTGGACACGCTGGATGTGGAAGCACACAAGCTGAATTAGAAAAAAGTGAGGATTTTGTTGATCTTAAGGTATTTTTTCCTTCCGGCGGTTACCAACCTCCAGAAGAAATTAAATTTAGCTTTGCGCGTGAAAATTACGAATCAGTGATTGATGAAATAACGAAATTGGCGAAAGAATATAAAGAAAAGTCAGAAAATAACAATTCCTAAAAGTTGAGAAAAATTATGAAAGAAGCAGTTATCGTATCAGCCGTGCGGACGGCGGTTGGGAAAGCACCGAAAGGGACTTTGAAAAATTCGCGTCCTGATGATTTGGGCGCGGCGGCGATTAAAGGCGCGATTGAGCGCGTCGAAGGTTTGAATGTCAATGAAATTGACGACGTGATAATGGGTTGCGCGTTTCCCGAAGCCGAGCAAGGGATGAATGTCGCGCGGACGGCGATGATTTTAGCCGGACTTCCGGTTGAAACTTCGGCGATGACGGTTAATCGTTATTGTTCGTCCGGTTTGCAGACGATTGCGCTGGCGGCGGACAGAATTCGCACGGGCGGCGCGGACGTGATTATTGCGGGCGGTTTGGAAACGATGTCAATGATTCCGATGGGCGGCAACGGATTTCGTCCGAATCCGGCTTTGGCGGACAATTACCCGGATTATTATTTGAATATGGGTTTGACCGCCGAGAATCTGGCGAAGAAATACGAAATCACGCGCGAACAAGCGGATGAATTTTCGCTTTCGTCGCATCAAAAAGCGGCGGCGGCGATTAAAGAAGGCAGATTTAAAGACGAGATAATTCCCTTTTCGGTGCGCGTTGACGAAGTGGACGAAAGCGGTCGTGTCCGAAGCAAAGAAGTCGTTTTCGACACCGATGAAGGTCCGCGTTTTGATTCAACAATTGAAGGTTTGGCGAAACTTCGTCCCGTTTTTCACGCAAAAGGAACTGTAACGGCGGGAAATTCTTCGCAAATGTCAGACGGCGCGGCAGCAACGGTTGTGATGTCTATGGAGAAAGCGAACGAACTCGGTTTGAAACCGCTCGCACGTTTCGTTTCGTTTGCAACGGCAGGTTGTCTGCCCGAAGAAATGGGCATCGGTCCGGTCTATGCGATTCCGAAAGCATTGAAGTTAGCCGGATTAACACTCGAAGATATTGACATTATCGAATTAAACGAAGCGTTTGCCGCGCAAGGTCTTTCAGTCATGAAAGTTCTCGAAATGAATCCCGCAAAAGTCAACGTCAACGGCGGCGCGGTTGCTCTCGGTCATCCGCTTGGATGCACGGGCGCGAAATTGACCGCAACAGTTTTACAAGAATTAAAACGCACCGGCGGACGTTACGGAATGGTGACAATGTGCGTCGGCGGCGGAATGGGCGCAGCAGGAATTTTCGAGCGATTGGATTAGGAAATTCACCACAAATACACAAAAAGACACGAAGATATTTTCAAAAAAATTTAACCACAGATTTACACAGATGAACACGGATTTTAATAAAAAATTTTCAAAAATTGTTTTTAAAAGCTTTGTGTCCTTTGTGTTCTTGTGGTGATTAAAAGGAGCAAAAATTATGGATGCACAGATGGAAAGAGATTTTATAAAAGGCGGCGCGTTTTTGATCGAAGACCGCGAGGCAAGCGAGATTTTTACGCCCGAAGATTTTACGGAAGAACATAAAATGATCGGCGAAACGATCCGCGAATTCGTGGATAATGAAGTTCACCCAGTTATTCCAGAAATGGAAAAACATAACTGGCAAATCGCGCGTGATCTGGTCAAAGCGGCGGGCGATCTGGGACTTTTGGGCGCGAATATTCCCGAAGAATTGGGCGGCGCGGCACTAGATCAGGTTTCAGGCGTAATTATCGCCGAAGCGGTTGGGCGCGGCGGCGGATTCGGCACGACTTTTGGAGCGCAAACTTCGATTGGAGTTTTGCCGATTCTTTATTTCGGTTCGGAAGAATTGAAGAACGAGTGGATTCCGAAAATCGTTTCGGGCGAAGTCATTACGGCTTATTGTTTGAGCGAAGCAGGAAGCGGTTCTGATGCTTTAGGCGCGAAATGTAGCGCGAAACTTTCGGAAGACGGCACGGAATACATTTTGAACGGCGAAAAAATGTGGATTTCAAACGGCGGGTTTGCCGATGTTTATATCGTTTTTGCCAAAGTTGACGGCGAAAAAGAAAAGTTTTCGGCGTTTGTCGTTCCGAGAAGTGAAAATTGCCGTCCGGGAAATGAAGAACATAAAATGGGCATCAAATCGTCTTCAACCACGCCTTTGATTTTGTCTGATGCAAGAATTCCCGCAACAAATTTGATCGGAAACGTCGGCGACGGCGCGAAGATCGCTTTTAACATTTTGAACGTCGGACGCTTCAAACTCGGCGCATCCGTGACGGGCGGCGCGAAATTGGCTTTGCACGACGCGATTCGTTATGCAAACGAACGTCAACAATTTAATACACCGATCTCGTCTTTCGGCGCGATCAAACATAAATTGGCGGAAATGGCGATCAGAACCTGGGTTGCCGAATCAATTACGTATCGCACGGTCGGAATGATTGACGCGCTGATCGGCGAAGACGGCGGCGACAAGGAAAAGAAATTGCGCTCGATTGAAGAATACGCGGTCGAATCTTCGATCAACAAAGTCGCTTGCTCGGAAGCACTCGATTATGTCGTTGACGAAATGGTGCAAATCTACGGCGGTTACGGTTATTCGGCGGATTATCCGGCGGAAAAAGCGTATCGTGATTCGCGCATCAACCGCATTTTTGAAGGCACGAACGAGATCAACCGTATGCTCATTCCGGGACAATTATTAAAACGCGCGATGAAAGGCAAACTCGGACTTCTCCAAGCGGCAAAGGCTTTGCAGGACGAAATCTTAAATCCGCAAATGTCGTTTGACGAAGATGAAGGTTTGCTCGCAACCGAATTAAAACTGGCGCGAAATGCAAAAAAAGTTGCGCTGATGGTTTTAGGCAGCGCGGCGCAGAAATATATGACCGAAATCCAAAAACAGCAGGAAATCTTAATGGGCTGTGCAGACATCATTATGGAAGCCTATCAAATGGAAACCGCTTGTCTGCGGGCGAAAAAACTCGCCGAAAAATCCGGCGAAGAAGCCGCTGCAAAATACATTGATGCCGCCGGAGTTTACTGCAACGACGCGATTCAAAGAGTCGAAGCAACCGCGAAAAACACCATTGCGGGATTTGCGACGGGCGACGAACTAAAAATGATGCTTGTTGCCTTAAAGCGTTTCACAAAAAACAATTCGCCAATGAACACAATCGCCGCCAGACAAAGAATCGCCGACGGTTTGATCAAAGCGAATGCTTATAATTTCTAATTTAAGATTTAAGAATTAAAGTTCAAAATTAGTCCGAGGTTGAAAGACTTTGGGCTTTTTTTGTGCAAAAACAAAGTAAATTGAATTTTCCGTAAATCTTGTTTATGTATTTATAAATCTGTTAGAATTAGCCACGAGGAGTTTTATTATGTCATCAGTTTTAGAATTAAATCCCGCAGTTGCCGATAAAATTTTGAAAGAGTCAGCTTTGAAAGGCGTTTCGGTCGAAGTTTATCTAAAAGAAATCGCTTCAAAAAAGGAAGATGATCGAATCAAGCAAATGCGTGAAGCTGTCAAAGATGAACTCTTTATGGCAGATTTAACCGAAACAATGAACGATTTCGGGCATACGGATTTTGACAAATGAAAGTTGACCGTTGGGAAATCTGGCTTGCCAATCTATAACCCGTTCTAGGTTCTGAGCAGGGGAAAACTCGTCCTGTCTTAGTTTTAAGTTCCAGCAGTCTGAATCAAATTTTGCCTGTTGTGAATGTCTTGCCTGTAACTTCACGAAAACCGACAAACTTGTTTTTTCAACTCTTCGGCGTGTTGTTTGTCGCGCTGAACATTGCGTTCGAGTGTCGGTTTCCAATAATCCTGATTGCTTTTCGGAATGTTCGAGCGTTTACATCCTTTGTGCTGATACCAGAAACAGCCGTGAACAAAAACAATCGCATTACGTTTTTTCAAAACGATGTCGGGTTTGCCCGCGAGAGTTTTGACATTTTTGCGGAAACGAAAACCAAGCCGATGCAAAAGCGAACGGACAATAATCTCCGGTTTAGTATTCGCGCTTCGAATACGCGACATATTCTCGCTTCGATGTGTAAAAGTTATGCCAAATAATCGGCAATTATTTCTTCAATCTGTGCGTGCATCACAATATAACTTGTAATCTTATTAACCAATTCTCGAACATCTTCCTTATTTTCGCATCTGTTAAAATCGCTGAATTTTTTGCCTAAAAATTTTGCAAGGTTTTTCACCTCTAAATATTCGATGTCCAGATAATTAGCAAAATCATCTTTATAATAATCCGCAAAATCTTCAGGTTTTTCTTCTAAAATCTCTTTCAGCCATTCAAATCTTTGTTCCAAGGTTGCCATTTGATATTCTCCGATAAAAATTCAATAACAGGCTTTTGGTTTCGTTCTTGGCGTTTGAGTTTCAAATTTTTAATCGGATTTTCGACTACTGAGAATTGCGGTGATTCGATTAAATTGCTGACAACAACGAGAAAATAATTATTCTTGTGTTCTTCGGCACGAATAATTTCTTTTTCCGTAAAACGAACACTTCCCGTTTCAATTCTCAAACCTTTGACTTCTGCTAAATAAAAACCTTCATCGGCAAAATTCAACTGAAAATCATAACCGTCACCAAAAAGCCGTGCATCTTCAATGCTGCCGCGTTCAAAGGTAGAAATCAACTTGTAGTTGTTCATAAAAAACAACTCGGCTTCTAAACCCGTTTCTTGCATTTGGCGAAACTTCGATTGTGTAATCGGTTTTACAATCGGTTTATATTCGGTAACTTTAAAGTTTTGTTGCAGAAAAAGTTTGATGATATTCGCGTAAGATTCGACCGACTCATTTCCGTAAAGACTATCAAGCAATAATTTTCGATGAATATAAGCATCGCCTTTTTGCCACCAACCGCGACGACCGTTATCGAAAAAATGATCGAATAAATCTTGCCGGTTTTTTATGGTTCCTGATGTTTCGGCAATATCTCTGCTAACTAAAAACTCGTAGAAATCCGTTTTAGTCGTAAAGCCGAATTGTTTGATAAGTTGTTTATCGAACTTTGCCAAACCATAGCCGATAAGATTGAGAATCTCATAGTTTTCGTGCCGATTACTTTTATTTTTTGAGTTAAAACAATAGTTTCCGTATTCATTTTGGGTGAGAGTCTTTTTAGAGTTTTTTAATCTACTCAAATATCCACGAACACTATGTTCAAAATCTATATTCGAGTTATAGGTAATTTTTCGACGAACACCTTGATAAATTGTTTGTAAATCTGCTGTACCGTCATTTTCATCAATCGTTTCGATAATTGCTTTTTCCCAAATACTTTCATTTTTCATATTTGTCTTTTTTAATTAATCGCGTAGCGATTTAATGAATTTAGCCGTGCGTTTCAACGCACGGTCAGCATACATAAATGATTCAGGTCGCGTCAGCGACGATTGAATTATCCGAATAAATATTTTTCATCGTATTCAATTTCGTGCAATTTTAATAATTCGATGTATTCGTCTTCAAAACTATGTTTCAAATGATGTTCACGCTGATATTTAATGTATTCGATTACTTTTGGTGCATTTGATTTACTAACGGAAAACATTCCGTAACCGTCTTGCCACGCGAATCTTTGTAAATCAGAAAATTCTTCGTGAATCCATTTTGACGATTCACCTTTTAGCCATTTGGGAATCAAACTCGGTTCAATGGTTGGTTTTGAAATGATTAAAGCGTGAATGTGATTTTCAATTCCGCCGATTTGTAAAGCCGTTAAATTATGCTTTCGGGCAATTCCGCCGATATATGACCAGACACGGCTTTCTATTTCCTGATAAATAAAATCGTCGCGGTTTTTGGTACTGAAAACGAGATGAAAAAACAACTGGGAATATGTGTTTGCCATATTTTTTTCAATCGTCGCTGACGCGACGCGGTTCATTCTGCATTTGTTCCGTGCGTTGAAACGCACGGCTAAATTCAATTGTCGCTACGCGACGAAAACCTGAAAATTTCAGCAATCTCTCGGCGTTAATTTTCTAATTCCGAAATCATCGCGGATGATCGGCACATTGTGTCCGCCTGTTCCCATATTTGCGGTTAATGTCGGACACGCATTACTTTTGTTTTCGCGGACATAATGCCTGCGCCATTGATAAATCGTGTCGCGTTTTGTAATCATCTCGTTCAATTCGCCGTAATATCTATGCGCCGGATGATAATAATACTTGTCTTCTTTCTTGTCCGCGTCGAGAAAATCGTGAATCGTTTTTGTCAACGGAATTTTTTCGGGAAAACTGAACTTGCCGTAATTTTTGACTTTATCGCGGTTAAATCCGACGATAAAAATTCTCTCTCTTGTCTGTGGAACATTTGCATAATTTCTCGAATCCAAAACCTGCGCGAAAACTTCGTAATTCAATTCCTTATCTAAAATGCCTTTAATGGTTTTAAATGTTTCCCCGCCGTCGTGATTGACCAAACCTTTGACGTTTTCGAGCAAAAAAGATTCGGGTTTGTGAAATTCCAAAATTCTTTCAATATCGAAAAACAATGTTCCGCGTGTATCTTTGAACCCTTTTCGATAACCCGCCACGCTGAATGCCTGACACGGAAAACCTGCAAGCAGAATATTATGTTCGGGAATATCTTTTTCAAGAAACGGTCGGATGTCGCCGTGCGGTCTTTCGCCGAAATTGGCAATATATGTCAACTGCGAGTTTTTATCCCACTCGGAACTGAAAACACATTTACCGTAAGGATCGAAAGCTAAACGAATTCCGCCGATGCCTGCGAATAAATCTATAAACCGTAATTTAACCTCTGATGTTTTTTTACTTTCCTTCGCTTTTTTCGAGCCGTTTTTATTCTCTTGATCAAAATACATTTCATATATTTCGTCTTTTGAAAGTTCGTCGCTTACAGATAAGTTATTATTCATTATTTGCCAAAATCTGTTATGAAATTTTACTGTTAAAAAGTTGTTGAGAATTTATTATTAAGTATATAGAAATAAATTTCAATTTGTCTGATTCGACGGCGATGACCATTTCGACAATTTCAGATGTGTTCGTTTCTAGCTTCCAGCCGTTTCTTTTCAAAAATAGATTTGTCAGAAATGTTGCGGTGCGTTTGTTTCCACCTTCCCACGGATGATTTTTGATTAAGCCTAAACAGAGTGTCGCGGCTTGGCGAATAATGTCGGTGTTTTCGTAATTTGGGGCGTTTTTCGGGCGAGCCAACGCGGATTCGATCAAGTTTCTAATCAAAGACTCCAAAGCGAGTTTCGCCGAGTTTCCGCATATAGAGAACGTGAAATTTGACGGCTTCTTGGACGGTGAGATAAACAAAACTTTCAGTCGCCAACCTGTTTCAACGCCTCGTTAAGACTTGGAAAATCATTGATAAATTCTTCAACTTCTCGCTCGTCTTGGTCTGAGTATTCGACAATTTCCGAATCCAATTTTCCGTTTCGCAGAGTCAAACTGACAAAACATTTTTCTGGAAATCCATTAGCCAAAGCAAATTCCTTCGGGACTTCGACAATACAACTGTCATAATTCTTCGATATTTTTTTTTCTGAAGTTTCTAACATAATCTAACCTCAAAACAAATTCTAGCATCGTTCTAAAGTTTGGCAAAATTTTTTAATATATGGTTTTTGCGACTCGCTTTCGCAGCCAGTTTTCGATTTCGTCCACTTTCCAGTTGTCTGATTCGACGGCTAAAGCCGATTCGATCAAATCGCGATGGTCAACTCCGTAACGGGTTTCGCCGAGTTTTCGCATTAAGGAAAAATGAATCAGAACTGCTTCTTCATATTGAATATAGACGGTTTCAGTCGCCAATGCGTTTTATCTCCTCGAAATATTCGTTCTCGTCTTCGATTATTTTGTCAACAAAATCATCAATTGCTTTATCAGGTTTGAGATAAATACCGGAAATCGAATCATTTTTCAGCGTCAGACTAATCAAAGTTCCATCTGCAAAACCCTCTTTTTCGCAGACTTCGGGCGGCACTTCCAAAATCCAAGTATCTTTTTCGACGCTGATTGTTTTTATTCCACTCATTTTTTAACCTCAAATTTATTTTAACCCAAAGTAATCGAACAGCAAAACAATTTTGTAACAGGTATTTTAGCACCCCAACAAATTTAAGTAAGGTTATCTTGACAAAAAAGGCAGAAACGCGACCGCGAGGGAGCGTGCCAAAAGTTCGGGGGTTGACACGCTCGTTTGCACTCGCGTTTCTGCCTTTGATTGTCAAAATAATCTAATC
>JBBSAX010000182.1:0-10488 GCA_038251885.1 Pyrinomonadales bacterium | reverse complement strand
TTGCTGAAAAATAAAAAAATGCGCCGGATAAAATGTGTACCAGTAGAGAAATCCGAAAAGACCTTTCGGCGCAAAGATCGCGGTTTGAATCAATTCCGTTTGCCCGTTTTTCGGAACAGCTTCAAATTGCAGCCACGCTTTGCCGGGAACTTTCATTTCGGCGCGAAGAAGAATAAATCTGTTTTCTTCTAAATCTTCAACTCGCCAAAAATCTAAAACCTCGCCGACTTGAACTTCCGTCGGATGACGACGACCGCGCGAAAGTCCGGGACCGCCGACCAGCGAATCCATCCAACCGCGCACTTTCCAAGCCCAATTCCACGCAAGCCAACCTTTATCACCGCCGATGCTCGTAAAACTTTTATAAACCGAAGAAGGTTTTGCATCCGTCAAAACCGTTCGAACTTCTTTAATTAAACCTTCATCATCGGTCAGTTTATAATTTTCGCTTTTTCTGAAAGAATTCGCCCAGCGCGTTTCGGTCGCTTTTTGTTCGATTTTTTCCAACGCCCGTTTCACCGCTTCGTGATAAGGCATAGGTTTAACTTCGGGAAAATTTTCAAACGCTTTTCCCGTATCAGCCAAAACCGGATTGATAATTCCTTTAACGAGCGGAACGGCAAGAGAATTCGGGATTGGCGTGATAAGTCCAACCCACAAACCCGAAAGCAAAGGCGTTAAAACCGGAACGGGAATAATGATTCGTTTGAGTCCGCGAACTTCGGCGAAAATCTCCATCATTCCGCGAAAGGGAAGTCTGTCCGCGCCGATTTCGACGATTCCCAAAGGCTCTTTTTCAAGCGCGGCGGTTAAATATTCGATGACATTTCTGACAGCTATCGGCTGAACCGGATTTTTTACCCATTTCGGGACGACCATTATCGGAATTCGTTCCGTCAAATACCGAACCATTTCAAACGAAGCCGAACCCGAACCGATGATCGGACCGGCTCGAAACTCAGTTGTATTACCGTTTTTCCGCAAAATCTCGCCAACATTCGCGCGGCTTTGCAGATGTTCCGAAATCGCTTCATCTTCGGGCAGAAGTCCGCCAAGATAGATTACTTTTTCAATATCTTTCGCCGCGTCTGCAAAATTTTCGGCATAAAGTTTCTCGCGTTCCGCAAAATCCTCGCCTTCATACATCGCGTGAACCAGAAAATAAGCCGCATCAATGCCTTCCAACGCGCTTTCGATGCTTT
The DNA here is from genome assembly GCA_038251885.1 of Pyrinomonadales bacterium. Classification (GTDB taxonomy): domain Bacteria; phylum Acidobacteriota; class Blastocatellia; order Pyrinomonadales; family Pyrinomonadaceae; genus JAHCHG01. The sequence goes on along the minus strand of JBBSAX010000182.1, from coordinate 9,286 downwards.
CCAAATCTTCCAAATCGCCCGTCGCAACTTCGACATCATTAAACCAAGTTTTCCCGCGTAAACGCTTCGGATCACGCACAAACGCCCGCACGTCATAGCCTTTTTCCAACAAAACCGGAATCAGCCGTCCGCCGATATAACCTGTCGCGCCTGTTACAAGAATTTTCATTTAAAACCTAATCTTCAATTTTAACGCACTTTCCAAAAATCGCATTCGTTCCAACCCAACCGTTGATGCGTCCGCGATTGTTACCGATTTGAAAACGCGAACCGTTTATCGCTTTTATCAAATGCAGATATTGACTGCCATTGACTTTACACAAAACAATATCGCCTTTTGCGAGTTCAGCAAAACTGAAAATCGGCTCAACCGTGCAAAGTTGTCCCGATTCAATTTTGCCTTTCATCGAATGTCCGCGCGGACGAAACTGCACAGTTTCGCCGTTTTTCAATTTTGCAATGTAAGGTGTTGCCCAACTCATAGTTAATCAACCCAAGAAGGTTTTGACCATGGCTTTTCAGATTTATACTCTTTACCCGAAACATCATAAGCCACAGCATATATTTTATTCCACACTTGGGAATACTTTTTTAAAAGTTGATCTTGAGGCACTTTAATATTAATAGGTTTATCATGTTCTTGAAGTTTTATTCCTTCCGAATTTTCTTCACTTAATAAATTATAAACAACTTCATCATCAGGATATTTTAAACCAACTAAAGTTATATAAACGGGACGACGACCAATATTTCTTACTGTTATTGCTCCCCAAGTTTCTTTTATGTTTGAACGCATCCCCTCATATCGTTTTCCATTGTCCCAATCTAAATCTATCAAGACTTTGTATTTATCTCTCCTAAAATTAAAAAATGAAAAAATCAGTGCAGAAAACGCCACTAACAAACTCAAAGTGGCTACAATTGCGCTATAAGCCAAAATATAGTTTCTCAATGTTTCTGGAGTATTTTCCATTACTTAAACTGCTCCAAAAATCTGACATCGTTCTCGAACATCAGGCGAATGTCGTCGAGCGAATACATTAGTGAACACATTCTTTCTAAGCCGAAGCCGAAGGCGAAGCCGGAATAGACGGTCGGGTCAACATTGCAGGCGCGTAAGACATTCGGATGCACCATTCCCGAACCGCCGAGTTCGATCCAGCCAGAGCCTTTGCACGGGCGGCATCTTTCGTTTTCAAAAATGCCTGTGCCGCCGCATTTGAAGCAGGAAAAATCGAACTCCGCGCTCGGTTCGGTGAACGGGAAATAACTCGGACGCAGACGGATTTCGGTTTCTTTGCCGAAAAGTCGCCGCAGCCATTCGTGAACCGTGCCTTTGAGATGCGCCATCGTGATTCCTTTGTCCACGCACAGACCTTCGATCTGGTGAAACATCGGCGTATGCGTCATATCGGGCGTGTCACGGCGGAAAACTCTGCCGGGAGCGATGATTCTGAGCGGTGCGCCGCGTCTTTGCATTGCGCGGATTTGCACCGTCGAAGTCTGCGAACGAAGCGCAAAACCGTTTGTCGTGTAGAAAGTATCCTGCGACTCGCGTGCGGGATGACCTTCGGGAATATTCAGCGCGTCGAAATTGTAATAATCCGTTTCGATCTCGCGGTCGTCTTCAATCGCGTAACCTAATGAAACGAAAATATCTTCGATCTTTTGACGAAGGAGCGTAATCGGATGCAGATGTCCGACGCGCGGACGGCGACCGGGAAGTGTTACGTCCAATCTTTCGCGCTCGGTTTTGGCTGATTCGATAAAAGTTTTAAGAGTATTTTCAGCTTCGGAAATTGATTGATTAACTTCCGCGTTCAAAATCTGAATCAATTTACCGAAATCAGCGCGTTCTTCCGGCGGAACTTGACCGATAAGACGGTTTAAGCCTGAAATTACGGATTTTTTTCCGGTGTGTTTGATGCGGATGTCGCCTAAATCTTTTGTTAAATTTTCAGCTTCCGCTAAAGATAATTCGCCGTTTGAAGCGTGTAATTTGTCAAAGCGTTCAAACTCTTGCTCAAACGCTTTTCGAGCTAATTCTATCTGTTCTTTTGCCTCATTCATACTTTGAAAATTCTACAACAAAAAGGCAAAAGTGAACAATCAGGGGAATTTCAGATTTACTTTGTAATTAAAAACGAAACAAAGAAATAGCACACAGATAAACGCTGATGAAGCGGATTTTTGCGGATAATTATTTGGTAGTGTCCCAAAAGTAACGCTTTATGAATTGCCGTCGTGCTTTAGCCGACGGATAATTTGATGACAAGACAATCGGCTTGAGCCAAACAAAAATAAAATATCAATCATCCAAAATGCTTTAGCTAAAGCAGTTAAGGACTTTTCTTTTGTTTGATATTTGGCTAAAGCCTGTAATCTAATTCATCTTTTCCCGTCCGCTGAAGCACGACGGCAATTCATAAAAAATAAACATCAGCATTACTTTTGGGACACTACCGATTATTTAAATAAAATCCGTGCAAATCCGCCCAATCCGTGTTTATCTGTGTGCTATTTCTTAAATTTCAATTTGTTCGCCGAGTTCGACAACTCGATCGGGCGGAATTCGGAAATATGAAGTCGCGCTTCTGGCATTTTTTGAAAGGAGTGCAAAAAGTTTTTCGCGCCATCGCGCCATTCCTGAATACTTTTTCGTTGCAATAATTGTTTCGCGTCCAAGAAAATATGTTGCTTCTTCGGGTTTAAAGACAAAACCGGGTTGTGTGATGTTTGATAAAATATCAGGAATATCCGGCTTTTCCATATAGCCGTAATAAACTTTTAAGCGACTGAAACCGCTTCCCATAACTTCGATCTTGACGCGTTCGAAATCATTAACATAAGGAATCGGGCGGGTTTTTACGGTTAAAAATATTATTCGCTCGTGCAAAACCTTATTGTGTTCGAGATTGTGAAGCAGCGCGGGCGGAGTTCGGGTTGCATTGCCATTCATAAAAATAGCCGTTCCCGGAACTCTCGGAAATTTCTTACGTTCGGCTCTTTGCAGAAAAACTTCCAGAAGTTCGGTTTCTTCCTGAATTCTCGCCGTCAAAATGCTTCGACCTTTTTTCCAAGTCGTCATCAACAAGAAAATAATTGCAGCAAGAGTGAGCGGAAACCAACCGCCATCGAAAAATTTAATAATATTTGCCCCGAAAAATGCAATATCAATAATCGCAAAAGTTAAACAAAGCGCGGCAGTCGGCAGAAAACTCCAGTTCCAGAGGTTACGGGCAACGACGTAAAACAGAATCGTCGTGATAACCATCGTCGAAGTTACGGCAATTCCGTAAGCGGCGGCGAGATTGCTTGAAGTGTGAAAACCGATAACGACCAAAATACATCCGATCATCAACGCCCAATTGATCGCCGGAAGATAAATTTGTCCGTATTCTTTGCTTGATGTATGCGTGATTTTCAGACGCGGAACAATTCCGAGTTGGACTGCTTGCATCGTCAAGGAAAATGCGCCGGAAATTATGGCTTGCGAAGCGATGATCGCGGCAAGTGTCGCCAAAATTATCATCGGATACAATGCCCATTCGGGAGCAAGATGGTAAAAAGGATTAACTGCTTCTTCGGGTTTTTCGAGCAAAAGTGCGCCTTGCCCGAAGTAATTCAGCAATAATGAAGGAAGCACGATAGCAAACCAGGCGAGGCGAATCGGTTTTTTTCCGAAATGCCCCATATCTGCATAAAGTGCTTCGCCGCCTGTTACCACGAGGAAAACCGAACCGAGAATTATAAAGCCTTGCCAGCCGTTTCTGACGAAAAATGAAAAACCTTGAAAAGGATTTATAGCAGATAAAACTTGCGGAAAGTGAAATATTTGAATGATTCCCAAAATTGCCAAAACCGCGAACCAGACAAGCGTTACGGGTCCGAAAATTTTTCCGATTCCGGCAGTTCCGCGTTTTTGCAGCAAAAATAAACCGACAATTATGGCAATCGTGATCGGAACGATATAAGGAGTTAAAAGCGGAGTTGCGACCGTTAAACCTTCAACCGCACTTAAAACCGAGATCGCGGGAGTCAAAACGCCGTCGCCGTAAAGTAATGCGGCACCAAAGATTCCGAGCGCAAGCAGAATCATTTTTTCAGTTTTACCCGAAGGTTTGATCGGCGTTGCAAGTGCGGCTAATGAAAGAATTCCGCCTTCGCCGTGATTATCCGCCCGAACGACGAAAACCAAATATTTAATCGAAATTACGATTATCAAAGACCAGAAGATCAAAGATAAAACGCCGAGAATATTTGCCGGGGTCGGCGCAATCGCGTGTGGACCGTGAAAACATTCGCGCAAAGCGTAAAGCGGTGAAGTCCCGATGTCGCCGTAAACTATGCCCAAAGCTGCTAGAGAAAGGACAAAGAGGTAATTTCCTTTCGGTGTTTCGCGCGGAATTTGTGTGTCCGCATAAGTTGAATGAATGTCTGAATAACTGGTTTCCATAAAAGTTTAATAAATATGATTGAGAACTTAAAATCGAAAGTGTTTATATGAATAAATTATGTTGTTTTTTTGTGATCAATTTCAAAAATTCTGTCTAAGGCGTGTGCGCCGAGCATTATGAAAGGAAATGATATTACGATGAGAACCGTTCCGGTTTTATGAACCTGTTGTCCTTTTTCGATATATTCAAAATAAGCTAAACCGCTCAAAAACAAGCCGACTAAGCCGATGAGAATACCGCCGAACCCGCAAAAGTATAACGCCAAAAGCCAACGCTTTTTGAGTGCATCTTTTTTTGATTTTTTAGTTTCGTGAACAGGTGAATTTGAATTAAGTCTTGTTATTTCTTCCATTCTTAAATCCTTTTATGCAACGCAAAATTTTTTGTTCGTTGCCTTATAATTAAAGAATAGAAAAGAAGTTATAAAAGGTGAGTAAAGAGTTTATAAATATTTCATAAAGATTTTTATATTGAAGGATTGAAGCGATAACCGACCCATGGTTCTGTTTGAATATATTGTGGCTTTGAAATATGCGGTTCGATCTTTTTTCGCAGATTTCCGACAAAAACACGCAAATATTCGTTTTGCTCGGTAAAGTCTCCGCCCCAAACTGCGCCGAGCAATGCTCTGTGCGTCAAAACCTTTCCGTGATTTTTCATCAAATAAGTTAAAAGTTCAAATTCTTTCGGTGTCAGGTGAATTTCTTCACCTTTTAAAAAGATCGTGTGCGCGGCTAAATCAACCTCGAAATCTCCGGCAGTAAATTTTGATTTTTCTTCTTCAAGGTCGGGAAGTCGGCGAAGTGTGGCGCGAACTCTTGCCAATAATTCATTCATTCCGAAAGGCTTTGTAATATAATCGTCTGCGCCCGCGTCTAAGGCTTCGACCTTTGTTTTTTCTTCGCCTTTGACCGATAAAATTATGATCGGAACTTTAGAGATTTTTCTGATTTCGCGGCAAAGTTCGATTCCGCTCATTTCAGGCATCGAAAGGTCTGTAATTACGAGATCGGGTTTAGCATCGTGAAAGGTATCAAGCGCGGCTTCGCCGTCCGCAGCGACGCGAACTTCGTAGCGATGAGCCGCCAGACTCGTTTTTAAAACACGGCGGATTTGAGCTTCATCATCAACAATTAAAATACGCTGAGCCATTTTTACAGAAAAAATCTAATAATATTATCTTACTTTTCCATCATCGCCGATTGGAATTTGAAAAACAAATCTGGTGACGAATTCGTCGCGTCCCGGTTCTGCCCAAATTTTTCCGCCTTGTGATTCAATGATTCCTTTAGCAATCGCCAGTCCGAGTCCGATTCCGCCGGAAGTCGTGTGAACATCATCTTGATTAGCACGGAAAAATTTGTCGAAAATCTTTTCGCGAATTTCCGGTGCGATTCCCCGACCTTTATCTTCGACCGAAATTTCGATCAAATTATCAGGAATTTCTTTCGCTGATATTCTGATCTCAAACTGATTTGGCGAGTATTTTGCGGCGTTATCTAAAAGTGTATAAACGACTTCCGAAATTGAATGAGCATCTACGAAAATGCTCGGAATATCTTCATCAATTTCAATTATTATCTGGAAATTCTTGAGTTGATTTTTGCCGCGTTCGATGGCGTTGTTGACGATTTCTTCAACTTCACTGCGTTTTTTTCTAAGATGCAGAACATTTGCTTCGATCTTCGCCAGACCGACAATATTTTCAATAAATTTATTCAAGCGGTCAGTTTCTTCATTAATAATTTCGAGAAATTCATTAAAATCTTCGTCGTTAAGTTTTAACGAATCTTCGTCATTTTCAGGCTCTTTTGAGTTTTCAAGAAGTGTTGTAACCGAGGCTTTAATTGAAGTTAGCGGCGTTCGCAGGTCGTGAGTTACGGCATCGAGAAGCGCAGATTTTAATTTTTCACTTTGCCGCAAAGCCTCGGCTTCACTCGCTTGTTTAAACGCGATTTGCAATTCGGAATAAAGTCTTTCAGCTTCTTCAGCGCGTTTTTTCGCCTTTGCAGAAAGCTGTCCGGCGGTTAGCGAAACTGCTAAAAAGGCAATGAGCGCGATCCAATTTTCGGAATGATAAATCGTCAGCGTTCCAACCGGTTCGAGAAAGAAAAAATTCAAACTCAACATCGCTAAAAGGGAAGTCAAAATTGCCGTTTTGCTGCCGAAAAATGTGGCTGTAAAAAGTATGAAAAGTAAAAGAATTAAGGAAACCGTAATTGGATTTATCTGAGGTTGGAGATGATACAATACCAACGTCAGCAATGAAATTCCGATGATTGCAGTTAAATAGGCAAAATATTTTGGTTTTGATCTTTCCATTAAGTAATAAAGCGTTCAAAGTTTAACTTGAACGCTTTTAATAATTACAAAATTTTTCGATTTGTTTAAGCCGACGCTTGTTGATTATTGCTAATCGCATCTTTTGCTTGACCTGCAAGTGTCGCAAAAGTTTCCGGCTGTTTGACGGCGAGATCGGCAAGAACTTTGCGGTCGAGTTCGACACCTGCAAGTTTTAAGCCGTGCATAAATTGCGAATATTTCATTTCGTTAAGACGGCAAGCCGCGTTGATGCGGACAATCCAAAGTTTGCGAAAACTTCGTTTCTTTAATTTTCTTCCGGTATATGCAAAATTTAATGCGCGTTCGACCGATTCTTTGGCTGAACGATAAAGTTTCGATTTTGTCCCGCGAAAGCCTTTGGCTAAGGACAACAATTTTCTGCGTTTATGTAAACGCTTATTTCCACGTTTTGCTCTTGGCATTTTTTCACTCCTTTCAGTCGTAAATGGTAAATTATTACTTGTTATTTATGAATTTAAAGATTTGACTTAATTCATCATTCATAATTCACCATTCATAATTTTCTAGTTTCTTCCGTAAGGCAACATTCTTTCAACTCTTTTTTGATCGCCTTCCGATACTAAAGTATCTTTATCTAATTTGCGTTTTCTCTTCGAACTTTTCTTCGTCAAAATATGGCGTGCGTGCGATTTTCCGCGTTTGAACTTGCCTGTGGCAGTCGAACGAAAACGCTTTGCCGCGCCTTTATGTGTTTTAAGTTTTGGCATTATAAACTCCTTTTATATTCTTATATTAAAAACTATTTCTGCGACTTTTTCGGCACCAAAATAATAAACATTTGATAGCCTTCCATCTTCGGTGTAACTTCAACGTCTGCAATATCTACTAAATCATCGCGCAATTTCGCAAGCAAATCAGCACCTAAATCTCTATGCGACATTTCGCGTCCGCGAAAAGCGATGGTGGCGCGAACTTTGTCGCCGTCTCCAATCCAACCGCGAGCGCGTTCCATTCGATAACCGTAATCGTGATCGTCGGTTCCCGGACGAAATTTGATTTCCTTAACTTGCTGAGTAACCTGTTTTTTCTTGGCTTCTGCCGCTTTTTTCTTTTCTTCGTAAAGAAATTTGCCGTAATCAATAATCCGGCAAACCGGCGGTTTTGCGTTCGGCGCGACTTCAACCAAATCCTGTCCTAATTCCCGCGCTCTTTGGATAGCGTCCCGCGTATCCATTACGCCGAGTTGTTCGCCGTCTTCATCAATTACGCGAACTGACGGAATCCTGATTCTTTCATTTGTGCGATGCAGCGGTCCTCTGAAGCGAGGAGTGCGATTTCCTTTATATCTAGCTATATTGCCACCTCTAATTTTTTTAAGTTCAAAGTTTCAAGTTCAATCTTCAATGTTTTTTATAACTTGAAATTTTGATTTATACATTTTCCAAAGCGCGTGTTTCTTTCAACTTTTGCGCCATCTCTTTAAATTCTTCCAACGTCATCGAACCCAAATCGCCGGTAACTTTTTCGCGCACCGCAATTTTATTTTCTTCTAATTCCTTATCGCCCAAAATGAGCATAAACGGAACTTTTTGAAGTTGGGCTTCGCGTATCTTTGCACCGATTTTATCACTTTTTAAGTTTGATTCAACACGAAAGCCCGATTTTTTCAACTCAATTGCAATTTTTTCGGCGTATTCGTTGATTCTGTCCGTAATCGGCAAAACCGTAATTTGCACGGGCGCAAGCCAAAATGGAAATGCTCCGGCAAAATGTTCGATTAAAACACCGAAAAATCTTTCGACAGAACCATAAAGAGCACGATGAACCATCACGGGCTGATGTTTCTGTCCATCGTCGCCGATATATTCCATTTCAAAACGCTTCGGCAAATTAAAATCGAACTGAACCGTAGATAATTGCCACAAACGACCGATTGAATCTTCGACTTTTATATCAATTTTCGGTCCGTAAAATGCCGCTTCACCTTCGATTCTTTCGTATTCGATACCGCGTTTTTTCAAAGCGGCGATCAACGCGACTTCAGCTTTTTCCCAATCTTCATCAGAGCCGAGATAACCTTTATTTTCCGCGCCGCCGCGCACCGAAAGTTCGACTTTGAACTTTTCAAACCCGAAGGTTTTATAAACATCGTAAGCAAAATCAACGCAATTGCCGATTTCGTCGGTAATCTGATCGGGCGTGCAGAAAATATGTGCGTCGTCCTGCGTAAATCCGCGAACCCGCAGAAGTCCGTGCAAAGTTCCCGAAAGTTCGGCGCGGTAAACCGTTCCGAGTTCGGCATAACGCAAAGGTAATTCACGATATGAACGCGGATGCGATTTATAAATTCCGATGTGAAACGGGCAGTTCATCGGTTTTAGACGAAATTCCGTATCTTCGCCGAATTTCTCCGGCATTCCCATCGGTTCAAACAGCGAATCGGCGTAATTTTGTTCGTGTCCCGAAGTTTGCCAAAGTTCGCGTTTCGCAATATGCGGCGTGAAAACCATTCCGTAATCGCGTTT
>JBBSAX010000181.1:0-10523 GCA_038251885.1 Pyrinomonadales bacterium | reverse complement strand
CCTTTATTGGAAGACGTTGATGAAATTGCTTCCATTCACGATACAAAAGGTTGAGAGTAAAAAAAAGGTCAAAAGGGAAAAAGCTGTTTGTATAAATTCAAGCAGCTTTTTTATTTTTTACTTTTAAACATTTTCACTTTAGAAACTCTGCCAGTGAATTTTCCCAAATTTCTAAAGGTTTGAGTCCGAACTTTTCGCTGAAAAGACATTTTAATTTTGATGATTGCGGACGCGGTGCGGGACGTTTCAGAGTATCGCTCGAAACTCTTTCCAAAAGATTTGTGTCAAAACCTTTTATTTCGCAGACCTTCCGCGCAAAGCCTTCATAACTCGTGCCTTCGCCGGAATTTGTAACGTGAAAAATGCAGGGTAAATCAAGCGTCGCAAGCTCTCGCAGACGCTTTGCCAGATCGTTTGCAAAAGTCGGCGTTCCGTAAGAATCTGCGATTGCTTTGATTTTTTTTTCCTCAGCGAGAAGTTTGTGCATCACACTCAGAAAATTTGTGCCGCCGTTGCCGTAAATCCAGCCCGAACGCACAATTATCGAACGCGCGTAAGCATTTCGCGCCAAATGCTCGCCTTCGAGTTTTGATTTTGAATAAACGCTGTCCAAAGGATTCGGCGTGTCGCGTTGCGTGTAAAAGTCTTGCTTTTCACCGTCAAAAACATAATCTGTCGAAATAGTCACAAATGCCGAATCAACTTTTTTTGAAGCAAGCGCGAGGTTTTCAACACCGAAAGCATTTGCTTTATAACAAATTTCCTGATTAGTTTCCGCGCCGTCAACGTCAGTGTAAGCCGCGCAATTCAAAACCGCTTCGGGTTTTTCGCGTTCAAATAAATCGAAAACCGCAGCTCTGTCAGAAATATCCAATTCCTGTCGCGTTAATGGCAAAACTTCGTCGCCGATTGACTTGCAATAATCAATCGCCGCTTTCGCAACCATTCCGTTTGCGCCTGTGATAAGAGTCTTCATTTAATCAATAAATTCTTCCAAAATATTTTGCCAATTTCCCATTTTCCCATCTTTTTCTAGTTTATAACCGTGGCGATGAAGAAAAATTAAAACCGCACGTAAAGAGTCAACTGCAAAATCTTGTTTTGCTTTACAAAGTTCATATTCTTCCAAAAGATTTATTTCTCTAAAATAATGTATATTTGATGAATCATAAATCTGATTTATTTCGAAAGTTGTCGGACTTGAAAATAACGCAAAGACTTCCTTGAAATCATCTTTGGTAAACCTGATTTCATCATTTAATTCTTTCAAAATTTATTGAACTCACCTTGCACCAACTTCCATTCCGTAGTGATTTTTGTAGTAATTGCGATATTCGCCGTTGCGGATGTGATTTACCCAATCTTGATTTTCCTGATACCAGCGAATTGTTTTCTGCAAACCTTCCTCCCAATTTGTCAGAGGTTTCCAGCCGAGTTCGGTTTCGACTTTTTCCACGTCAATCGCGTAACGTCTATCGTGTCCGAGGCGATCAGTTACATATTTTATCAACGAATGCGGTTTGCCGAGCGCGTCGAGAATTGATGTAACGACTTCGAGATTTTGACGTTCGTTTCTCGCGCCGATGTTATACGCTTCGCCGGATTTGCCTTTTTCATAAACCGCCCAGATTGCGCGGCAATGATCTTCGACAAAGATCCAATCGCGCACGTTTTTTCCGTCGCCGTAAACCGGAAGCGGCTCGTCATTCATCGCGTTTGAGATCATTAGCGGAATCAATTTTTCGGGAAACTGCCTTTGCCCGTAATTGTTGCCGCAACGCGTAATTACTGCATCAATTCCGAATGTCTCAACTGCCGCGCGAACGAAATGTTCCGCCGCCGCCTTTGATGCCGCGTAAGGTGAATTCGGTTCGAGCGGTGAACTTTCCGTAAAAAATGCGTCGTCTGATTCGGGCAAAGTTCCCATAACTTCGTCGGTCGAAATTTGCACGAAACGGCGAGTATTTTTCGCCCGCGCCGCATCAATCAGAAGTTGCGTTCCGAGAACATTTGTCAGAACGAATTCGCTCGCCGAATTTATTGAACGATCAACGTGCGATTCGGCGGCAAAATTGAAAATAGCATCAACTTCTTCGGGCAAAGCCGCAAGAACTTCGTCTCTTTTCGTAATGTCGCCTTTGATAAATTTGTGGCGCGATTCGTCCAAACCTTTTAAATTTTCAGGATTTCCCGCATAAGTCAGCACGTCAAAATTTATGATATTTATATCAGAGGTTTCATCTAAAATAAGCTTAATAAAAGCAGAGCCGATAAATCCGGCTCCACCGGTGACAAATATTGTTTTCATAGTAATTATTAAAGTTGCGAAAATTCGGGAGGGCAAGCATCCCTGTTTGCTATAAACGAACTGGCTCAAAAAATTCTTGTTTCCCAAAATATTTAACTTCTAAAATCTTTTGTCAGTTCACTTTTTTACAAGGAAGCAGGGATAATTGCCCTCCCGTTTCTTATTTGTTTAATCGCCTCATTTGCTTGAGCAAAATTTCCGCGTATTTTTTCGGTGAATTGATATTTTTCAAAATAATTTTACTGTCGGTTTCGTTAGCATTTTCGATTTCGATGTTGCCGAATCCGAGCATTCTTTGCGTTACAGTTGCCGAAACGGTTACATCTTGAATTATCCGAAGCGGCACATTTCTCGTTGTTTTTGAGATCAAACCCTGGTCAATCTCAACCTTTGAATCAGTTAAAGTATAACGCAGCATTTTTTGTTTGACGTGATAATATGCCGGAATCAAAAGCAGCAAAAGCCCTGCCGGAATCGAAAGCCAATATGGAATACTTACGCCGATCAGATTTCCGAAAAGATTCAACAAAATCACGAGCAAAAATGAGCCTAAGACTGCCAAACCGTAGCCGATTTTGACGAACATCAACGTCGGATGAATCGAGAAAATCCGTTCTTCGTCATCATTATTGTTTGTTATATTTTGCGGCGAAACGGCGACGCGAGTTTCTTCTTCGGCTTCAAGAACGTTGCCGCATTTTTGGCAGTAAACCGCTTCATCCGAATTTTGTGCGCCGCATTTTGTGCAAAACATAATGTTAGTTCAAAGTTCAAATTCTTTTCCCAAATAAAACTTGTCCGAATTTCGTAGATAATCATACCGTAAATAATATGTATGCACAAAAAAATGCGGCTGGAAAAATCCCAACCGCAAAAGTCTTTTCAGACTAGAGGAGAAAAATTATAAGAACAAATTATTGACTTACCAGACGCATACTTCCGTCGGGCATTCTGACAGTCAAAATATTCGGTTCATAGATCGTCAGCGGCGTGGCTTCTTTTGATTCGATCTTGGCAACTTCTTCTTTAGTAACTTGCCGCACCATTTTAGCCAGATTTGAAGGGTTTCCGATGGCGTTATAACGCTCCGAAATTCTTCTGACATATTCGCGTGTTTCGCGGTATGGCGGAACTTGCCAGCCATATTTCATCACCGCGCCTTCGCCTGCATTGTAGCCGGCGAGAGCTAAGGTCACATCGCCGTTAAAAGTATCAAGCAGCCAGCGCATATATTTTATTCCCGCTTCGATGTTTTGTTTCGGATCATAAATGCTTGTAACACCGAATCTTCGCGCTGTTGCCGGCATCAACTGCATCAAACCGCTCGCGCCTTTATACGAAGTAGCTTTTAATTTAAAAGCCGATTCCTGATGCATCTGCGCGTAGATCAACATCGGATCAATATTGTAGCGTTTGCACGAATCAATGATATACGAATCAATTTTCGCGTCGCCGGTCGTAAATCCGCTCAAGGATTTACCCGAAGACATCACGATCTTTGTGTAAGCCGCAGATTCTTTTACGCCGTAGCCATCTGTCACACTCATCGTTTGCGAGGTTTTCTTGACCAATTTTTTATCTTTGTTTTTGTTCGGTTTTTCTTCGGATCTGACTTGCGGAATAACTGTCGGCGTAACTACTTGAACGCCTTTTGATGTATCGAAATTATCAAACGTCCGACGAGGTTGGGAATAAGCATTGAAAGCTAAAATGCAGAAAATGAAGGCGAATATAGAAAGATTTTTTATTTTCAGAATCATAAAATCTATGTTTAGCGGAATTTGTTTGCAGATTCTAACCTGCATTTTTATGGATGTTTTTTCGACTTTTACGCGAAATTTGATCGGTTTGTTGCTTGAAAAATGTAACGACCGTTCATTTCCAAAAACAACTTTAACATACTTAAATAAGTTTTTGCAATGTTTATTATATTAGTTAAACAGTTGGATATGTCATTATATAATCGAAAAATCATAAAATAGATTTTTTTCTAACTTCAAACTTTTGCAAACTTCGTTTATCTTTAGATTATGCTTTATTTGTCGCAAATCTTGGGTCGTCCGATTTTCGATGCCGCCGGTGAGAAAATTGCCGTGATCAAAGACGTAATCGTACGTTACGGCGAAGAAGATTATCCGCCAATCGTCGGACTTGTGGCACGTTTTCGGCGGAGAAATTTTTTTATGCCGAAAACTAAAATCTCAAAACTCGAAGAACACGGCGCAAAAATGAATTCAGGTGTACTTGATCTCAGCCCGTTTGCAAGGCGCGAAGGCGAGGTTTTGCTGGCAAAAGACGTTTTGGATAATCAATTGATTGACGTTGACGGAAAAAGAGTCGTTCGCGTCAATGATGTGCAGATAATTTCGGTCGGAAATCAATGGCGCGTTTCCGGCGCAGATGTCAGTTTGCAAGGCTTTCTGCGGCGTTTGATGCCTGCGGGTTTTTACGGAAGCAATCGCCCCGTCGAAGTTCTCGATTGGGCGGATGTCGGTTATCTAGCTACCGAAAAATCGAGCGTTGCCGTCCAATTAAAATCCTCAAAAGACAAACTTTCAAGGCTTCATCCGGTTGAAATCGCGCAACTTGCTGAAACGCTTTCGCCGATTCATCGCACTGAAATCGTCGAATCTTTAGACGATGAAATCGCCGCCGACACGCTCGAAGAAATGTCCACTGAAAATCAGGCGCGAATCCTTGAAGAAATGGACAATGAACGCGCCGCCGATCTTTTAGAAGAAATGTCGCCCGACGACGCAGTTGACGTTCTTGGCGAAATGGATGAAGACAAAGCGCGTGAACTTTTTGCGCTGATGGAAGGCGAAGAAAAAGCCGATGTTGCCGAACTGATGTTTTACGAACACGATACGGCTGGCGGTATGATGACTACGGAATTCGTAACTTTTCCCAAAGATTTAACGGTTGGCGAAGCGATCGCCGCGCTACGCGAAATGGCTGAAACACCGAATATGATCTATTACCTATATGTCGTCAGCGAGGAAAATTCGTGGAAACTCGAAGGTGTTGTAACACTCCGAAGCCTTATTTTAGTTGAGTCAAATGTAAAATTGAAAGAAATTATGCGTACGAAATTTCAATTTGCCAAACCAAACGATCCTTCCGAAGGAGTTGCTCTGAAAATCGCCGAATACAATCTTCTCGCGCTTCCGGTTTTAGATGATCTGAATGAAATTGCCGGAATCGTCACGGTTGATGATGCAATGGAAATTCTGCTTCCGAAAAGATTCGATTAACTTTTTCACCTAATCGTCCAAAAACTTTTCTGGAATCAAATAATTTTGCACATAATCAGCGACCGACTCGCGCAAACTCATAAAATCCCTTTCGTGTATTCGTAATTGTTCCGCATCATAAAAGCGGAGTCGCGTTCGGTGGTTGCCGAACGCGCGCCGGGATGCAAAATTGTTTGGGTTTTATCGGATTTTTCGAGATTTGCCAGAAAATCGTCCGTGTCGAGATAATTAGTTTAATCGCCAAACGATTGCACTTCTAATGAATCCCGCACCGCCCGTAACAGTAATTTTATGTAAAAAACTCTTATATTTATTATTTCGAGAAATATACTAAAAAGCCTCATTAAACGAAACCTCGCCCGCGACGGCGACTTGATAGGCGGAAACGCGACGTTCAAAAAAGTTTGCGAGTTCCTGAACGTCTTGCAGATCCATAAATGAGAACGGATTTTTTGCGTTATAAACTTTGGGCAAACCGAGCATCGTCAATCTTTGATCGGCAACAAATTCGAGATATTGGCGCATATCGCCAACCGAAAGTCCCGCGACTCCGCCGCTTAAAATATCTTCGGCGAACTTCATTTCACAATTTACGGCTTCGTCGAGCATTTCAAATATTTGCACCTGCAAAGTTTCGTCAAAAAGTTCCGGTTCTTCTTCGCGGACGGTTTTGACGACTTCGAGCGCAAAATTCATATGAGCCGATTCGTCGCGGAAAACCCAATTCGTTCCGGCGGCGAGTCCGTGCAGTAAACCTTTTGAACGCAGGAAATAAACATACGCAAAAGCCGCGAAGAAAAATAAACCTTCGATGCACGAAGCGAAACAGATCAAATTTAACAAAAATTGACGGCGGTCGTCTCGTGTTTCGAGTTTATCCAGATTTTGGATCGAATCTATCCATTTAAAACAAAATTCCGCTTTTGCCTTGATCGAAGGAATATTTTCAACCGCCGCAAACGCCTGTTCACGCTCTTTTACATCGGGAATATATGTGTCCAAAAGTGTCAAATAAAACTGAACGTGCAGAGCTTCTTCATAAAGTTGGCGCGAAAGATACATTCTCGCTTCGGGCGAATTAATATGTTTGTAAAGATTCAGCACCAAATTGTTTGAAACGATCGAATCGCCGGTCGCAAAAAATGCAACAAGGCGACTTATCAAATGACGTTCGGAAGCGGTCATTTTCGAACGCAGATCCATCATATCGGTCGAAAAATCAACTTCTTCGACCGTCCAGGTATTTTTGATCGCGTTGCGATACATCTCGTAAAATTCGGGATATTGCATCGGTCGCAAAGTTAAATTAAATCCATTATCCAGTAACATTTTTCCTCTCCTAAAAATTATTGACAAGCCTCGCAAGCGTCGGGATTTTCTAGCGAACAAACCAGAGCTTCTTCATCGGTGTAAGTCTTTTTGACTTCGGCAGTTGTTTCAGTTGCCGAAACTTGCGCGATGCGCGTTGCCGGACGCGAACGCATATAATATGTCGTTTTCAAACCTTTTTGCCACGCATACATATACATCGAGGAAAGTTTGCCGATGTTCGGGCTTTCCATAAACAGATTGAGCGATTGGCTTTGGTCAATGAACGCGCCGCGATCCGCCGCCATATCAATTAAAGATTTCATCGGAATTTCCCAGGCTGTTCGGAAAACTTCTTTTAATTCATCTGAAAATTCTGCAATTCCTTGAATCGAACCTTCGGAAAGTTTGATCTTCGTGCGGATCTCGTTTGTCCAGAGATTTTGTTTCTTTAGTTCCTGCACGAGATAACGATTTATTTGCACGAAATCGCCCGAAAGAGTTTCGCGCTTGAAAAGATTGGAAACCTGCGGTTCGATACATTCATAACAACCGGCAATCGAAGCGATCGTCGCGGTCGGCGCGATGGCGATCATCAGAGAATTTCGCAAACCGTGTTCTTTTATTTTTTCTTTTAATTCTGTCCAACGAGCTTCATTTTCAGGCGTTACGTTCCACAGATCGAACTGTAAATCACCGTTTGCCGCGCGCGTTTCGTCAAAAGCAGCGTGTTTTCCTTTTTCCTGCGCGAGTTCGCATGATGCAGTTAGAGACGCAAAATAAATTTCTTCCTGAATGTTCGCCGAAATTTTTCGTGCTTCGTTGGAGTCGAACGGCAGACTCATTTGAAAGAAAACATCCTGCAAACCCATTATTCCGAGTCCGATGTTTCGCCAACGCATATTCGACGCTTTTGCGGTCGGGATCGTGTAAAAATTCAGATCAATTACGCGGTCTAATTGACGAACGGCAAGCCGCACATTTTTCGACAATTTTTCAAAATCAAATTTTCCATCTTTCAAATACCGCGCCGCATTTATCGAACCGAGATTGCAAACTGCGGTTTCTTCGTCGCTTGTAACTTCGAGAATTTCCGTGCAAAGATTCGACAGATGAATGACATTTTCGGGTTTTCCGGTCTGATTCGATTTCAAATTGCTCGCATCTTTGAAAGTCATCCAACCGTTTCCGGTCTGCGCCAAAGCTCTCATCATCCGCGAATACAAATCGCGGGCTTTAATTTGTTTATAATAAAGCTCTTGCTTTTCAGCTTCAACGTATGCTTTTTCAAATTCTTCGCCGAACAGATCGGGAAAATGCGGCACGACTTTCGGATCGAAAAGCGACCACATTTCATCATTTGAAACGCGTTTCATAAATAAATCGGAAATCCAGTTCGCCGTATTTAAATTGTGCGTCCGACGCGCATCGTCGCCCGTATTTTCTCTGAGTTCGAGGAAATCTTCGATGTCAGCGTGCCACGTTTCAAGATAAACGCAACACGCGCCTTTTCTTTTTCCGCCATTATGCACCAAAGCGGCGGAAGTCATATAAGTTTCGTCGCCTTCGACTTTCAAATCGTGAACGGTCGAAATATTTTCGATTGATTTGTTTGAGCGAATGCGAGTCCAAACGCAATTTTGCCAAATAAACCAATTGCATTTTTCAATCGGCTGGCAATCAACCAATTCCGCAATTTCGGGAACAGCCGGAATCCGCAAATCATAGGCTTTGGAAATTCCTTCAAATTTAATTTCCGTTCCATTCGAACGCGTTCCCGTGTGAGAATTTTCACGCTCACGATATTGTCCGGCAGTCGGAATTGCAAGTCTTAAAAGTTGATAACGCAAGCCTTCGACTAAAGATTGCGATGTGTTTGTAAAATAGATTTCCTTGCCGCGACTGACTCCGCCGTCAGTTTCGAGAAGTCCGCGAATTAATTCTTTTGTTTGCGCGGGGGGAAGATGGGAAAATCTTCTTGAAATATATTTTTCGCCGTTCTCATTGTAAATATCTTCGCGGGTAAAAGGCAGATTCAGTTTTCCGTAACCCGCAAACCGACCTGTAATTGCTTCACGCGCCACGCCTTCGCTGTAAGAAAAATGAATTTGCAGATAAGTTTCTTCCGTTCGCCCCGTTTCCCAAAAATGAATGCCGCGTTTCGTCAAATATTCGCGGACAAATCCGAGATGCGTGTCATTTTGCGGATTCCCCGAAACACCCCACTCATTGCTTCTTTTTGAAAGATGCCCGTCTCCAAGCAAAATTCCATATAATCGCGCATCTTCTTCCATAAAGTTTTCAACCGCAATTATTTCTTGCGGAATGACTTGCGCGACGTAATCGCCTTTTTTCAAGTTTCCGGCTTCAACCCATTCGGCTTTGTGTTTGCCGCGACTTATTTGAGAAGCAATGCGTTCGAGAGATTGTTCGATGCGAACATTTTGAATCGCCCAAAAAGGATGTCCGGCGGTTACGCGAAGCGGTCTTATCGAATGTTTGACATCAACTTCAACCATCGCGTCTTTTTGCTGATAAACGAAATTTTCCGTAACTTTACAGTAATTTCCGCTCTGTCCCAGAACCAAGTCTCTGATTTTTACGTCTTTGATTTCCTTCACGCCGTCTGCTGTGAACACGGTCGTTTCCGGCGCAAAGCATTGATTGACACCGGCAACTGATGAATCTAAAGTTTTTAGCCACGGCACAATACCGTTTGAATGTCCGTTCGTTCCCTTAATTAAAGAACCTTGCGAACGGACGCGATGATACGCTACGCCAATTCCGCCGGAAAATTTTGAAAGAAGTGCGATTTGTTTGTAGCGGTCGTAAATGCTTTCGAGATTGTCCTGCGGCGAATCGAGCAGAAAGCAAGAGGAAAGCTGTTCGTGTTTCGCACCGGAATTAAAAAGCGTCGGTGTGCTTGGAATATATTCGAGCGTTGAAAAAAGTTTGTATAAACTAATTGCCTCGCGCGGAGTTTCGGACAAACCGCAAGCGACGCGCATAAAGAAAAGCTGAGGCGATTCGATCACATTTCGCGTCGTCGGATTTTTCAACAAATAACGATCATAAACGGTTCTGAGTCCGAAAAACTCAAACAGATCGTTTTTCGTCTGATCTATCGTGTCGTTTAATTTGCGGCTGTTTTGCGCGACGAATTCGGCAGTTCTTTCGTTAATCAAACCTTCTTCAAAACCGAAGGCGATGCTTTGCGAAAATGACTGAATTTCTTGATTGGAAACTTCCTTTTCGATGTAATTATTCAGAAGCCGTGCGGCAAGACGCGAGTATTCCGGTTCTTCAAAGATCAGACTCGCGGCAGTGTTTATCGAGAGTTTATCGAGGTCTTGCGTCGTCGCGCCGTCGTACAAACCGCTGATCGTTTTCGTCGCAATCCGCAGTGCGTCAATCGAATTTAGCCCGTAACAACAGCGCGAAACGGCTTTGACGATCTTGTTAATATCAACCGGCTCAAACGAACCGTTGCGCTTGCATACGCGCATTGTGGTCGGTGTTTCTTCTTCGATCTGACGCGCGGCGGCAGACGTGCCTATTGCGGTGGTTTCCATTTCCTTTTCCTCTTTTTATAAGTTTTGCGCCGATTTTGCGTAGGAATTATCAGATGCGGAAGTTTGAGCAAAGAAATACAT
>JBBSAX010000180.1:0-10598 GCA_038251885.1 Pyrinomonadales bacterium | reverse complement strand
CCTTCGGCACGTTGCAGTTTCTCGAAAAAACTTCTACTATTTTCTTGACAAGGCAGCATAATTGGTTACTTTTCTGTTTCGCAAAACTATAAAAATAACTCTTTGCCGCCTTGTTTTCAATTTTTATGAGAAAGCCCTGAATATAAAAGGCAGTTGATTTATTCTTCAAATCTCAATTCATATAATATCCGAACATCCAAACTAAACAAAAAATATATGCAAAACCAAAACCCCGGAATGCGTTATCAACCTATTAATTGTTGGAAATGCAATACGCAAAATAACATTGCCTCAACACAAATTTGCCGTCATTGCGGAAGTTATTTAAAGTCAGCAGAGTCTGCAAATATACATTCTTTCTCTCTATCAGATATTCTTTATATTAAATGGCTTATCGGCTTTTTTGTTTTTGGAGTTTTATTTATAGTGGTAGTTTCTTATTCACAAACGAAGTCGGGCGGAAATTATTTAATAGATCCCAATATGTCCGCCGCTGAAAATGAAGTAAATAAAGATGTAGAAATACCTGCGGCGAGTTGGTATAACCAGAGTTATTGGAGTTACGTCAGTTCCGGTCCATCAATTCAACAGATTTTGGAGAAAAATAAAGAGGTAAGCGGAAAAGAAATATATCCTGATACTGTGGACACATACCAACTTAGTGGAACAATTTCCGGTTTCAAAATGAAACTCCAAGGAGATATGTGCTACGGACTGTCTGAAGATGACCTGAAAAAGTCGGGTGATAAAAGATTTGAAGGAATTCTGCAAACTTCATCCGGCTGTAAAGATTATTTCCAAAATGAATATCAGGATTTAGGAAGTATGCGAATAATTATGAAAAAACCGGATATGGTTTTAAAAATTACAAACTCTAAAAATGCTGAGAGAACAGATCAAATCATTTATGAAGGTTTCAATAAAAATACTGCATGGAGAAAAACACAAGTTTCAACCGGAGGATACGGAAGCTACAATACAAAGATAGAAGATTTGTCTTCGGAAGAACTATTGAAAGCACAGAATCAAATAAATTCCACCATCCGCGAAAGTAACGAAAAATATTCAGATGCAGAATATATCGGTTTGCGGAAAGTAAATAAAAGAGTTGCTTTTACGATCAAAAAAACAGCAAACGGTGTCGAAAGAACTTTCTATTTTGATGCGGTAACGGGATTTATTATCAAGGTAGATATGCCGGAAATGTCTATGTTTATGGAAGAATACAAAGATTTTAACGGAACTCAATTTCCATCTGTCTTTTATTATAGATTCTCAGAAAAAAAAGATGAATATCTTTGGCTCAAAGTAGAAAATCTAAATTGGACATTTGATGAGTATTTTGATGATTCAATTTTCTTAAAACCTGCCAAATAAACAAAAAATTATTCGGCTTTAAATCAGACGAGCAATAATTAATTTAAATATTCAACCAATACGATTTTTTAATCCGCTCGCGCTTGCGGCTCGTGCCGTTTTTGTTGGCGATAAATTTTTCTATTAAAACTTTTTCTTCAATCATAAAACTTAATTCTTTTAGGCTTTCAATCCTTCAAAATAATCCTCAAATTCACCTTCGACATCGCGCGAACCGTGCAAAACGCGGTAGATTTCTACGCCTTCGTCATTCGGGAAATAATAAATGTGATACTTCTTGAAAGGAAACATTCGCATTTCGATGATAAATCTATCTTGCCGTTTGCCAATCTGTTTATTATTTGCCAGCAAATCGCACTTTTTAGAAATATCCAAAATAAATTTATTAGCGGCAGTTTCGCTGTATTCAGAAATGTATTTCCAAATATCTTGTAAATCAGAATTAGCCAACGGAGAAAGAATAAATTTCGGCATTATTTTGCTTCCTTGCTTTTTTTTGCCTGACTGATAATTGATTCAGCCATTTCTTCTGCCGAATTATATGTTGTAAATTCGCCGTTTCTAATTTGCTCAACGCCTTTCATCACTTCGCGGCGAACTTCTTCGCGGCGAATTTCACGTAATTGGTCTTGTTCCTTCAAAAGTCTTAACGCTTCACGAATGACTTCGGATGCTGAATTGTAGTTGCCGGATTTAACTTTTTCCTGCACCAAATTTTCGAGTTCCGGTGTTAAAGATACGTTCATAAATAATTTTCACTCCTCTATAATTTAAGATTAAAAATTATATCAAAGATTGTCAAAGATTGTTATCCAACTCGAAAATTGATTGTTAACTACTCAAACGTGCCACGACTTTTCCTTTGATATATTCTATCGAAACCGCGCCGAAATGACGACTGTCATTGCTGTCTTCCAGATTATCACCGACGAGAAAATAATGTCCGCGTTCGTTTATTCGCTCGATTCTCTTTACTAATTCGGTAGTTTGCTCAATCGGATGTTTTGCAACAACGATGTCGCCGACTTCTACGGGCGCGTTTCGGTCAACCAAAACTTCTTCGCCGTCTTTCATCATCGGAAACATCGAATTGCCTTCGACGATATAGCGAAAACGATAGCCGAGAAAAATCAAAGCGATGTCGTAAAAACTTGCTTCGGGCAACTCTTTCATAAATTAAAATGGATTGCGAATTATCAAAAGAAAATCCGCAATCCATAATTCAAAATCTAAAATCCAAAACTAGCTTGCCGTGTACCATTCGACTTTGCGATCTTTGCTGTCCCAAAACATTTCGTGGATTTTCTTGACGTGCGCCATCAAATCTTCGGCGTGTTCGAGGCTGATTTCCTGTTTGCAGGCTGAACAAAGTTTTGCCGTTTTCCAAAAAATATCTGTCAGATCGGGATATTTTTCGAGATGTTCCGGTTTGAAATAATCCGTCCAAAGAATCAACGCTTCATCTTTGGCAATTTGAGCTTGCTCTTCTTTAATAGCGATAAAACGCGCAAGCGTATTTTCATATTTCGCACGCGCCTTTGCATCATCGCCGCTCGGAACTTCCAAAGCGAGAATTTTCTTCGTCATCGAAAGAACCGCTTCCGCCGGAACTCTCGTCGAAGACGGATCATAAACTCCGCAAGGTCCGTCGCAATGCGCTTTTGCAACATTGAGCGGTGCTAGTTCTACTAATTTTCTCTTTAATTTATTAAACATTTTTTCTCCTTGTTCTTCGTAAAATTTATTTACTTTATTTCAATTAATTCGCTGACAGAAATTCTGCCAACTTTCTATTTATTCAACAGGTCTGCCACCCGCGTCCATTCCTTCGACACTTGCCTGACGAATGACTTTGACGTGCAAATCGTCCATCACGCGAACCTGACACGAAAGCCGTGTGTGATCGCCTAAATCGGTTTTTGACGCGAGAATCGCTTTTTCAACTTCGCCGATTTCGCCCGGATCGCCCGATAAAATCTCGACGCGGCAAGTCGTGCATTTCGCATTTCCGCCGCAGCGATGCAAAATATCAACGCCGTTGTCTTCCAGACATAAAACGAGTTTTCTATTATCTTCAACTTCAAAGGCGACCATTCCGCCAGCCGTTTCTGCTGTAATTTTGTGCATTCAATTTATCTCCTGCAATTCGATTTTTGTAAAACTTCTTATACTTTGACTTTAGGATAAATAGGATGAAAATGGCAAGTAGAGCTAATTTAAAGAAAAGTTAAATAACACCGAAATTTCTTTACTTTGGTTTGTCATCTTTGTAAAAAACTTTCTCCAAAAACATACCCGAAGGCGGCGCGGAGTATTTTCTGGCGGCACTTGTTTTGAATTTCAAATTTCTTTCAAAATCTCGAACGGAAAGATTTCCGCGTCCGACTTCCGCAAGGTTTCCGACTAATCTTTGCAGCATTTTGGGCAAAAAATAATCGGCACGAATTCGGAATAATATTAAATTATCTTCGGCAACAACTTCCGATTTTTCCACATAAATATTTGTCGAAACTCTACTTCCTTCTTCAACTTGCGCGAAGGAAACAAAATCCTGCTTGCCTTTGACCAATTCGGCGGCTATCTGCATTTCAGCGACGTTGATCTTGTCTTTGTTCCACCAGACGAAATTTTTTGCAAAAGCTGTTCTTCTGGTTGAGATTTGATAAAGATATTCACTCGAAACGGCTTCACGGCGGGCGTGAAAATTTTCGTCCACGTTTTGTAGTTTCAAGATATTTATATCGTGCGGCAAAAGTTCGTTAAACCCTTGCATAATCTCGCGCGGCGTAATGTCTGCCATCAGTTCTGCAACTTTCAAATGCGCCGAATTTGAATGCGCGTGAACACCGACTTCGGTATCTTCCGCTGCCATAATTTCAGTTTTTGACGAAAAAAGTTGTCGCGCAACAACCAACATTTCGCCTTGAACGGTTTTTTGGTTATGCTCCATTCGCCAGCCGCGATAGCGCGTTCCTTCGTATTCAATTTCTAATTTCCAACAAGGCATAATTTTTTAGTATGGCGGATCGGCAGGTCCTTCGTAACCGCACATTCCAAGTCTGGGTGAATTTACGACAGGCATCGGTTCGCCGTATTCTTCGCAAGGATGTTCTTCCGTGTGGTCATCGCAATACAACCAGCCTTTTTCGTTTTCATAAAGACATTCAAGGCAAATATGCGTGGAGATTTTATCGCATTCGAGGCATTTTTCTTCGGGCATTTCGTTACGCGACATCAAAAACATCGGGTTGCTCGAAAGCGGTTTTCCTTCACGAACGGAAATCAATTCGACGATTGTTTCGCTTGTTGTGCCGAAGTCGTAGGAATGATAAACGGCTTTCTCTTTTTTGAAAATTGCCTCGATGCTTTTGTTCATTGAAAGTTCATCATTAAAAAAATCTCCGCGCGAAAACTCGCTCAAATGTCCGCAACATTCCAGCCAAATTGCCTTCAAATAGTGATCCAAATCTTTCAGCGTTGCCGAACCTTTGACTTCCAAATCAAGCCAAAATTCCAAAGTGTAAGGATGTTTTGCCCGCAGATGAAAAAGTTTCTGAGAACTTTTTTTGCTTTTTTCGGCAATTTCGATTGTTTCCTCTCTTTTCGCGCATTTCTCCAAATGATTGAAAAGTTTGCGTCTTGTCATTATTTCCTGACAAAAATAACATTTTCCTTTGGGTTGTTCTTTTTTCGCCATTATAGTTGTCCCTCACTTCCCGATTTTAACTTTTTCACGATTTTGGTTGACGGCGACATAGACGACTTCGGCTTCGGTTACGCGGACGGATTGACCGTGCGAGCCGAAGCGTTCGGCTTCGACGATGACTTTGATCGTGATCGAAGTGTTGCCGACTTTTGTTGTCGTCGCGTAAAAACTAACGAGATCGCCGACATAAACGGGTTCGTGAAAAATAATTTCCTTCATTGCAACGGTTACAAATCGGTCGTGATGCGTGTGCCGAACCGCTTCGACTCCGCCGGCAACGTCTATGTAACTCAAAATTATTCCGCCAAAAATCGTGCCGTGCGCGTTCGTATCGCGCGGCATCATCGTAATCCGAATCGCCGCATTTCGCAGACGTTCGGCTTCTTTTTCTTCTTGATTTTCCATAATTTATTTTAAGAATAATTAACAGGGATGACAGGATAAAGAGGGATAAAAATGGTTTTAAAATCCCGTTCATCCTGTCATCCCTGTCAATTATTCTTTTCCGCAATTTTCTCTAAAGTCCAGTCGTGAATCGCATCTTTTAATTGACTGAGATGTTCGTCGAAAAAATGTCCGCAGTTTTGGAAGACTAATAATTTTGCGTCCGCGTTTTCGGCGACAATTGAAACTAATTCATTCAAATTTTCGAGTGAACCAAATTCGTCCTTGTCGCCGTGAACGAACAGAATCGGTTTTCGGACGTTTTTCAAGTATGAAAAATCATATTTATCAACCGGCGTTCCGATGCTGATAAGGCGAACAACGCGGTCGTCTTTCAGCGTGGTTTCTGTCCCGACACGCGAACCGAATGAAAATCCGGCGAGCGTAATCGGTTGATTCGGATAATTTTCGTGCAAGTATTTCAAAGCGTCTTTCACATCTTCTTGTTCGCCGTTGCCGTCGTCGTGTTCGCCGGTTGATGCTCCGACACCGCGAAAATTAAAGCGCAGAGCAACAAGTCCGGCATCGAGCAAGCCTTGCGCGGCACGATAGACAACCTTGTTGTGCATCGTTCCGCCGCCGAGTGGATGCGGATGACAAACGAGCGCAACGCCGAGAGCCTCGCCTTTCGGCTCTTTCAAAATTGCTTCCAATTTCCCGTGCGATGCGGGAATGAATAAATTTCCTTTTGGATACATTCTTATAAAGTAAAAGGTAAAAGGTAAAAGGTAAAACTTTTATTTACGATTTTTGAGTTTATTTTCTAAACTCGAATTGGTCAAAATCAAAAAAATGTCGGAAAATACTCAATTGAAATCAAGAAATACCGAATCAAAAAATTTGAGTTTTACCTTTTACCTTTCACCTTTTACCTTTCACAGATTCGTGATATTTTTTGAAAGAATTTATCTTTGTGAATACTAACAATAAAAGTTTTAATAATGGAAGAAATTTTAGAAGAAAATCCCGGCGAAATAACAATAGAAAAATCTGCCGAACCGACCAAACCGGCGAAGCAAACATGGCAACAATGGTTTGGAACAGAAGAAGCAATTCGTTGGGTTTATTTGATTTTCGGTTTATTTGCAATTGTTCTGATAATGGTGCTTTTGCAGTTTTCAACGAGTGCGATTTGTTGTGGCGATTGGGACGGTTATTATCACATTCGTTGGAGTTCCCTGCTTTGGGAAAGTTTCAAATCAGGTAATTGGCTGCCCGATTTTACGTGGTTGCCTCTGACTGTTTTGAGTTCACAGGATTACGCGGATCATCATTTCTTTTTTCACCTTTTGCAGATTCCGTTTCTGTGGTTTTTTGAACCCGTAATGGCGGCGAAACTTGCC
This sequence comes from Pyrinomonadales bacterium, assembly GCA_038251885.1. GTDB lineage: Bacteria > Acidobacteriota > Blastocatellia > Pyrinomonadales > Pyrinomonadaceae > JAHCHG01. Next base: position 3,728 of record JBBSAX010000180.1, on the reverse strand, counting down.
GCTGTTTTTTACGGAAGTTTGGCGGTTTTTTCGGTTTATTGGTTGATGTTTCGCTACAAAGTAGATTATCTGCTGTTGTGGCTTGCCGCGCTTTTGGGTTGCGCGAATTCGTTCTTTTTCCGAATAAATATGGCGAAAGCTCCGCCGCTGACGATTATTCTGACGATTGCCGGAATTTATCTGCTTTTCGAGCGCAAATACGTTTGGCTTTTGCCGCTAATGTTCTTTTTTGTTTGGACTTACAGCCTTTTCCCGATGCTTCTCATTGCGGCGATTATCTGGACGATAATTATCGCTTGGAACGAAAGAAGATTTGAATGGAAACCTCTCGCTTACACGGGCGGCGGAATGATTCTCGGAAATATTATAAATCCGTATTTTCCGACGAATCTCTGGTTATTTTGGGAACATTTTATTACGAAATTTAAGGTCGGAGATTTTGCGGTCGCGGTCGGCAACGAATGGTATCCATATAACGGTGTCGAACTTTTGATGAATTTTCCCGTTGCTCTTTTAGCGGTTCTAATCGGTTATATTTTATTTGCGCCGCGAGATGGGAAACTGCCGGAAAAATCATCGTTTTTCTTGATGTTTGTCACCATTTTGCTGGTTTCGCAATTTCGTTCGAAACGCTTTGCCGAATATTTTCCGCCGTTTGCTATTTTATTTGCCGCGTTCAGTTTTCAGACGTTCAGAATTCCATATTTACTGCAATTGCCGGAAGATTTTAAACTGGACATCGAACCTTATCTTGACAAAGGAAAAAAGACTGAAAAACAAAAGTTATACGCGCTTTTCAAACAAATCTCTGTCGGCTTGCTCGGTGTGATTTTGGTTGCGTGGATTGTATATAATCTAGCCGGAATTGATCTGACGCGATGGGTTGATTTCAAACAAACCGGTTTGATCTCCAACATCAGAAGCAATGAACCGAACGAAAAATATAAAAAGGCGATGGATTGGGCAAACGCGAACATTCCCGAAGGCGAAATAATTTATAATTGCAATTGGGATAATTTCCCGAAAATGTTTTTCTATGACACGAAACACCGCTATGTTTGGGGACTCGATCCGAATTATCTTTATTCAAAAAATCCCGATCTTTACAAACTGATGGGCGAAATAAACGGCGGAAAAGTCGAAGACCCTGCGCCCGTTATCCGCGAAAAATTCGGTTCGCGTTTTATCTTCACGCAAGCCAAAGACAATGTTGATTTTGTCGCCAACTGTCTGCAAAGCGGTTGGTGCGAAACAGTTTACAGCGATGAAGATGCAATAATTTTGAAAATCCGCGACGAAAAAGGAAAACCTGACGCAGATTCGACTGACGATGGCGAAGCGATTGACGAAGATATGAAACAACAAGATGAAGAGGAAAATTCGGCAGACGCAAATACGAATGATGAAGAAGTTCCCGAAGAAAATTCCGAAGGAGAAAATACGACAAATGCAGGAAAATAAATCTTATAAAAAAGTCCTTCGCATCGCTTTATCGGCGTTTTGTTTGATATTGATTTCGATAAGCCTTGCTTGCGAAAGTTCTTTGTCGCAAAAGAATTCAAACAATGCAAACACTTCACCCGAAGTTAAACTGACAAGCGTTGAAAGAGATATAAAGTCAATGCAAACGGCAAATTTTGAGTATATTTTCGTTTTCCGGCGCAAAGACGGCGGAATATTAGATAGTGAAGACAAAACATACCTCAAGGTAAATTCGCCCGCCGATACGAATCGTTTTCTTTTAAGCGATGATGATAAAGCGGTCGTCGCCGGTTCGTCTTACGAATTCAAACCGGAAAATCTGGAAAAGTTAGGCAAGCGGTTTAATATCGAAAATTATTCTTCCGTAAAAAAGGTCGAAAATGATAATGTAAATCAATCAATTAATAAATGATCGAACTAAAATCAAAACAAGTAATCATCGTTTAGTGACGGGCTTGCCCGTAATCTTCGCAACTAGCGGGCAAGCCCGTCACTAAACGATGTAATGAAAAAAAGCAGGGAACAAAAACTAAGTGGCTGAAGAAAAATCCGGCGATCACGACGCAAAAAAATCCAATCGCAGAATTCGTTCATTGCGGCAAAATGCGCGGAGAGTTTTTCTCGATCCGTCAACGCCTTCGAGTTGGGCGGTTGTGCGCGTCGTTTTTGTGGCTTTTCTGGTTTGGAATTTAGGCGGTTTTGTCGTAAATATTCTTTCTTCGCTGACGTTTCTGTTTTTTATGATCGTCTTGTCAATCTTTTTCGCCTATCTGATTGATCCGCTCGTTAAAGCTCTGCGCCGCCCGTTCAAGGAAAGACAAAGGGAAAAGCTAATGCCGCGTTCGTTGGCAATTGTGATTTCTTATTTGATAGTTTTTTCGATTTTGGGATTCGGAATTGCCAATCTTGCGCCGCGTGCTGCCAATCAAGCGAAGGAATTTGCCGAAAATCTGCCCGGTTATGCAACGGAACTTCAAGATCGTCTGTCCGATGTAAAAATGTTGAACAGACGATTAAAAATCTCGCAGGAGTTTCAAGTTACAATAAATCAACAAGCAACGGTGGCGTTTGAATATATCGCCACCGAAATCACGGGAACTTTCGGGAACTTTCTGATCAATATTGTTACATATCTTCCCTGGTTGATTTTAATTCCGGTTTTGTCTTTTTTCTTTCTAAAAGATATAAATCTTTTCCGTGCCTCGCTCCTTCGGGCTTTTCCTTCGGGGCGATGGCGGGCGCGTGCCGAATCGGTTTTGGGAGATGTCAATAAAACACTCGCCGCATATACCCGCGCTCAGCTGATCTCGTGTTTTATTATCGGTATTATCTGCACACTCGGATTTTATTTGATCGGCGTGAAATACGCGCTTTTGCTCGGAATTATGGCGGGGATTTTTGAATTTGTCCCCATTATCGGTCCGTTGACTATCGGAATTTTATCAATTACGGTCGCCGGTTTCAGCGGTTCGCCGTGGCAGGCACTTTGGACGGGGATTTTTTTACTCGTTCTGCGATTGACTCACGATTATGTCACTTATCCGCGAATCGTCCGTGAAGGAATTCATCTGCATCCTTTGATGATTATTTTATCGGTTTTGGCAGGCGAACAGGCAGCGGGAATTCCGGGCGTTTTTCTTTCAATTCCGATAGTTGCGCTTTTAACCGTGATTTATAAACATATTCTCGAACACACCGGAAGTAGCGGATTTTTCGCCGGTTGGCTCGAACCGAAAGATGCACCCCAAGAATTAAAGCGAGAGCAAATACCCGTGCAAAGAAAACAAATTCCGCAGTAATTTTAATAAAAGGAAAATTTGGAAAATGTCTCTATTTTGGTTTGTTTTATTCTTTGTTGTTTTATTGGTTTTGGTGTTGCTCGTCTATTTCTTGGTTGTTATTGCATTTTACTGGGGCGACAAAAAAGAACCACCTAAAAAGAAAGAAACCAATAAATGAATTTTGAGATTTGATTTATTATTTCCCAACGATTCTGTCAATAAAAAGTATTATTTCGTAAAATAACGTGAGTTCGAGATAAGCCGTCGAAGACGGCAACCTATTTGTAGCCCATAACGCCAGTTATGGGAATGGTTTAGACCATTTGATAAAGCGGTTGAAAACCGCTACATACTATTATATGCCGCCATTTTCAACCGCTTTATCAAATTACGATCATTTTCCCACGATTTGCATCGTGGACTACAAAGATAACGTCGGTTTCACCGACTAAATCTACCGTTCTT
>JBBSAX010000179.1:0-10627 GCA_038251885.1 Pyrinomonadales bacterium | reverse complement strand
TGAGCCGGTTGTACCGATTATAATTGTGAAAAGTAGTTGTCCCATCCATGAAGTGCCTTTTTCGCTTATTTCGTAAAGTCCGAAAAAAGAAGATTCTCGTCCGACCGGAATCATCTGCGAATAGAGCGAACGCGAAAGTGCCTGTGCGCTTCCTAGAACTAAACCTATAAACGCGCCCATTATTACCGCTTGAAGTTTCGTTTGTAGAAATCCATAAGCAAAAATAACGATCGCGCACCAAATTATCAAGGATACGATTATCGTCCGCTTTGCGCCGATAAATCGCGCTATTCTTTCAAAAACAATCGCACCGACAAACGCTGAAATTTGTGCAACAAGAAAAATTTGAATCAAAAAAGATTGATCTTCGCTCGCATTTCTTTGGGCTTGCGTAAAAAGTTCTTGCGAGAGAAAACTGGAAGACATTAAAATAACAGTTTGAATCCCGTCATTATAGAACAAATATGCGATAAGAAAAATCATCGTATAGCGCAGTCGGCGAAGTTCTTTTAATGTTACCCAAAGTTCTGTAAAACCTACCGTTACCAAACTTTTATTTTCGGGCGTTTCCTTAACCGCATTGCGTGTCTTAATTAAGTAAAATGAAATAAAACCGAAAATTCCCCACCAAACCGATGCCATCAAAAATGAAATTCGCACCGCATATCCTTTGTCAATTCCGAGTGCTTCGGCATTATTAATTAGCAAAAGATTCATAACCAACATCACAACGCCGCCGATGTAACCTGCTCCATAACCATAACTTGAAATTTTATCGCGTTTATCTTCGGTCGTTATATCAATTAAAAAAGCATTATAAAACACGTTTGCCGAAGCGAAACTCATATTTGAAATTACTAAAATAATTCCGCCCATAATGTATGAATCACCTTTGACGAAAAACAAAAGTGAACTCGCAAAAACACCGAGATAGCAAAAAAATGCCATCATACTTTTCTTCAAATGCGTATAATCGGCAATTGCACCGAGGATCGGCAGCATAATAACCATCGAAAATACCGAAAGCGCGATGCAAAAAGCCGGAAAACCGCCTGGTGTTACATTGAAAAGATACAAATCCAAAATAACGCCGTCTTTTCCGACTCCGTTTTCAGCCAAAGCAATCAAATAAGGTCCGAGCAAAACCGCCACGACAGATGTGTAAAACGCGGAATTTGCCCAATCGTAGAGCATCCAGCCGAAAATTTCTTTGCGGTCATTTTTCGGAATTATATTTTTTTCTTTCATTCGGTTAATAGATTAAGAATCGCTGGTGTAATATCGGTTAAATCTTTTATTCGCGCCGCAGTTTCTTCTTTCCTTCTGCCCCAAATTATAGTCGGAACATCATTTAAAGTGTGATTGCGGACGGACAAATCTTCTATGTTTCCGTGGTCGCTTGTCAAGATAAAAGTCGTTTTTTCAAAATTAATCCTTTGCAGAGTTTCGCGGATAAATTCCGCAAGTTTCGGCAAATGCGCTTCGGCTTTTTCAAAATCCTGATCGTGTCCGATCTTATCAGTTATAAAATGTTCGTAAAGAATAAAACGGTTTCGGTCGGTTAAATTTGAGAGAATTTCTGCGGCTTCGATTGGTGAAAACAGCGGAACATCAAAACCTTTTTCACGTAGGGATTCATTCGTAAAATCATGAAAAAGTGATTTTCGCCCAACCAAATCCGGCAATTTATTAAATGATAGTTTCGCCGCTTCTATCGCACAGGTAGTTGCCGATTTCCAGCGCGGAGTTTCATTAAAAAACTGCGGCGTGTAAGTATTTGCGAAAATATTCGGTTCGATTTTCTTATTTTTCAATTGAAGAAAAATCGAATTTTCTTTAATCACATCCCGAAGTCTTTGATTTGGGAAGCCTTGCTTGTGATTTCCCAAAACTTTAGCAGCATTTATTCCCGTCAAAATCGTCGTTTGCCCGGACGCGCTCTGCGGACGACCTTCCATTCCCAAACGCGGATCCGTCGGAACTAAAATTCCGTCAAAAATCTCTTTTTTATCATCATTTTTGAAATTTGCCAACGGTTCGATATTTTTGATTTTAAAAACCGGATTGGATTGAATTTTATCTCCAATCCCGAGTCCATCAATAAAAAACAATATCACCGAAGTATTTTGGTTTTTTGACATTCAATAAATTTAGCAATTTTTCAAGAATAATTACATTTGTATTTTTTTGAATAGCCTCAAGTTTTTTATAAATGTTGTAAACTAAAATAGTTATTAAATCAACCAAAAAAAAATTAGGTTGACTTTTTCAAACAAAAAGGATAAGTTTCATTTGTTATTCCGCTAATAAAACTTTCAATTATTAACCAAAGAGAACGCATCATTTTTAATGATACTGAGGAGGGAAATTTCAAATGTTTATAATTAAACTTAATGAATCTGCTCGAAAAGTGCTTTATTCATTTTCTTGTTTGAGCATTGTGGCTTTAGCTTTGTGGTTCACGGCAACGCTGACCACGGCATCGGTGAATTCGGAAAAAACCGGTAACGCTGTTCCGGCAGCAACTTTTACCGGAACGAATACCGGGGCTATTCCCGATAGAGGTGCAAACGGTTGCGGACAACCATTTGGACCTCCAAGAGATGTTTCATTTTCAGTTACAGGTTTAAGCGGAACGCCTTCGACGGTTTCTGTAGATGCGAACTTAACTCATACTTGGGTTGGCGATGTTAACGCCACTTTAATTGCTCCAAACGGTAATTCACAGGTGTTATTCGAAAGAACCGGTGCAACATCAGCAACAAGTTGCGGTGATACATCCAATCTTGGCGGAGTTTATAATTTTACCGATGCGGCAACCGGAACTAATTGGTGGCAATTAGCCGCAAATACCGGAGATGTGATAATTCCGGTCGGCAACTATAGAACAACCGCTGCCGGACCGCAAGCAACAACCAATAATTCCCCTGTTACTAATTTAACTACAGCATTTAGTGGTGTTACCAATCCAAACGGAACTTGGACACTTCGTCTGTCGGACGGCGGCGGCGGTGATCTCGGCTCGGTTTCCGCTGCAAATTTGACCATTACAACCGGACCGGTAGTAACAATTCGAAAGAAAAACGATTTTGATGGCGACGGAAAAGCTGATTTTACAGTTGTTCGCAATCCATCCGCACTGACTTCAACAAGAAATGTCACAATGAACAACGACACTTCTGCAAAACGAGGTGCAAGATTCATTAATACTTTTCCGCAAAATCTCGGAACAAATCAAGGTTCGAGTCTTCAATGGTTTGTGAACAACAGTGGTAATAATTCAGCGACGATTCAAGGATTCGGGCAATCAACTACAAATGATTTTTATGTTCCGGCTGATTACGACGGTGATAATCGCGCAGATATTGCCATTTGGCGCGGTGTCGGTGATGTCGGTCCGAATGCCGGATTTTTCTACGTTTTGAATAGTAGTAACAATACAGTAACTCAGACAGATTTCGGTATTTTAGGTGATAATCCATCGGTTGTCGGTGATTATGACGGTGATGGAAAAGCTGACCCTGCTGTTTATCGTTGTAACCCGAACGGTCCTTTAGGTGCTTGCACTTGGTTTTTTAAAGCATCTAGCAATAATCCCAACGGAAATATTACTTATGTTCCGTGGGGAAATAATACTAATGAAGATTTTTATCCTAATCCCGGAGATTTCGATGGCGATGGCAAATATGATTTCTGTGTCCAACGGGCAAGACCTAACGCAGCAAATCAAGGTCAATTTATTCTTTTAAGATCATCGGATATGAGTTTTGAATTTATTGATTGGGGAGAATTTGCGAGCATCGTTCCGGGTGATTTCGACGGCGACGGAAGAAATGACTTTATGGTCGTTTCAAGGGATTCTAATAATAATCTAATCTGGAGTTTGTTGACGAGAAGCGGAAATACTTCATTTACACAATGGGGTTTGGCACAACCACCGGGCGGACAATTTTCTGAATTTCTGGCTCCCAGCGATTATGACGGCGACGGTAAAGTTGATGTTGCCGTGTTTAGACGCGATAATAACAACCAGGACAATTGCTATTTTTATGTCAGAAGATCAAGCGACAATATGTTACAAACATTTGAATGGGGCTCGACAACTGATTTTCCGGTCAACGGTTGGGATGTGAATTAATTTTTTATTTAATTCTGAATCAAGGCTGAGAAAATTTCTCAGCCTTTTTTATTTTGCGAGAAAAAAATCGGATCAAACCCATTTTCAAATAACAATTGAAACATTACTTCGCTCAAAACTGAAAATTTCATATCGGATAATTGATTTTGATTTATCGAATCAAAAAAGTATTTCTTAAACCCGACCAAATCTGCCGGATCGGAAAAGATAAATTCATCAATCGCACCGCCTAACATTAACGCTTTAATTTTTGCAAATTCAGCATTTTTCTTTTCACAAATTTGATAGAGTGAAATTTCTTCAACTTCTGATTTCGCTTCTTTTATTTTATTAATTAAATCGGATTCGTTTGAAAAATCTTTTAGAATAAGAAATTTTAAGCCGGAAAAATCTTCTAAAGCCAAATAATCCTTAATTGATCCGAATATTTTTTCAGTTTTGATCGAAGTAGTAATTATATCTGCGTGGACGGCTGAAAATCGAAGTCTGTCGGCAACCGCTTCGCCAAAAGCACAAATTCTAACCGCATCTAAATCAAATAGATCAAAATTGTTTTCTTCAAGAAATTCGAAAAAGTAATCAACCGTAAAAATATCCGGGAAAATTATCCAATCGTATCCAGCGGAATTTAATAAAGTATTTTTTTCATTTTGATTTAAACTATTTTTTTGAGTTTCAATGTTTGGAATCAATATTATTTTTTTTTTTTGATTTTGAAGTTCCGAGATAATGTTCTTGTTAATCGGAGTTGAAAACAGTGCGTAAGTAAGTTCATCCATAATTGTTCCTTTTGTAAAAGTTTAATTAGAAAACACTTTTTGGCAAGTTTGCATTTACATATCAAAAAAAGTAAGGTTTGGTTTTGAAATTAATTGAATTTAACACTTGCCAGAGAAGCATCTATCAATAAATAATTCTTAAAGATGAAAGCAATGATTTTAGCCGCAGGGTTTGGAACGCGGCTGTTCCCTTTAACAATTGATCGCACCAAACCGGCGATTCCCTTTTTGGGCAAACCGCTGGTTGGATATGTTGCCGAATATGTCGCCAAATTCGGTTTCAAAGATGTAATTGTCAATCTTCACCATCAACCCGAATCGGTCAAACAAGCACTCGGCGACGGCAGCGATTTCGGTGTAAATATCCAATACACACTTGAAAATCCGAAGATTCTCGGAACTGCCGGAGCTTTGGATAATGCACGGCATCTTCTCGAAGATGAAACTTTTCTGATTATCAACGGCAAAATTATTACGGACATAGATATTTCTAAAGCCGTCGAAACGCACAAAAAAAGCGGAGCCATCGCTACAATGGTTTTAAAGAAAAACCCGCATTTTGAAAAATTTACCGAAGTTCTTGTAGAAAATGATTGTGTAAAAGGTTTCGGCAACGGTTTTCCTGAAAAATTCGCAATTCGCAATTCGCAATCTGCATTTCCTCTAATGTTCACCGGCATTCATATTCTCGAACCGCGTGTTTTTGATTATATTCCGCGAAATATTTATTCCGATATCGTGCCGACATTTTACAATCCGGCGATCAAAAAAGGAGAAAAAATCGCCGCTCATATTACTGAGGGAAAATGGTTTGAACTTTCGACAATTCTGCGTTATCTGGAAATCAGTCTGCAAATGTTGAACGGAAATGCCGAAAGAATTGTCGTCGGGAAAAATTCGCGCATCGCTTCGACAGCAAATGTCGAAGATTCGGTAATTTGGGACGACGTTTCGATTGATGAAAATGCTCAAATTTACCGTTCGATCATCGGCGACGGAGTTTCAATTAAAAATAATGAAATTTACAAAAATGTCGCAATTGTCCGGGCGGAAATGGTAAAAAATCATCCTGAGATTCCGCAAAAAGCATTAAAAGGTAAATTTGAAGGCGAAAATTACATTGTTCACCTGGATCAGTGATTTGGATTCTCATTTTTTATAATTTATGACCGATGCGATTGAAAAACTTGGAGTTTTTTTAAGAAAAAAAAACAAGTCCGATGAAATTAAAATTGAAAAACTTACGCCCGACGCTTCAACGCGCGAATATTTTCGCATAAATTGGACGGACAAACCCGCAATCGCCTGTGTTTATCCCGAAACTTTTTTGCCGCAAGAGCAAACATATTTAGATATAACCAAACTTTTTCAAAAGGCGGATTTGCCCGTTGCTGAAATTTACGATTTTGACGGCGAAAGCGGCATAATTATTTTGGAAGATTTCGGCGATACGATTCTGCGTGATGTTTTGGAAAAATCCGACTTTGAAATTAAAGAAAACCTCATAAATGAAGCAATAACTTTAATTGCAAAAATCCAATCCGCCACCGAACAAGCTTTTGAGCTTGATTCGATAGCTTCGAGGCTTAAATTTGACGAGCAAAAGCTCGTATGGGAATTAAACTTTTTTAAAACTCATTACTTTGACAGTCTGCAAAAACGCCAACTTAATGAAACAAACGAAGAAAATTTGCAGAAGGAATTTATCAAACTCAGCCGTGAATTGGAAAATTTTGCAAAAGTTTTATGTCATCGGGATTTTCACGCCGCAAATCTAATGGTAGATAATGAAAATCATTTAAAAATTATAGATCATCAGGATGCTCGAATCGGTTCGGTCGCTTATGATTTAGTTTCGTTTCTTTTAGATCGAGTTTTGCAAAATCCCGATAAAGATTGGTTGAATGAAAAGCAAAATATTTTCTTAAACGAAAGAAGAAAACTCGGCTTAGAAACAATTAAGTTTGCTGATTTTAATTACGAATTCGATTTAATGACAGTCCAAAGATGTCTAAAAGCCATCGGGACTTTTTCCAATCAAACCGCAAACTGTGGTAAAACTAATTATGTTCAATATATAAATCCGATGTTTCACATAGTTTTGGAAGCAATTAAAAGATTGCAAAAATTCCCTACTTTGTTTGAAATCATTGAAAGTGAATTGGACAAATCATAAAATAAATTCAACGGAGGAAATTTTTATATGCTGATTGGAGTCCCCAAAGAGCTTCAACCGGGCGAAAATCGTGTTGCTTTAATTCCGATTCACGTAAAAAAATTGATTCAACTTGGTGCAGACGTACAGGTTGAAACCAATGCCGGGTCGAAAGCCGGATTTTTTGATCACGAATATATAGATTCCGGTGCAAAAATTCTCGCCATCCGTGATGATTTGTTAAGATCATCCGATATTATTTTGCGTTTGAGAAAACCTCCGCTCACTGAAATCGGCGAACTTAACAAAAAATGTCTTCATATCAGTTACTTAGACGCATTCAACGAATTTGATCTGATTAAAGAATTTGCCCAAAACCAAATTACAGCAATCAGTATGGAAATGATTCCGCGAACGACAAAAGCACAAAAAATGGATGCAATGAGTTCGCAAGCGAATCTTGCCGGTTATGTGACAGTTTTACTCGCCGCTGAAAAACTTCCTCGAATCTTGCCGATGATGATGACTCCGGCAGGAACATTGAAGCCTGCGAATGTATTTATCATCGGAGTTGGGGTTGCAGGTCTTCAAGCAATTGCAACCGCCAAACGACTCGGAGCGAAAGTTACGGCTTTCGACACGCGTGCTGTAACAGCCGAACAAGTTAAATCTCTCGGTGCAAAATTTCTTGAAATTGACTTGGGTGAAACCGGACAAACAAAAGACGGTTACGCTGTCGAATTGACTCCAGAACAACTCACTAAACAAAAACAAGCGCAAAAAGATCAGATCGCTAAATCCGATATTGTTATTACAACCGCCCAAGTTTTCGGACGAAAACCGCCGGTTTTAATTACGAAAGATATGATTTCAGAAATGCAAAAAGGTTCTGTAATTCTCGATATGGCGGCGGAAACAGGCGGAAATGTCGAAGGTTCGGTTGGCGGAAAAACGGTTGAAGTTGACGGTATAACAATTATCGGTGATGGAAATTGGGCAAATTTCGTCGCCCGCGATGCAAGCCAGATGTATTCGTCAAATCTATTTAATTTGATCGAAGAATTTTGGGACAAAGAAGCAAAACAATTTAATTTGAATTTAGAAGATGAAATTTTGCAGGGCTGCGTTATCACGCATAACGGCGAAATTGTTAATGAACAAATAAAAAATCTAAACAAATAAAGGAAAAAAACGTGGAAGCAATATTTTTAACATTTATCTTAATGCTCTCGATATTTTTAGGTTTTGAACTTATCAACAAAGTTCCGGCATCTCTGCATACGCCTTTAATGTCCGGTGCAAACGCAATTTCGGGCATTACGCTAGTCGGTGCATTAATTTCGGCGGGCGAAGGAAATAACACGTTCACAATAATTCTCGGAACGATGGCGGTAATTTTCGCAACCGTAAATGTTGTTGGGGGTTATATTGTAACCGACCGAATGCTTGCAATGTTCAAGAAAAAAGAAGGCGGTGCAAAATAAATGAATTTTGAACTTTTAATCAATTTGTTTTACGTTGCCTCCGCAATCCTTTTCATTTTCGGTTTGAAAGAACTCGGTTCGCCGGCAACGGCGCGGCGCGGAAATTTGCTTTCTTCCGTTGGAATGCTGATCGCTGTTGTCGTTACGCTTTTGGATAAAAACATTCTCGATTACAAATGGATTGTGATTGGAGTTATTATTGGTTCGATTATCGGCACAATCGCGGCGCGAATCGTGGGAATGACTTCGATGCCGGAAATGGTCGCGCTTTTTAACGGTTCAGGCGGACTTTCGAGTTTGTTGGTCGGATTTGCGGCGATATTTCTCGAAGCAAACACAACTTTTTCACTTATTACGATAATTCTTTCAATCTTGATCGGCGGCGTAACATTTACGGGAAGTTTGATCGCCTGGGGAAAACTGAGCGAAAAAATTTCGGGGAAACCCGTTTTATTTAGCGGTCAGCAAATTTTAAATTTTTTATTGGTCATCGCCATTATTGTCTGCGGAATTTTATTCGCGCTTCAACCTGAAAACCTATTTTATATTTACGCCGTCATCGGACTTTCATTTTTGCTTGGAGTAATGGTTGTCATTCCAATCGGCGGCGCGGATATGCCTGTTGTGATTTCGCTTTTAAATAGTTATTCGGGACTCGCCGCATGCGCCGCCGGTTTTGCGATTAATAATATAATTTTAATCGTCGCCGGTTCGCTCGTCGGCGCAAGCGGAATTATCTTGACAAACATTATGTGCAAAGCAATGAACCGTTCACTTTCCAATGTTTTGTTCAGCGGTTTCGGTTCGGCAAAACAAATCGCCGGAACGGTCGAAGGCGAAGTCAAACCGATTTCCCCCGAAGACGCTTATTACATTTTGGAAGCCGCATCAAATGTTTTGATCGTTCCGGGCTACGGAATGGCAGTCGCGCAGGCGCAGCACGTTGTTAAAGAATTGCAGGAATTATTGGAAAAAAATGGCGCGGAAGTCTATTACGCCGTTCATCCGGTCGCCGGACGAATGCCCGGACATATGAACGTCTTGCTCGCCGAAGCCGATGTTTCTTACGATCTGCTTCTTGAAATGGAACAGGCAAATCCACGTATGGAAACCTTCGATGTCGCAATGGTCATCGGGGCAAACGACGTTGTAAATCCCGATTCGCGCGACAACGAATCAAGTCCGATCTACGGAATGCCGATTATTAATGTAGATTACGCGCAAACCGTTTTCGTCCTAAAACGCTCGATGGCTTCCGGTTTTGCCGGAATCGAAAACCCCTTATTTTTCAAACAAAATACTCGAATGTTGTTCGGCGATGCTAAGGAATCTATTAGCACGATTGTTCGTGAATTTGGCAATTAAACAAGCTTTACTTTTGCAGTAATTCTTCTTTATACACACGATTTTCTTTTTTCTGTTTGCTATGGTGATAAGTTAAAATTCGGTTTTCCGTAGAATTTTTGAAAAAGTATGAACAATAAATTGATGATAAGTTTTGTAGTCGGATTGGCTTCTTTCTGTCTTTTAACGATGGGTGTTGTCGGAGTGAACGCCCATCAAGCGTTAAATAATACATTTATATCGAATAGTTCGGATGATTTTGATGATTCTCCTTGTAAATCTTTTCCAAAACAAAATGTTTTCGACAATTTTGAAAAGGCTTTTATGACACCTGAAAAAGTTAAGTGTCTTAATCCCAACTTTGAAGGAGATGATTTAAATATGAAAAGTCTTCCTTCCCAAATTGGCACTTTGGTAAATCTGGAAGTTTTTAGTTTCGGTTGTCTGGAATCACTCGAATCGCTTCCCGAAGAAATCGGAAACCTCTCTAAGTTGCAAAAATTGATTATTGATAATGGAAACGGTTGCTCGATGAGCGTTTCGCTGCCGCGCTCAATCGGTGAATTAAAAAATTTGAAAGTCCTACGACTTTACGGCGCGATTGAAGCCGACGAAAAAGGCAAGGTGAAAAGTTTGCCGGACAGCATCAGCAAGCTAACTCAATTGGAAGTTTTAGACTTGGGCAGAAACGGTCTTGAAAATGTTCCGACACAAATTTCCTCGCTGA
>JBBSAX010000178.1:0-10862 GCA_038251885.1 Pyrinomonadales bacterium | reverse complement strand
TTTTCCACTACCTTCAAATCCACGCAGAATCCCAACGACCTGCTCGTCGGTAAATGTCTTCTTTTTCATAGCTTGAATCTCCTAAATTTATTTTATTTGATTCTCGCCTTTCTGTTGGTGTAATTCTACGGGAGCAGGTCACTGTTAGGGATCAAAATAACATTCAAAACTTACTTGATGGCACTACAAATTGCGAGGGCTTGGATGAGTTACCTGAAATGGTTAGATTACCTGCAAGCGAACTATTTAAGTTTGCATTTAATTTACTAACTAATTTAGAGATTAGAGACAAACAATTCAAAATCATTTTTGATTCTATCCTTGATAAAGTTTGTCCTTTTTGTGGTATTGAACTATTCGATGCACCAACTGCACCTCGTGAAGATTTGGATCACTACTTGATGATAAATAAATATGTATTTGCTGGAGCAAATTTGTCTAATCTAGTTCCGATAGGAGATAAATGCAATCAAGGTTACAAAAAAACAAAAGACATAATCTACCGAAACAATGGCACTCGACGACGTGCTTTTTACCCCTATAATCCAGTCAATGTTTCGGTGATTTTGAATAATAGTGAAATTTTTGCAAACGGAAATTTACATAATTGGGAAGTTGAATTTGATATAAATTGTGAGGAGATTGAAACGTGGAATGATGTCTTTGATATTAGAAATCGCTATAAAAGGGACATATTAGATGTAAGATTTAAGAGTTGGATAAGAATTTTTAGAGATTGGTTACAGAATAGCAATTTAGAAGGAGATTTAGTTAAAGAATTATTGATTGAAAAGTTAGCCGAGTACATTCTAGTTTTGAGTGATCTAAAACTAAATGGCGTTGACAGTCTTAGATTGCCACTTTTCAAGATGTTGAAATATCAGTGTGAATCCGAAAATCAAAAAGTTATTTTGTTCTTGCTTGATACTATTTTACTTTGAGTCGGCGAACTCGTCCCGCAAGACGAACGCGACGAACCCGCTGATATTTTGCTCGAACGCATCAAAGCGGATAAAGTTAATAATCCCAATTCGGCTAAAGGTAAAAGGAAAAGAAAGCCTAAAGCGCAAAAGGAAGATGAACAGCAAACGCTTTTCGCTAAAGGTTGAGTTAATAATAGTTTTGCGTTACATATAGCGATTAAGAATTATGCAATTGAATTGCCGACAAATAATACTTTACAACGATACTAAGGAGGAAAGCATCTTTTTACTTGCTAAGTTTGTAGCTTTTACGCTACACTTTGAGTAAAGTGATGTTACTTATGAAAGTTCGTTACTACATCACAGATGACGGGAATAAACCTTTTACGGAATGGTTAGACAATCTCAGAGACATAAAAGGAAGAGCAAAAGTTATTGCCCAAATTAAGCGTCTAAGTCTAGGTAATTTCGGTAAAGCAAAGTCGGTTGGTGATGGAGTATATGAACTTAAAATTGATTTCGGAGCTGGTTATCGCGTATATTATGCAAAATCCGGTAAAGAAATTGTCTTGATTTTATGTGGCGGGATTAAAAAAACTCAACAGGCTGATATAGATAAAGCAAAAGAGTTTTGGTCAAAACATAATTAAAATCAGGTGAAGCACAAATGTCTAAAAACCAAGAAAAATCAAACAAACAAGAATTAAAAACAGGCGATTTTGACGAATATTTAGTAGAACTTCTCAAAGATCCAAAAGAAGCCAGAGCATATATTAACGCGGCGTTAGAAGATGAAGATTATCGAGTTTTTTTACTTGCTCTAAGAGATGTAGCTGACGCATTTGGAATCTCCAACCTTGCTTCCGAAGCTGAATTGAATCGAGAAAATATCTATCGTATGCTTTCAGATAAAGGTAATCCAAAACTTTCTAGCGTTGTCGCCTTGCTTCGCGCAATTGGCATTCGTCTAAAAACTGAAATTATAGACGCTGATATATTTGATGAAAATGAAATGTATGAGGAATATGAAGAAACAAACCTTGAGGTGAAAGCTGCCGTAAATTCAATACATCAATCAATATATGCAGAATCTAAATTTGCTAAAATAAACGGATTATTTAGTCAAGAAGATTTTCTTAAGCCGAAAAAAAATCAAGAACTTGCTTTATCTGCCTAATTTATTATGCATCATAGTCCTTTAATAATTGACCTATATTTTGTTAAAAATGTTCATTTTGCATTAAAAGAAGGTTTTGACTCTGATTTTAATCGGGAAATGAATTCAATTGAACCGCCAAATTTGAATATCAATGTTGAATCTGGAAAACATACGGAAAATTCAAAACAATGGAAATTTGAACTAAATATAAATTCCGATGAAAACCAAATAAATGATGATTTTCCTTATACATTTGGCATTAGTTTAATTGGCTTCTTTCGTGTAAATGAAAACTATCCATCTGATAAAGCCGATCTATTAGCACAGGTTAATGCACCATCCGTTCTTTATTCAGCCGCTCGTGAGTTCCTGTCTATTGTAACCGGGCGAAGTCCTTATCCTGCAATTCTTTTGCCTTCCATATCATTTATTCCTGAACCGGAAAAGCCAAAGAAAAGAATTGTAAAAAAAGTTCCTTCTAAAAATCCGAAAACATTAAAAGGTAAGCCTAAAAAGAAAACAGATTCTTAAATTTTTAAAAGCATATAATGCTGATAACCTTTTTCGATTAGTTATTATGCGAAACTTGGTATTAGAAAAAACGCTTTGTGAAGCAATTAATAAACATTTAGTTATTCGGCTCAAATATGACAAAGATATTTATTGGCGAACCTTTGAACCGCAAGCAGTCTATAAATCAACTGCTGACCATATAAATGTAACTGGTATTCAGACCCAAGATAAAAATAAACCATTACAACCGCCAAAACGCGAGCCGCGTAATTTTGAGTTAAGTAAAATATCAGCCTTCGAGATTACTGATACAGAGTTCGACTTTGACACGACTTTCGATCCCGGAGACAAACGATTCGCACACGGCATCATCTGTGTCTTGAAGCCTGTCAAGATAAGTTAGCAGGTTTTGCAATTCGCCCCGTGCGTTTTCTAGCGCGTTGTCTGTGGTTAAATCCTCAAAGCCGTTTAGTGCTGATTCGGCGTATCTTCGTATTTGCCGAATACTTGGAATAATTGTTACTAGCATATTTTATTAAAACCTCCTTTTTTGTTTTAGTTTTTCCAATAAAGTGAACGACATCCTTTAATAAATACTATTTTTATTTCAATTAAATTACTGTCGTTGCGGTATTTATCTTATGTTCACGCATAAAAAAACAAAATTTTCGTGCAAAATAGTTTAACTAAATTTGTAACTTATTGAATAAATTACATTTACGAAAAGAGGTAAATGATTTTTCAAACAAGTTGTGACACTTAATCACTCCCTTACCCTTGTTTTAGGGGTATATAACCGTATTTGAGGCGTGTGAGCTTACTTTTTCTTTTTCCAAGACCTTCTGCTCCAAGTAAATTCGACAGGTTTTGTAATGATTGATTTCGGTCGCTTCTTTTTGGGCTTATAACCGAATTGCCATCTTAATTGTTGCTCCCAAAATTTTAATTCTTCTTGATATTCACGCTCTGCCGCCTCTGAATAAATTGAAGCAAGGCAAAGATCAATATGACGGTGCAGACTTCGATAACCTACGTCATAACGCCGAGACGTTCTTCTCAAACTTCCGCTATAAATATAATCTTCGACAATTTCAATTTGTTTTGAATGGGTGCAAATTGTGCAATACATATTTTTTTATTCGCGTTCGACATAGTTCCACATCCGATCATAAAATTCTTTTTTTACTTCGTTGATGTCTGCTTCCGTATCTTTAGCAATCAAGTAAGAAAGCCTTTCAATATCATATCTGCGCCGTCGCCGATATAGATGTCTGGGTTGAGTTAAGCCTTTAATAAGTTCTGTCCAACGGCACATATACTTAAATTTTTGTTGAAAAGTTTTGAGAGCCTCCACTAAGTTAAGAGAAAAACGTGGATTAAACGGGTCTAGTTCCTTACCATCATCAGGTGGAGTAAATTGTTTGCTTTTAGCACTCAGGTAAGCAAAACCTCGCTCAAGTGCTTCGATAGTCTTACGCTTTTGCTTCTCAGAAAGAAGTGTCCGGGTTGTGTGCTTGAAATAATCGTTTTCAGGTATCATATTTTGTTTCTGTTAAATACTACTCTCTAAACTATCGGACAAGTTTGTCCATAAACTATGCAGTATTACTCAAAGGGGTTTATGCCGATTTCAAAAGATTTCTTGACATATCGCTGATAAGTCTTTTTGGTAAAATTTAATCCAAGATTATGAAAGTTTGCGCCTAATCTCTGCACTAACTCTCTAAACCCTAAAATCGGAATTAGTTTGACTAAACGATTTTCTTCGCTGATAAGTGAAAGGATTCCCGTATTATTGACAAGGCAATTTTTTAAGTTTGTCTGGTCTTTAGCTCGTTCTAAAACAAAGTCGGCTACATCTTTCCGTAAGATTGATGTTGCTGTGTTATCCGGCAAACTAAGGCTTTTTATAAGTCCTTTGATCTTCTCTGTCCGCATCCTGACTTCAATCCTGAGAATGTCATTTAACAAATCCGAGTCGCTAAAATTCGATTTAGAATTTATAAACTGAGCATATTTGTCATAAAAAGTAATAACATAATTCTTTTTTACGCCTTTATTCTCAAAATATATGGTTTCATAATCAATTAAATGCCGCTTGAAATTATCAAAAGGCATTTCAGATAAACCCTTAATTATTTTTGGTTTATTTGCTTGCCCGACCATCATATCTTGAGCAAAATCCGATCTGAGAACTCTGGCTGTGAAAGCATTAAACTCAAAATTGATATGTTCGCTGACAAAATCGGACAGCTTTGATAAAACCAACGGGATTTCTTTTTCGTTGCATAAAGGGAAATTTGTGCCTCTCAACCATCCGGGAAAAGAAACTTCGGCGGTTAAATGCCACAGGTAATTAGCGGTTTGCGATAGGGTTAATCGCGGCATTTTAGAGTTCTTTGAACTGTTCAGCGTAAATACTGCCAATTTGCCATTACGAACTTTTTGTATTTTTGACCAGTTCGGCGACAAAAATTGTTCCGCCGGAGGCAGATTTTGAAATGTTTGCGTTAATGCAACCGTGTCGATAAATCCTTCAGCCGAATGTTCCAAAATTTAAGCCTCCGCGTCTTTCAACCAACGATCAATCTCATTTGCCCGGATAACAATCCGGCGACCGATCCGTGAGATATTTAATCTGCCTTCCTTAATTTCATAGTGAATTTTTCTTTCACAAACCCCGACCAAATCCGACAGTTCGCGGATGCTGTATCCTAATTTCTGATGTTGCATCAAAGTGGCGTTTTCTTGCATTGAATATAAATTCCTTTTGTGTTAATCTCACATTTATTATGCAGATTAAATATGCCCAATGCAATAAAAATCAAGTGTTTGCTGTTCAAATACTATTTGCCGAAAATTACATTAAAACGCTACATTAAAAATTAATGATTAGTCCAAGAGCAAAATATCAGTGCAATCCGAAACTCGAACAATATATCGAGTTGGTAAATATTGTTCCGGCTGACTTCGATTTTGAATGGTCAGCTTTTGAAGATCAGATTGGGAATAATCCGAAATTTAAGTCTTGGGTTTCTAAACTGCTCGAATTATCTCCAAAACAAACAATCAAATTGCTAACGGCTGAAATTGATAATATTAGGTTTCCTTTAGATGAGAATTTTTCAGATAGGCATTCTAGCAAAGACGTTATTAAATTTGGCGGAATAGTTTTAGTTCAATTCATCAAAATTAAATCAATCCGAAGTTTTCTGCATAACCTGATTCGATTAAATAAATTGAGTAACGAAAGCCGAATCAAGGATTTATTAAAAAATCAAAGTATTTTTGAAACTCTACACTTACTACATTCAAATATTGAAGAACTTTTCCGCCTTTCGGCAGCGCAAAAAATTTATAAAACGCTAAAACCCGATTTAATCAATTTGGAAAAAAGGAAAATGATGGGCATTGTTATTCAATATACCTCTCATTTTATCGGGACAGAAAATACAGAACAATTTAATTTGACCGAAGATGAAAAATTGGAATTTCTCGCAAAATGGGCGATGTCCATCAAGGAAAAAATTCCAGATTTGGAAGATTATTCACCAACATTGAAAAACTTTGATTTATTAGTGCAATCACAATTGGAATTTGAAAATCGAATCTCGAATGTAAAAGCGTCAATTGATAAAGACGGAAATGTGCATTTTGAATTGAATGATTACGCAAAATCTTTGGAAGGTGTGAATATCTCTCGATTAAGACTTTGCGAGTATTGTCAAAAGGTGTTTTGGGCAAATCGTAAGGATGCCTTTACCTGTTCACCGAAACACGCCAGAAATCGCCGAATGCGGCTTTTGCGTGAAAACTGGAAAGAAAAAGGCGATTTATATTTGAACGCAAGAAAAAAGAAAGCAAAAAAGAAAAAGGAGAAAAAAGAAAATGGCAGTTTATAAACGCGGCGGAACATATTGGTATGAATTCATCTTTGAAAGCAGACGAGTTCGGGCATCTGCTAAAACTGGCAACAAACGCACCGCCGAACAGATCGAAGCGGCAAAAAAAAACACAACTTGCCAAAAGGGAAGTCGGGTTAGATATTGAAAAACCTTTTATTCCAACCCTTACCGATGCCGTAAAGCAATTTCTCGAATGGGCATTAACCGAACACGCGACAAAGCAATCCACCGCGAGCCGTTATAAAGTTGCCAGTAAGCCTTTGATTCAATTCTTCGGAAATAAGCCGATAGATGAAATTTCATCCGATGATGTCGAAAAATATAAGATTTGGCGTAGTAAGCAAAGAAAAAAAGCACCTGCCCGGATGCTCAAAAAGAATAAAAACGCCATAACAAATAAAATACTAAAACCCGCAACAGTAAATAAGGAATTGGCGACGTTAAAGATCATCATAAATCATTTCATCAAAGCCGACGTTTTGCTGAAGAATCCCGTGAGCAAAGTTAAATTCTTAAAAGAAGATAACAATAATTATGTTGTGCTGACTCAGGAAGAAGAAAAATTGTATCTAATGGCGGCAAGTCAACCACTTCAAGATGTTGCAGTTCTAATGCTCGAATGCGGTTGCCGTCCCGGAGAAATTTATAACTTACGAAAAAAGGATATAAATCTCGATCAGTCGTTTTTAATGATTCAGGAAGGCAAAACCAAAGCGGCGCGAAGAAGAATACCTTTAACAGAACGAGCCGAAAATGTTTTGACTTCCCGATGGAAAAGCGCAATAGGTGATTATCTTTTTTCCGGCGGTCGCGGTGGCAAAAGTAAAACGTCCTCAATCGTCAAACTAAATAATGCACATTATGGCACAAAAGCCAGAGCCGGAGTAAGAAATTTTCGTATGTATGATCTTCGGCATACCTTTGCTTCAAGAATGGCAATGGCAGGTGTTGATCTTGTAACTCTAGCGGCATTACTCGGACATAGCCGAATTGAAATGGTTTTGCGTTACGCTCACCCGGTCGAAGAACATAAAATTGACGCAATCAAAAAGTTGGAAGAATATAATAAAAGGAAGGTAAAAGCGGCATAAGTGGAGAAGTCCCCCCACAAATCTCACCACATTGCCGTTTTTTTCGATTTTTGAGAATTCAGAATTAACCCGATGTTTGTTGGAGGCGGCGATCAGAATCGAACTGATGAATAAAGCTTTTGCAGAGCTCTGCCTTACCACTTGGCTACGCCGCCATCCTGATTGGTGATTTTGGATTGAGAATAACACAATCAAATATCAAAATTATAAGCAATTGAAGCGACGCTTTTCGGATTAAGATTTAACACCAAATGCATCGCTTCTGAGATTTTTGGAGCGGGAGACGAGATTTGAACTCGCGACTTCGACCTTGGCAAGGTCGCGCTCTACCACTGAGCTACTCCCGCTTACTGCAAATAATGATTCTACTAATTGTCAAAATTTTGTCAAGTTATTGAAGTAAAAATTTTTTGAAAAAACTATTTCGATTCAACCGTTATATCTTTAACAAAATTCCATTCGCCGCTCGGTCCTATATTTATATTTCCAATCCGTTTGTTGGCGACAACCATATTTGCCGGATACCAAAGCGGAAACATCGGAAGGTCGTTGCTGACGATTTCCTGCGCTTTTGAATAAAATTCTTTTGATTGATCCTGATTCGGTGAATTTAATGCCTGTTCGATGATTTTATCAAATTCAGGATTTGAGTAACGTGAACGATTGCAGCATTTTATTTTTTCACCGGGGATTGCTCCGGTTGCGAATAAATCTTTAAGAAAAATCGGGTCTTGGTTACCTCCGATCCAAATTCCGGTGTTCATCTGAAATTGACCTTTGGCAAGTTGTTCGCGCAAAACACTGCTTTCCAGAGTTTCAATCTCGACATTTAACCCGATATCCTTCAAAGCATTTTGGATAACTTGTGAATATTGACTTGTTGCCGCATTACCGGCAGAAAATTTGAATTTTAATACTTCACTCGTATAACCCGATTCTTTAACGAGTTGTTTTGCTTTTTCAGGTTCGTATGAGTATTGTGTTCCTGCATTATAAGCCCATGATTCGGCAGGCAGAATCGAATGTGCGATTGTCGCCTGACCTGACAGAAGTTTGTTGATTATCTCCTCACGATTGATCGCATAAGCAATAGCTTGACGGAGTTTGACTTTATTGAGGGGCGCAGATTCGGTATTGAATTGTAGATATTGAATATTAGAACCGTTAAATTGTTTGACTTGTAAATTCGGACTTGTTCCCAAATTTTTAATCGCATCGGGCGCAAGATTGGTCGGAAGCGGTGCGATATCAACACCGCCGCTTTGCAGTTCGGCTTGTAGAGAATTTGCATCGGTAATTGTTTTGACTCGCAATTTACTAATTTTCGGCGCACCTTCCCAATAATCGGGAAATGCTTCGAGTTCGACGATGCTTTGTGCGGAATCATAACTGACAAATTTAAATGGTCCCGAGCCAATCGGTTTTTCATTTTGCTGATCAATCGAACCTTCAGGAATAATCGGAACGGGAACGAGATTTGATAAAACCTGATTCTTGATTCCGGTTCGGCTTAAATTAAAAACTGTAGTTTGCGGATTCGGAGTTTCAATCAAAGCTACAAGTGGAACGACCTTGTCATCAACAGTTTCTAAAAATGCACCTCTTTTGAATGCGTTATCGCTGGCAAGAAGTTGTTCAAATGTATATTTCACATCAGCCGAGGTTAAGTTTTTGCCATTGTGAAATTTAATGTTGTCCCGCAAATTAAAAGTGATTACTTTTCCATCTTCAGATACAGAAATTTCTTTAGCGAGCTCACCGACGTATTCAAACTTTTCGTTTTTTCTGACCAAAGTGTTGAACATTAAATTACGGATTCGTTCGCCCGCCGCGCCGGATTCTTTGGTTGTTAATGAATTAAGGTCGGAAAATTTATCGGTGATAGCAATCGTTACGATTTCCTTATTTTGTGTTCGGCACGAAATACTAATTAAAAGACCGAATAATAAAATAAAAGTTAAAAAATAATGACGCAAAATAATTTATCCTCCGTAGCTGTATTTAAGTTGTGTGTTCAATTCCGCAATGTTTTCGGAGAGTTCTTGTAGTCTGGCGGAATCAAAAGGCAAAGGTTGTTCGATTTTCATTTTTACATTGAAAATTCTTTTTAATGACTCATCAATTCTCGACTCCAAAATTTCTTGATTTTTTACCGCGTCTAAAATTGCCTGAAAACCTTCGCGGATGGCAGATTCATTTGCACAAATTGTCAGTAAATCTTCACCTGACTTGATTGCCATCTTACAGGCTTCGCCGATTCCGTAAGTATTGATAATTGCACCCATTTCCAGATCGTCGGTGATTACTAAATTCTCAAAAGCTAAGTATTCGCGCAATAATTTCGTTACGAAATTAAAACTCAATGAAGTCGGTAAAAGTTTGCCATTTTGATCAGTTTCTTGCAAATCCGAGTTCGGAAAACTCGCATGGGCAACCATAATTGCATAAACTTCTTTCGATGACAAAAAGTTTTGATAGGGAATCAGATCATTTTTTAATAATTCTTCTTTTGAAATTTCAACAATCGGCAATTCGTCGTGTGCATCTTTTTTCGCACCGCCGAGTCCGGGAAAATGTTTCAAGCAACCGAGAATTCCATTAATTTGTAAAATATCAAGATAATTCCCTGAAAGTTCGATGACTTCTTCCTTTGATTTGCCGAAAGCACGGGATTGAAGTCCGTTTTGAAAGTTTGCGCGGGTTTCATCAACTACATCAATTACCGGTGCAAAATTCATATTAAACCCGAGAATTCTGATAATTTCAGCCGTCGTTTTCGCAAGTGTTTTTGCGTCCTCGACATTTCGCATCGCGCTTGCCGAAGGCATCGGCGTTGAAATTCTCCGCAGACGATCAACCAAACCGCCTTCCTGATCTAAACTGAAAAAAGGTTGAATCGGCGAAATTTCCCGAATATCGTCCAAAAGTTTTCTGACTTGTTCAGTAGATCGGACGTTTCGTGCAAAAAGACAAATTCCGCCCGGAGAGATTTCAGATAAAAGTTTTCGGGTGTTTTCTTCTAATTCAGAACCCGAAATTCCGATAAAAAATAACTGCCCGATCTTTTGTTCGATTGGCAGCGAAAGAATTTGCTCAAGTTTCATAAATTATTTGTTAAAGTGATTTGTCAAAAGTCGGTTTGCAGACTGTTAAAGTAAAACTTAAATCAAATTGTTTTATCTTTCAATTCGGTTAAAACCTTTTTTGCATCATCAGCCGACATTTTTTCGATGTCTAAATCGCGCAATTCGTTTATTACATCTTCATTTGA
>JBBSAX010000177.1:0-11050 GCA_038251885.1 Pyrinomonadales bacterium | reverse complement strand
TTCAATTTGATTGACGGTTGCATTCGGTTTTGCTTCCCATAATAACGCGGCTAATCCGGCGATGTGAGGTGTTGCCATCGAAGTTCCGCTCATTGATTGATAGCCGCCGCCGGGTTTGGCGGAAATTATCGCTTCGCCGGGGGCAACTAAATCGGGAACAATCGGATCACGTTTACGCTTAAAAAGCTGACTCGAAGAAAATTCTGCAACTTCCAATTGTTCGTTACACGCCCCGACCGAAAGTGCCTGATTATAATTTCCCGGTGAACGGCTTGTACCCGCAAATTCATTGCCGACTGCAAAAACAGGCAAAATTCCCCGCGCCCTGATTATTTTAGTCAAACCTAAAAAATCAGTCCACCAACCCGGAAAACCGAGCGACATACTGAGTATTTTAACACCTTGCCCAACCGCCCAATCCATTCCGCCGATAACCCTCGCCACGACATCGCCGCCTTCGATGACCAACGCGCTTGCCAACTTTGCTTGCGGAGCAACTCCGACATTTTTTCCGCCGACGGCACGTCCGGCGATAGTTGCCGCCGTATGCGTTCCGTGTTGGTCGCTGTCGTGGGCTTTCGGTTTTGGGGTTAATTCCTTGCCGATTTCATCGAATTCGGCAAAATTGAAGATGGCATCTTTCATTGTCGAATGTGTTCCGTCAACTCCCGTATCGAGATGACCGACCAATACATTTTTGCCGCTTAAACCTTGATCCCACAATTCTTTCACGCCGAGTGATTTGATGCCCCAAGTATAATTACCCGTTAAACTTGCGGCACTAACTTCGCGCGGTCTGATCAACCTGATCGGAGGTGTTCCGCTAACTTGTTCGACATTTTCTTTATCAGCCCGCAACGCGGCTAAACCGTCGCGGCTGACCGTTCCTAAAGCCACGCCTAAATTGCGGTAATAGCGCATTTTCGGAATGCTCGAAGCCGTCAAACTTTTACTTGCCGCCGCGACTGAACTGGCAACGCTGTATTCCGACCGTGTAAAATGCTCTTCCAAATTTGCCCGCACCGATGAAGCGGTCTTATCGGCACTCGGTTTCAAAAATACTAAAACCTGAGCAACTCCGCTAGCTTTCATTTCCTGTGTTATTTGTTCCGACATTATTTTAAAACCTCCGTTTTTTCAACATATTTTGACCACCCGAATTGTTCGAAGCTAGGGTGGTCGGCATAGTCTTCGGCGATGCGTGTTTATAATTCGTCATTAATCTCTCGATTTCCAAGCAAATGCGGCGAATCCGCGAACCGCCCAATATGCGGGTTTTCTTTTCCAACTCGGAATTCCGGCTTTCTTCATCAGTTCGAGAAATAGATCGTCAACTTGCCTTCGTTCAAAAACATAATCGTCGAACGGATTTAATTGATCTTGTTTTAATTTTCCCGCCCGCCGATAAATCAAATCGTGAAACAAAGGTGCGGCAAGCGAGAGTTCGGCGGGTTCGATAATTGACCAAAAAATGCGCGGAATACTCGACAAATCAGTTTCAAATCCTTTCAGCACTGTAATTTTGCGACTCGGATTTAACTTGTCAGGCGCGTATGAACAAGGATTTTCAAGAATCCAAATTTTTCGCACATCGTCGCGGCTGAGAATTACTTTAGGCAAAACGTCCGCCGCCGCCGCGATATTTTCCGCCTTTGCCAAATCATTTGCTTTTTCAATCTTCGCATTAATCTGAGCATCGGAAATCTCGTTGCCGCTTAAATCGAGTGCAAAAGTATTTTCAGCTGTTGCCGCACCGACATTCAAACCGACGTTCTCACTATTCGAACTTTTCTTTACATCTTTTCTTACGCCTTTTTTATCAGCCTTCAATTTCGCCAACTTAGAATCGTTCTGCAAATTCAGCCTGACGGTTTCGCCGGATGCGATTAACTTTTCGATTTCTTCAACTTGTTTTTTTAATTCTTTTTTATTCATTCTTTTCTCCATTTAAGTTTATCCATTAAAAATGGAAAGACGAATTTTGCTATTTAGAGCGTTAATAGAAAACTGATACACGGCGCGAAAAAGTATTCGCCGCCTTTTAATGAAACAAAACCGTGAAAATCAATACTGCGTTTTCCTTCTTCGCCCCATTCTTTCGGTTGTTTTTGTAAAAATTTCGGTTCGCCCTGTCCGATGACGGGATCGAGTCCGGTCGCCGGTTTGATGTAGTTTTGATCGTTGACCCACTTTATTTGTGTATATTCAAATTGGTTATCAATGTCATATTGATAAGCCATAAACAGCAGACCGACTCCGCCGACCGGAAAATGTTCTTCGTCGAGCTTTCGGATGCCGTCAACTTCCGTCCAGACGCGCTTGCCGTAGGTAATTCCGCGCCGCGCCATAATGTGAGAACGTTCGTCCTGTTCACTCGGCACGGGCGGTTTTTCCGGTTCACCGTCGTGAGCAGGCACGACCGGAGAAAAAGTGCCGACGCTTTCGCCGCGCGGATTGCTCTTGCGGATGTGCGCGTGAAACGGGCATTTCAAACCGTCTTTATCGCTTGCGTAGTTGAAATTATTCGGCACGGGATTATGATTTCCGTCGCTTCTTTGGTTGACGACGGGCGTTCCGTCTTCAAATCGTCCGACAATCATTGCTCCCGCGAGTTCGGCATCTTCGCCCGTCAAACCTAAAATTTCGGCGATTTCCGCTTCTTTAACTTTAAAATCACGGACGTTTTGTTCGAGTTTGCGAAAGACGAAATAACTGCCGAAACTGACATCGGGTTTGCCGCCTTTGTCCGCCACCAAAGCCTGTCTAAGCGGAAAAGCCGCATTCCAGACGCTCGTTCCGTCATTGCTGTTGTTTTCGCGTTCGATTTCTTCCGTCAGAAGCAGCGGCTGACTGCGCCCGTCAACATATCCGAAATGTTCGATGCCGTCGAGATTTTCATTTTTCATCGCCAGCCCGATTTCCTCGCCCAAAACTTCGACGGCATCATTTAAAAACCGTTCGATTTCATATCTGATCTGTTTCGCCTTCTTTCCATCTTCCTCGCCGATCAAGATCATCGCGTGAATTTCCTGCTGAAAATGTTCGTCCCACGCATCAACCGGCGGATCGAGTAATTCCGCGCCGCGTTGTTTCAAACCGGCAACAAACGCCGCATTATCGGGAATTTCAGAATCTTCGACGCACAACGCTTTATAACCCTTATGCGTCAGAAAAAACGCCACAAACGGCTCGCCCGATTCGCCCGTGATCTTAAATTTTTCCGTATCTTCAAACTGCTTGAGCGAAGAAGTAACCTTCTGCGCGACATTCCGCACAAATTCCCTCGCCAAATCCGGCTGTTCCGTATCGAACTTCAAAAACAAATTAACCGTATGTCCGCGCCCGTGACCTTTCAGGATATTTCCCTGCAAATCTTCCAAAACAGCTTTATCGGCTTTTTTCCACTCTTCCAGCGGATTATCTAAATCTATCGGCATAATGTCTCTCCATAGCTTGTTCGCCATCGGCAAACAGCTTTTTTGCAGTTAATGAACTCGGCGAAAATGCGTTCGTCTGATTCGATTTCGACGCATTCCGGCAAGTCCGGTTAAATGAACGGACGCGGGAAAATCCGGTTCATACTCCATTTTTCTTTTCAAAAAAATTCTTCTCGATTTTTTAAGGCAACGTGATAACCGTGATGATGTCCGACCACACGCCGACTTCTATGTTGTCTATAAAATAAATCAGGCGATAGCGGCGTTCTTCGGGTTTGCCGGCGGCGATTCGCATCTGCAAATCGCTTTGTTCCGCTGTTTGAAAACGTAAAATTGATTGCCATCTATAGCTCCTGATTGATTATTTTCAAAATTATCAAACTTCAAATTCGACATACACCGCCGCGTGGTCGGAGGCTTGTGTAACTTTGTTGGTGACTTCGGGAAAGCTCGGATTATTATTGCGAAAGATGCCGCGTCGTTCGATGCCGACGTTTTTCAGATTGTCGGCAATCGGTTTGGAAACCAACAGATAATCAATCTGGTCATTGCCCGTGTGATACGTCCAATTCGGATTAACATTCTTCAAAACATCGGTCAGATTCGGCACTTCCATTAAATTTTTGAGCGGTGTGCTATTCGGCGTATCGTTAAAATCGCCTGCAACAACAACTAAATCCTGAGTTAAATCGTATGACTTCAAAATTTCGACGATGCGGTTAGCCTGCCGTTTGCGTTTGGCATTGTTTGAAGCGGGTGAGCCGTAGCCTTTGCTTTTCAAATGATTGCACAAATAATGAACGAATTTTCCGCCGCCGATGTCAATTTTATATTCGGCACAATCACGGCTGAAAATTTTATAAGTTTGCCCGTTTGTCGAGTTATAGGTGTCGTCAATATGCGTTTTGATGGAATCAATCGGGTAACGCGACAAGATTCCGACATCAATCCCGCGCTCATCATTACCGTCAATGACCATCACATGCGGATATTCGACATTTTCCTTACTCAACAGAAATTCGTTGAAACGGCGCAGAGCAATACGGTCATCAACTTCGACAATACAAAGAATGTCCGCGTCAATCGCTTTGACGACCCGCGCCGTATTTTGAATACTGACTTCGTTAGTGTTTTGCTTGGTCAATTCTATCCAGCCAAGCCAACTGCCGCGCCCTTTCGCCTTGAGCGCAACGCCCGAACCGTCTTGTTTAATGCTATAAAGTTTTTCCCTGATCTCATTGATCGTGAACCACGGATTACTCGGCATATCGTGAAAATACTTGTTCAAGATTGCAACAATTTTATCGCCGACATCGCCCAAGTATGAAGTGTTCTCAAGCAACGCCTCCAAATCCGCTACATCTTTAAGAACCGCTTTCCCCGTCGCGCTAAACCCTTCAAGTTCCATTACCTTCGGACGCTCGAACAGATTATTGACATTAAAAGTGCCGATTCTAATTTTTTTCATAATAATTTCTCCTTTTGTGCTAAAAGTATGCAAGTGTGGGAGTTATTTTGTTCAAAACTGGCTATTGCTATTTTGTTCCTGAATTGTTGATTTTGGGTGGCGGTGGAAGATTGAGCATCTCTTTAGCTTTTACAAGTTCAAGGTTCTTTAGTTCATAAGCCTTATCAACCTCAATGCCATTAAGAGCTTCCATTTTTTTGACATCGAGTTCTTTCATCGCCTTAGCCTTTTCAACTGCGACATTTTCCTTCTTGACTTTGGTTTCCTTCAAATCTTTGATCTTAAGTAGATATTCAAGAATTGAATTCCAAAAAGCCGAACCTCCGCTTGCCAACAATCCAAGAGCTAAAATCGCAAAAATGTAATCTTCCGTTTTGCTTGTATTCAGTTCTAGAAGGTCTTTGAGAAGCCCTTTCAGAATCGGACTTGATAACCAAGCCGTAAAAATACCTGAAACTACCGCGATAATGCTGATTATCGCTTTTCGCCAAGCCTCTGCCGGGGGGTCCAGATTCTCTACATTAAGCGAAGGGAAAAAACCTTTAATAATCTCGACTAGTCTTTCCGACGCAACACTAAGCGTGATAAGAATCGAAACTACTGCCGTTAATTTAGTGATGTCCATAATTTTTCTCCTTAAATATTCTACGGATACATTTGTTTCATAAAAGATTTGTCCGTTGGCGATAATTTTTTATTCCAACCGACTGCAAATGATGGGTTAAGAAGTAAATCAGCCGGAATTGCATAGTGCATAATTGAATTTTTGTCATACTGCGACGAGTTGGTCTGATTTAAGTCGTATTTGAAGAAAACTTGTGAATCCACATCTGCTTGCGACCAACCTTGCGTCTGCTGGTAATACTGATATACACGCGGACGATTCCACGGAATTCCGGCTAACGGGTGCGAATGTTCGTGACCAGCCGAGAGAGCGTGTCCGAATTCGTGCAGGACTGTTCGGGAAAATTCCTCATCCGGTGTTTGTTCGGTGAACCAACCGTAATTCATCGTCGGTTTATTTTGAGGAATGACCAGAGCATCCGTTCCTAAATAAGACCAAGAGCCGATACCAAGTGTGCAGGTAATTCGGATTTCGGCATTAGCCGCGTTTCCGAAAGAAAATCTGACGCTGACAAATTGTTCCCATTGTTTTGCATAGTATTCAATTTTTTGCCTGACAACTGCCGGCGGATTGTCCATAAACTTTACTCTCAAAACCCGATTCGGCTGCCAACGCTTTGCCGCAAGCACAAAGATTGACGATGTTTCGGCGTGATTTGACATGGCGACTGCCATCGAATTAAGACCTATCGGCATCATTCCCGGTGTCAGCAGGTTGTCGGCGCGTTCTTTGACTGCCGCCGCCATCGCTTCGCCCTTTAACTCGTCAGGCACTTGCAATTCCGCACAACTTTTGATGGTGCTAAAGTCTTCCGATGATTCATTTGTTTTGTTTTTTTTCTTACTCATAATATTCTCCTTATTTATTTATTGTTTTATTTTGATGAGGGGCATTTTGTCCCTCGTTCTTCGTTCCTCATTTCTTCAAAACTTATGGCAAAGTGATGACAACAATCACATCCGACCATGCGCCGACTGCGGTGTTGTCAATAAAATAGCGCAGACGATAACGGCGTTCTTCCGGTTTTCCGGCGACGAGTGGCGCACGGATGTCTTCGTAGGGCGAGCGCATATCGAAATCGAGGCGTGTCCACGTCGTTTCGTCGCCGCGTTGGGAATCAATAAACACGCCGTCGAATTTGCCTTTTGTCCAATCGAGGCGGACGATGCTACCCGTCATTGCGGTAGCTTTGACCGTAGTTTTGGCATCGGTCTGAATGGCTTTATCGGTCGGTGTGGTGGCAATCTGCAAAGTTTCGCCGATGGTTTGCGTGTAACCCGCGCTCAATTTGGCGCGATTCATCGCATTGCTCAAACGCTCGACGATTCCGGCATCAACCTGTGCCGGCGGATTAGGCGGCGGCGTAAAACTCGGCTGATTCGGCGTAAGCTGATTTTCGCCGACACCGCCGAGCATCTCATTCTTAAAAGCCGTGCAAGCCTTTGAAAAAGCCGCGCCCGTCTGCGCCAACAAAATCGCGTGCCGCATCGCCGCCGAATCCTGCAACAAAGCCGTCTGCTCCGTATTAGCAAACCCCAACCCCGCCGACAAAGCCGGAAACTCCGTCTCAAAATTTAACGACCACGCAATCCGTTCATTATTTCCTGATGGTAATATCGCCATTTTATTTTCTCCTTAATTTTTATAAAAATTCTGTTAATCTTCCGCACAATAGTTTTTAACCATCGTATGAGCCTTTCAAACAAGCGTTGAAATGATTCAAACAACCGTCGGAATCATTCCAGCGTACGTTTGAATCGTTCGAATGAGCCTTTGAATGACTCAAGCAGATGCTCGAA
This sequence comes from Pyrinomonadales bacterium, assembly GCA_038251885.1. GTDB lineage: Bacteria > Acidobacteriota > Blastocatellia > Pyrinomonadales > Pyrinomonadaceae > JAHCHG01. The sequence goes on along the minus strand of JBBSAX010000177.1, from coordinate 3,721 downwards.
CTCTTCTATCAAGCGTTGAAATGATTCAAACAACACTCGGAACAATTGCAACGCTCGTCAGAATCTTTCAAATGCTCGTCCCAACCATTGCAACCGTCGTTGGAGTGATCCAAACTTGCGCTAAAACCCTTCTAACTCTGTAGCAAACCTTCAAATAACAATAAATTAGGCATTTTCCAATGCTTTCCCGACAGCTACAATGCCCGTTAATAACCGCCGACCAAAATAATCTACTTGTAAATCTTGAAACCCATTGAAAAGGCATTGACCGGAGCAAAGGTTGGTGCCAAGTCTCCACGTTGAAATTTCAGAAAGATTGAATTGGAAAAACCATTTATCTCAATCCCGCTGAGTCTGCTCACATTAAGCTCGAACATAGCTTCTAAATAATTGCGGTTGTTTCGGCGCGAAGCATTTTGCAGGTAATAATAATTGTCGTCAATCGAAAACTTGACAATTCGCTTGAACTCGATCCCCATTGCCAGATGGAAAAATGCTCTGGATATATTTTTAGTCGGCGCGTTGAAAGACCGCGCATCACGGCGAATTGTTCCGCCAAGTTCATATCCGACACTTGGGCGGACATAATATGAAGAAACAAATTGTTCTTTTTGAATACCACAACGTTCAATCTTGGTTGAGGCACAATTTTTAATGTTTTTATCATCGCATTCTTCCTGAGCCTTTTTCTCGCACTCTTTTTGCTCTAATCCGTAACGAAATAATCTTTGATCAAATGATTGGTCGAAATTTCTAAAGCCGAAAGCCACTTCTGTGCGCCAATACATCGTTTGAAGTTTAAAATCGCGGTCGGAATCGTAACGCAAACCGTTTGTCCAAATTAGTTGGCGAAGGAAATTCTTATTTACCGTTACACCTGCTTCATCAATATCAAGCCCAAAATTAGTTCCCCACTCGAAATCCGCGCCGAATTGAATCCGATTCGGCGACTTTGACTGAGTTACCTTTTGCGTATCAACATCCGCAATAAAAAGCGGACGAAATGCCAGCCAACCATTATTGCCGGTGCTTTCACGGCTGACTCCGAAACTTTTTATCGGGACAAAAGGTTTGATAGTTAAACCAAAGATGCCAACATTATTTCGCTTTCCGTTTGACGGATTTACGATTGACGTAAATCCACCTTCAAAGGCATACTCAGATTTGCCCCGTTCCGGCTTAATTGGAAATAATTTGATAGATGCCGTTCCAGCTAAAAAATCTTTTTTAATATCTTCAAGAGGAGGAAGTTTATAATTTGGCTGTAAAATAATTTTCCCTGTTTGTTCAGCCTCTCTAAGTTTTTCCCAAGGAATATTTACAATAACTGTGTATTTTTCGGGACGAATCGGAAGAGCATCTTTGAGTTTGAAAATTAAATTTTGCGAAACCCTTCCGCCATCTTCTTTACAAGGAGAATTCGTGGTTGAGTCGGCACAAGTTATATCAGTTACTGAAGTTTCAAAATCCAGAGCAGGGTCGTTTGTAGAAAAAGCATACAAAACTTTGATTGAACTTGGGTTTAATCCAAAGACTTTAATTATATCTTCGGCAGAAATTCCTTGCGGAGTAACACTGATTTGTCCTTTAGAATCCTCTTGGAAAGAAACTTTAATGATAAATGGTGGATTATTGGAGGTTGTTCCCAATTTAGTTTTGGTAGATAGAGCTATCGCCTTAGGCTGTCCTTTGAATTTTATACTCTCCCATTGGATAAAAGTTTCGGGTTTGTTTGCTAACGAGGCTAAATTAATATTTTGATTGTCCAGTAAAGTGCGAAAGTTAATCAAATCAATTTTATTAATACCAGTCAAAAAAGCATCGCAATCTAAAAAAACTCGCTGACCGTTTTCTAATCTATAATAGATAAGCGGGCAAGAAATTTTCAGTCTATTTTGAGCATCTAGCGCAGGAATTTTGCCATCCACTTTTTCTATGTCATCAACAAATGTTACAACTATTTTATTCTCTGATGTAAAAAACGAAGCCGCCGAAATCTGTGCTTGAATTTTACAAGTAAAGCCTGTGAAAAGAATTAATATAAATATTGTTTTGGTTAAAACTTTCATGATCTTCTCCTTTTTGCTGTTCTAAATTCCAAACATTCGTCCACAAAATGTTCCGGGTTTTTGATTCCGCCAGACAATATCTTCCCACTCGAGAACTGTCGTATTGCCGTCAATTAAACTATTCAATGCTTTCATTCCACAATCGTCATCTTCGGGAATGACCGAATGAAAGATTGGCGGGTTTTGATGATTGGTAACAGCAATAAGATTATTTTGCTGAGACATACTCGCACTCCAAGGTCCGTCAGCCGGAGGCGCGAGTTCTTTTAATTTCTGTGATGAAACAATAACCGAAGGCGAAACTCCCGCCCACTGAGCAACGGCAGATCTGATACGCATTCGCACATCACTGGTTTGCCAAATAACGCATTGTTCCGCAGTCATTGTTGCTTCTTCCGCAGAGAATGTAGTTAATAACAAACTACTTTCTCGCGCAGTTAATCTACGTCTTCTTATTTTCTTTGACTTTACTTCTTTTTCATCATTTTTTTTCTTACTCATAAGATTTCTCCTAGCTTTATTAGAATTTGGGCAAATAAACTGCGAAAACAGAAAAAATGCACAGAGTTGGCGCAGAGTTTTCAGCCGTTTGTAGTTATGGTTTCAAGGTTAATTCGGGTAGGAGATGAATTAACCGCTGTAATGTGCGAAACCTGCTTGCTCGTTGTTTAGTAACGGACTCGGGAAATCGGAGAACTTCTGGAAATACACGAGAGTTGACCGTAGTTTCAAAGCCGAAAAAGTTGATTGACAAGGTTTGACGAGTTGAGAACTACCTCGCAAACCGGGTTGAAAAGCGGCGGATAATGCTTTGAATGAAAGCCTTATTCGTGTGTCGTTTGTCAAAATGAATAGTTCTTTTTGCCGTAATGACAAACTATTCAAAAAGTTTTGAAAGCAAATCGGCGATGTTTTTTTAAGAATCCCGAAAAGCCGTTAAAATCTTTCGAGAACCGAATATCTTTTGAAATTCTCTAACATTTTTTGCCGTAAAAAAATTTCCTTCTAACTTGTAATGAGTTTTTCGGTCAAAATCTTACAAGATTTCTTTACTTTTTTTTCGCCGCGCCGGATTTCAATGTTTTCTGAAGTGGCGGAAATTTAGTCAAACTGCCGTTAAATGTTTATGAATCCAAAATTTTCAGAGCCGTTTTGAGCGCGGTGGTTTTGGATTGTTCGTCGGTTTTCTTTTCCGACAGGTTGATCGCTTTTAATACCGTTTTGGCATTTTTTATGCGTTCTTCGAGCGATTCGCGTTCCTGCTGCGCCTGTTCTTTGGCGTATTGCGCGGCTTCGGCTTTTTGCGTTTGGCGGATGATTTCGCGGTTTAAATTCTTTTCATAATGCCGCGCTGAAAGCCGTGCGAAATAAAAAGTTGTGAGGATGAGGATGATCGGCTCCAGCCTCGCTATGAGTGTGTTATCTCTCAGAGGATCGAGTTTGCCTGAAAATGCTGCGGCATAGAGCAGAACAAAGAGCAAAGTAAATATCACCATTAACGTATCTCTGAGAATGTCAGCGATATTTTTTTCAACTGGTACGACTGGGGTGAATTTATCCGGCATCGCAAAAATCCTGTATTTTTATATGCAGCCTTCGTGAACATTAATTTGAAAATATGTAAAAAAGTCTTGCAAATTTATAGTTTTTCA
>JBBSAX010000176.1:0-11073 GCA_038251885.1 Pyrinomonadales bacterium | reverse complement strand
TTTTTACAACAGCCTTACTGAAACGGAGCAGAATAAAGTTATTCAAACTGTTATAGAATGGAAAACTCAATAAAATAAAGTAATGTCCGAAAAGAATAATAATTTTTCAATCTCAATCGTGATTCCGGTTTATAACAGCGAGCTTATCTTGCCGGAATTAGCGGAAAGATTAAATGATGTATTGCCGAAGATTTCCGATAATTTTGAAGTGATTTTGGTAAATGACGGAAGTCGGGACAATAGCTGGTCGGAAATTCTCCGTTTATCAGAAATCTATAAGTGGATAAACGGCATCTGTTTAATGAGAAATTATGGGCAACACAACGCTCTGTTATGTGGAATTAGACAGGCGAACAACGAAATAATTATAACGATGGATGATGACCTACAACATCCGCCCGAAGAGATTCCGAAACTCCTTGAAAAATTAAAAGATGGGTTTGATGTAGTTTATGGAAAACCTGAACAAGAACAACACGGAATAATCAGAGATTTACTTTCGATAATTACTAAGAAATTTTTAGCCTCCGCGATGGGCATAACAAATATAAGAGATATAAGTGCGTTTCGTGCATTTCGTAGGGACTTGCGAAAATCTTTTGCAAGATTTCAAAGCCCCAATGTATTATTAGATGTATTGCTTTCATGGGGAACTGTTAAGTTTGAATCAGTTAAGGTAAATCACCAACCACGAAAAATTGGCAGGTCTAACTACAATTTTTTTAGACTTATTAATCAATCTCTTTTGATAATGACCGGATTCAGTGTGCTACCGTTGCGGATAGCAACAATTATTGGCTTTTTATTTACACTTTTTGGCTTTTTGATTTTTGTATACGCCATAAGTAATTATCTTTATCACGGAAGTGTCCCCGGATTTACATTTATGGCTTCTGTAGTAGCTATTTTTTCAGGTGTTCAAATGTTTGCGCTTGGAATTATTGGTGAGTATTTGGGAAGAATTTTCAGCCGTAGTATGGAACGTCCGACTTATACTATTAAAGAAATAAGCGAAGATTCTATTGTTTTGTAGAATTAAAAGAGAGATCATAATGAATACAATCAAAGTTGCCTGTTTTGGTATGCAAGGCTTCGGCAATAATCTTTTACAAAGCCTGCAAGATAACAATGAGGTGACTATAACTGCACTTTACACAAGAGCATCAAAATTCGATTTTGCTTATTATGAGTGTGAAACCTTAGAATCAGTAGCGCAAAAAATGGGAGTCCCCTTGTTCTATATTACCGATAAAGGAGATTGGGAATGCGAACCAGCGGATTTAGCGATTGTTTCATCATTTCATAGAATTTTCAAAAAAAAACAGTTATCAAAATATCCCTATATAATAAATATTCATTCGGCTTATCTACCTAATTATAAAGGTGCAACACCGACCAATTGGATGATAAAAAACGGTGAGAAAATAGTTGGTTTATCGGCACACTTTATAGATGAGGGAATTGACACAGGTAGAATTTTATTTCAGCAAAAACTGCTTAATCCTTATCTAACTGATAATCAATTGCGTAAAGTTTTAGCTTTTTTCTCTAAGCAGATCATTAATGATATAATCGCGTCATATCCTAACTATTTACCTATTTCTCCGCCAGATCAAACAAGTGGTAGTTTCTTTCCAAAACGTACGGAAGCAGATGCTTTGTTAAATATTGAAGATATTGAAAACATTGAGCAATTGATTTTTCATATTAAGGCTTTTACGAACTTTCCTATGCCAAAGTTAAAAATTGCGAATAAAATATTTGTCATTGATTATGAAAACCCCAAGGAAACAGTTGAGATTATGGTAAAAAATCAAAATTTCTCAATTGTCGGCTATTGGAATTAAGTAAAGAGAGAGGTAATAAAGATTTTGAACTGCGTAATTTTACAACCATCCTATATTCCCTGGCGCGGATATTTTCATCAAATTCAAAAAGCTGATACCTTTATTTTTTATGATGATGTTCAATATGACAAAAATGGTTGGCGCAATCGAAATCGCATTAAAACTTCTAATAGCACAATCTGGTTAACAATTCCTGTTCAAGTGACAGGTTTAACAAATATAATTAAAGAGGTTAAAATAGAAACTAAATTTAATTGGAAAAAAAAACATTTGTTAAGCATTCAGTATGCTTATTCTAAAACACCTTTTTTTGAAGAAGTTTTCCCAATGGTTGAAAAGTTTTATCAAATTAATACGAACCTACTTTCTGACTTTACAATAGAATCTACAATCAAATTAGCTGATTATTTAGGAATCAAAAACACCAAATTTATGCGTTCTTCAGACATAAAAGCAGAAGGTCAGAAAACGGATCGTTTGATTAGTCTTCTAAAAGAAGTTGGTGCAACACACTATATCAGCGGACCTTCGGCAAAGGATTATATCGAAGACGAAAAATTTACTTCGGCAGGAATCACACTTGAATACATTGAATATAATTACCCTGAGTATTCGCAGATTTATCCGCCTTTTGATCCGCAAGTTTCTGTTTTGGATTTACTTTTCATGACTGGTAAAGAAGCACCGAAATATATCTGGGAATCTAATGACAATGGTTGAAATCGAAAAAATTAAAGAAAGATTGGAGTTTGACCCGAAAGGATTTTACAAGACAAAGGACGATAATAATATTTCCTATCCTGAAGATGGTAATAAAGAGTGTGCTGAAATCGAAGATCAGTCATTTTGGTTTAATCATCGAAATAATGTTATTGCTACGGGGGTTATAAACTTTCCGCCCTCTGGAATGATTTTTGACATCGGTGGCGGAAACGGGTTTGTTGCTAAAGGTTTAATAAATGCCGGTTTTGAGTGTGCGTTGATCGAGCCGGGAATCAGTGGCGCGAGTAAGGCGGTTGAGCGCGGAATAGACAATGTTTTTTGTGCAACAGTTGAATCCATCGGTATTGAAAAAAAATCAATTCCCGGAATCGGGCTTTTTGACGTTATTGAACATATTGAAGACGACATTTCGTTTCTGAAAAATTTACATTCTTTGATGGTTTCCGGCGGCAGGTTATATGCGACTGTTCCGGCTTATAATCTGCTCTGGTCAAAAGAAGATGAATTTGCCGGTCATTTTAGACGATATACAAAAGATTCGATTTCCAAAGTTTTAGAAAAAGCCGGTTTTAAAGTTGAATATGCGACATATTTTTTCAGATTTCTGCCGCCCGCAATTTTTGCATTTCGGTCAATACCTTCATATTTGGGCAGAAGTTCATCCGCATCGGTCAATTCACAAAAAAAAGAGCATCAGGTAAAAAAAGGAATCGGAAATCAGTTATTAAATAAATTGTTAAGCAATGAATTGAAATTGATTAAATTGAAAAAACAGCTTTCATTTGGCGGCAGTTGTTTTATAGTAGCAAAAAGTTGAGCGTCTGTTTTTGAAGAATTTTAATTTTAAGAGATTTATACAAATTGCTCTGGCATTAATAATAGGTTTTGTTTGCCTTTATTTCGTCATCAATCGGTTTGATTGGAATCAGATTTGGCTGTCCGTCCGAAAAGTTAATTTTGTCTTTTTCTTCCTGAGTATTTCAGCAACGCTTTTAGTTTGTTTTTTAGTCAGGACATTACGTTGGAAGTTACTATTAAAAGGCGAAAATATTGAAATTCCGTTTAGCAATCTATATTTGTATAGTGCGATGGCAATAGGTATTTCAACTATTACACCTTTCCAGTCCGGCGAAGCCTTGAAGGTAGAATTACTCAGAAAACACGGTGGGAAAAGACTGTCCGGTTATGCCATTTTCTTTTTGGAAAGAATTTTTGATTTGTTCACTATTATCGGTTTGGCAATCTTTAGTAGTGGTTTCGGGTTGGATTTTGGTGTTAAGAAGATTTATTTGTATTTAATCGTTGCTTTTTTAATCGTATTTTTATTAACGACAGTTAGCGGTTTATATCTGGTTCCATCCGAAAAATTAGAGCCGATAAAAATTTGGTTTCAAGGAAACTGGCAAAAAAAATGGAATCTGGTGCTGGCATTCGGCTTAACTATTCTTTCATGGATAACAATAATTTACGGCTGGAAACTTGCGTTGGCGTTTTTTTTGATTAACATTAATTTTTTGCAATCAATTTCTTTGGTTACATTAACGACTTTACTGGCAGCTTTAAGTTTTGTTCCGGGTGCGGTTGGAGTTTCAGAGATTAGTGTTTCGACACTTCTTTCCGGTATGGGAATAGAACCTTCATTAGCACAGACCGGAGCAATTGCAATTCGGGCTTATGCAATAGTAATACTTATTTTAACTTTATTGCATTGGTTATATCTTAAATTTATTTATAAAAAAGTATAGAGGTTTTTCATGAAAGGTGTAGTTTTAGCAGGCGGTTTAGGTTCACGGCTCAAACCATTAACAAAAGTTACAAATAAACATTTACTTCCGGTGTATGATCAGCCGATGATTTATTATCCGATAAAGACGTTGATTAACGCCGGAATTGACGACATAATGATCGTTACCGGCGGAAATTCGGCGGGCGATTTTCTCAAACTTCTCGGAAACGGGAAGGATTTCGGTTTGAAGCACGTCAATTACACTTATCAGGAAGGCGAAGGCGGAATCGCCGATGCGCTTTCGCTGGTCGAGCATTTTGCGGACGACGAAGCGATTTGTGTAGTTTTAGGCGATAATATTATCGAAAAAAATATTCGTTCGGCGGCGGATGATTATCGCAAACAAGGCACAGGCGCGAAAATACTTCTCAAGCAAGTTCACGACCCGCAACGGTTCGGCGTGCCGGAACTCGACGGCGAAAAGGTTTTGCAAATCGAGGAAAAACCCGAAAATCCCAAATCCGATTTTGCCGTGATCGGCATTTATTTTTATGACAACACGGTTTTCGACGTAATCAAAACGCTCAAACCGTCCGAACGCGGCGAACTGGAAATTACGGATGTCAACAATCATTACATCAATCGCAATGAAATGACGTGGGCGAAACTCGACGGTTGGTGGACGGACGCGGGAACTTTTGAAAGTCTTTTGCACGCGACCAATCTGGTGGCAAAAACCGGCGCAAATAATTTGGAGGGCAAAAATGCACACGCAACCGACTAAAGAAGAAATTTTTACGAAAGGAAAAATTCAGGATGTTGTCGTTTATCCGATTAAAAAATTTGTAGATGAACGCGGCTGGCTCGCCGAGATTTTCCGCCACGATGAAATTGCCGAAGAATTTTATCCGGCGATGAGTTATATTTCTTTGACTGAACCGAATGTTCAGCGCGGTCCGCACGAACATGTTGATCAGGCAGATTTATTTTGTTTTCTCGGTCCGGGAAATTTCAAACTTCGTCTGTGGGACAATCGGGAAGATTCGCCGACGTATAAATATGTGATGACGATGTTCGTCGGCGCGGACAACGCACAAGCCGTCATTATTCCGAAAGGCGTTGTTCACGCATACAGAAACGTCAGCACGACCGAAAAAGGGATGGTTATTAATTGCCCGAACCGTATGTTTATGGGCGAAGGCAAGCGCGAAGAAATTGACGAAATCCGCCACGAAGACGATCCCGATACGATCTTTAAGATTTAATTGTGAATGGTGAATTATGAATGGTGAATATTAATTCAATCAATTCATCATTAATCATTCATAATTCACAATTTATAACACCTGCACCGGAAAAGGGACGAAACACAAGATAAAAATCAAAAGTGTCAGAGCCGCGATGATCTTGCGTTTAAGGTCGAGTGGCGCGTCGTCGAGCGGTTCGGGATGGCGGACGCGCATCATTATGAAAAGCAAGACCGCAAATAAAATTCCGCCCGGACTGCTGTAAAAATAAAATCCTAACACCGAAAGCAAAACCATGACGATAAACGCGATTCTGCCTGTCCAGAAATGAACCTTTTCACCGAAAACCGAATAGATCGCGTGTCCGCCGTCGAGTTGTCCTGACGGAATCAGATTCAAACTCGTAATTAAAAGCCCGAGCCAAGCGGCGGCAGAAAAGGCGTTGAAGCCAATGTGTGTCAGATCAGTGCCGAAAATCCAAGCCAAGAAGTGAGTAAAAAGCGGATCGGAAAAGTGCAGTCCGACCTGTAAATTTTCAGGATTTACGGGTGCGGCTTTTGCTATCAGCAAACCGATAATTGCCACCGGAATAAGAGCGATAAAACCGGCGATCGGTCCGGCGACTCCAATGTCGAAGGTGGCGCGGCGCGAAGGCAGCGGCGAAACGATCTTGATAAATGCGCCGAGTGTTCCCGCCGGACCGAGAAGCGGCGGCAAAGGAATAAAAAACGGCAAGGTCGCATCAACTCCGTAAAGACGGCAGGCGATATAATGACCGAATTCGTGACAGGTTAAAATGAAAAGCAGCGAAACCGAAAAACTCAAACCGTGTTTCAGAACTTCCGGTTCAGAAAAAAGTTGCTGAACTGTTGTAACTATCTGGTTAAAATAAAGTGACGGAAAATTAATTAAAAATTGGAAAACCTCGCTCGAAGTTTGCGGGTTAACGTCGGGAAAAATTTCGACGATTCCGAACGGCTGCATTGATCCGGCAACCGTTACAGTAATAAAAGTTAGGAGAAAAAAAGCCAAGTGTTTGAGCCAGGTTCGTAAAGTCGGGCGCATGGCTTCGCGGCGGTCGAAAAAATCATTGGTTAGAGAATTTAAATCCGGCATTGGCTGATTATAAAACAATAAATCGTAAATCACCCGAAATAAGCACCCGAACAAATTTAAGTTATATCATTTTGACAAAAAGGGCAGAAACGCGAGTGCAAACGAGCGTGCAAAAAGTTAGAGTTTGACACGCTCCCTTGCGGTCGCGTTTCTGCCTTTGGTCTAAATTAATTTTGCTCGACTACTTAATAGACTGCATTTTTTATATGATTTACGATTTTATAAAATAAGGATCAATGGAAAATTGAAAATGAACAATGGAAGATGAAGAAAAACTATTCAAATTTCAATAAAAGGTGTAATTGATTATGCGTCGCGCATATTTTAATTCACAATTCACAATTTACCATTCACAATTATTTATCTTTTTTAATGGCTTTCGCCTGCAAATCTTTGCCGGGTTTGAAGCGGATGGTTTTTCCGGCAGGAATCGGAACTTCTTTACCTGTGCGCGGGTTGCGACCGATGCCGCGTTTTCTCGGTTTGACAACAAAAACTCCAAAACCGCGAAGCTCGATGCGTTTGCCTTTTGCGAGCGCATCTTTCATCGCATTAAAAAGCGCGTCAACAACCTGTTCGGCTTTTTGTTTCGGCACGCCCGTCTGATCCGCCACTTTATTTACGATGTCTAGTTTAATCATATTTTTGTCCTCTTCAAAAAAAGTTAAAAACCCAAAAACTTGTGATGTGTTGTAACGATGTGTGTATGAATAATAATGACCTAACTCTACTTATGTCAAGATTTTGCGGGAAATATTTGCAGATTTTATAATAAAAATCAGATTAAAAAGTTTAATTTAATCTGTTGATGAGGCAAAAGTTACCGAAAAATAAGGTGTTACAAGTTTTTGTCTGAATTTTGAATCGGATTTTGGAATTCAAAAAACTTTTCCAAAAATGCTTCCGAAACCTCAAAATGCGGAAAATGTCCGACAGCTTTAAGTTCAATTATATCTTTCTGATGCGGAAGAACTTCGCGGAATCTTTTGACCAGATGTGCGCCGGAAACTCTGTCTTCCAAACCGTTGATAAAACGAAATGGCTGCGTCATCCGTTCCAATGCACCAACCCAACGCTCACGATAAGTTGTGCGTTCCGTCATATATCGAATCAATTTATGAGCGATCTTATTTCCGTCGTTATATTTAAAGAGCGCGACAAAATCGTTTAATTCTTCTTCCGTTGGCTGATGTTTTGCGCCGAAAACAGAGCAAAGACTTTGTTTGAACTTTCTGTCGGGAATCAGTTTCGCAAAAAGCGAACCAATCGGGCTTAAAAGAATTTTCTGCGCCAAGATCGGACGATGAGTTTCGGGGAAAAGTGCGCCGTTTAAGAAACAGATCGTTTCGATTTTAAAATCAAGCAGTTTTTCCTCGTCGCGGGCGAGAAGTTCCTGCGTAATCGTATTGCCGTAATCGTGTGCTAAAATATGAATTTTTTCGATCTTTAGGTGTTTGACCAACGCTTGCAAAATATCAACTTGCTGAAATGTCGTGTAGTCGAAGTTTTCGGGTTTTGCGGAAAAACCGTAACCGATCATATCAAAGGAAACAAGCGAAAATCTTTCGCTCAAAGCCGACCAAACTTTGTAATAATCGTGCGAAGAAGTCGGAAACCCGTGCAGACAAAGCAGAGTTTCTTTATTGCTTTCGGTCGTTTTGTAAAATATCGGAAAATCTTTGTAATCAAAATAATTTCCGCTTTGTTTCCATTCGTTCAAATTCATTTCTGCCTCTTGTGTATTGCTCAAAACTGTTTTTTAAATTGTCCCGCGACTTTGGCGCGTGGAGTAAGATTTCTGCAAATTATAGGCTTTAGCCAAATTATTCAAAAAAATAAATCCGATAATAATAAAGTCAACTTTTTAGCTGGGAGCGCACGCATCCCTGCGTGCCACGTTGTTTGAAAAACGGCGTGAAAGCCTCTGTTTGCTCAAAACTTTCATTAATGCAAAAGCTGTTTTCGTGCTATCGCACTCAGCACGCACGGATGCGTGCGCTCCCAGCCAAAAGGGTTTTATTTTTTTCTCGGATTTATTTTTCAAAGAACATAAGCCTTAAAACTCTTGAATAATCCTTACCACGCGCTAAAGTTGCGTGGCAATTTATTTCCTAAATTCAAAAACTGTCCAAAGTGTTGTTTTATAAGTTTTGACAAAATGCTAAAATCGTTTGAACTTTAATCATAAATCAAATTTTCGGGGAGAACAAAAAATATGCGGTGGAGAGATCAGCGACAGAGCAGTAATGTGGAAGACAGACGCGGAATGGGCGGCAAAGGAATCGCCATCGGCGGCGGTGGTTTGGGAATGCTTGTACTTGCTTTGGTTGTTTATCTGTGTGGCGGCGGCAATCTGTCGCAGCTTTTGAATAATCTGCCTTCGACCACGACGCAGCAAGAACAACCACAAAGAGAAACCGAACCCGGACAGCAACCGCCCGCCAATGATGAACAAGGACAATTTGCCCGCGCGGTTTTAGGAAGCACGGAAGATGTTTGGAATAAGATTCTGCCGCAACAGGCGAGGATCAATTACCGTGAACCGTCGCTTGTGCTTTTTACTAATCAAGTCCAATCAGCTTGCGGTGTTGCCGGTTCTTCGACCGGACCTTTCTATTGTCCGGCAGATTACAAACTTTATCTCGATTTCGGCTTTTTCCGCGAACTCAAAAACGAATTCAAAGCTCCCGGCGATTTTGCCGAAGCGTATGTGATCGCTCACGAAGTCGGTCATCACGTTCAAAATTTGCTCGGAACAATGGATAAAGTCCAACGCGCCGGAAACTCCAACGCGCTTTCCGTGCGCTTAGAACTGCAAGCCGATTGCTACGCGGGAGTTTGGGCGTATTACGCCAATCAAAAAGGCTTAGTCGAAGCAGGCGACCCGGAAGAAGCACTTCGCGCCGCATCAGCCGTCGGTGATGACTCGATTCAGAAACGCTCGCAGGGCTACGTCGTTCCCGAATCCTTCACACACGGTTCTTCGCAGGAAAGAATGCAGTGGTTCGCGAGAGGCTTCAAAGCCGGCGATATGCGCCAGTGCGACACATTTAGAAGATAAAAAGTGAGTATGTTTATAAAATCTTTTCAATCGCGTTGATTACGCTTTCAGTTTTCACGCTTAAAATACATTTCGGCTCATCAAATTCCTTGCAAAAACGTCCGGCGCAAGGTTGACAGGCGAGTTCTTCAAAAACAATTTCGTGCGGCGCGTCTGTCCATGGTTGCCAGTGATTTCGGTTTGATGAGCCGAAAATCACGACGCTCGGAGTTTTTACTGCCGCCGCAATGTGAGCAATTCCCGAATCGTTTCCGACAAATATTTTTGCGCGGGAAGCCAAAGCCGTAATTTCCGGTAAAGTCAGATAGTCGAAAGTTAGAATCGGAACTTTGGAAAGTTTTTTAAGATTTTCTAGAACTTCGCGCTCTTTTTTTGTCGCAACGGCAATTATTTGTAAACCTTTCTCACTTAAAAATTCCGCAACCCGCGCAAAATTTTCCGTCGCCCATTGTTTTGTATCAAACGCGGCAGTCGGATGGAATAAGGCGATTTTGGGTTTTGGGTTTTGAATTTTGGATTCGATAAAATTTAATGCCTTTTCGCTTATATTCAAACGTGTTTTCGGTTTATCTTCGACCGGAACACCGACAAATCCTAAAAGCGCGAGTTGTTGTTCAGCGGAATGAGTATTCTCTTTTTGCCAGAAATCCGTCGCAGAAGAAAGTTTCCGGTTATAAAGAAAATTGTATTGATAATCTTCGAAACCGACGCGATATTTTGCGCCCGATGCGCGAACGAAAAAACCGGCGGTCGTTCCGCCATGGAGATTAAATGCGACATCATATTTTGTTTTGCGGATTTTGCGGGCTAGTTTGAATCGTTCTTTGATGTCTTTGGAAACGCTCAAAACATTATCAATTTGATCAAAATTTTCTAAAATCGGTGCGACCCAATCTTCAAGTAGAATATCAATCTGCGCTTCGGGCAAAAATCTGCGAAGCGCGATCAGAGAAGGAGTTGACAAAACCGTGTCGCCGATTGAACGCAGACGAACAACAAGAACTTTTTGGACGTTTTGCCAGGGAATCATAATTGAAAATGGAAAATGGAAAATGGATAATGGATAATCAAAAGAAAAATTATCCATTATCCATTATCAGTTATTCATTTTTCCACCGTCGCTTCTTCAACCAACATCACCGGAATTTCGTCGCGAATCGGATAAACTAGGTTGCATTCGGGATTTACGCATTTCAAACTGCTTTGATCGTCTTTTATTTTTACTTCCGATTTACATTTCGGACAGCGCAGAATTTTTAAAAGTTCGGGACTGATTGCCATAAAAAATTATTCTCCAGATTTTGATTAGAGGGCAGAAGCCCGCGCGTAAGCAAGGGCGCAAAAATGTAGAAG
>JBBSAX010000175.1:0-11294 GCA_038251885.1 Pyrinomonadales bacterium | reverse complement strand
TTCGCTCAAACCTTCCGAAACATTTAAGATTTGCGTCGGATTGGCAAAAACAAATCGTTTGGAATTAACCGTAATAACAACAGTTTGTCCGACTGCGACTTCGTTAAATCTGTAATAGCCGAACGGATTTGTCTGCGTAACTCGCATTATGCCTTCAAAATCCGTCATTACGACGCGAACATTGGAAATTCCGCGTCCAGAGTCAGTTAAAACTCGTCCGCCAATTGTTACACTCGCCGCCGCCGGTGCGATACAATTGCTGTAGAAAACCCAATTCGCGCCGTTGTTGCCGGAATTTGTGCCGTTATAAACCGTAATTATCGGCGTTCCGGTTTGTTCTCTGACATCCGCGTCAACTATTTGGAAAATTCCCGAACCGCTCCAATTTCGCTGCATTGCACTCGACGAGCGAAGCAGAATCGAATCGCTTTGACAACCTGTGCCGTTGGCGTTCAGACGAATTAGTCCATCGTTTATTACATCGCCGCCGAGCGTAATCGTTCCGGCAAATTCGTTGACGAAACTTGTTTCGGAAGCAAGTGAAAGTGAGGTAAGAGCGAGGTTATAGTTTCCGGTTTGCAAAACATTACCGGAAACTATATCGAGCGGAACGTAAGTCGAATTGCCAACATTTCCGATATTTCCCGAAATCAAAAGGTTGGTCGTCGCGGACGGCGCGAAACTATTTTCGGCAAGCGGCGCGGAATTCGGTTTGTTGACCGTCCAAGTTCCGCTCGTCGTAATTCCGCCGTTATTGGTAAAAATCTGATCGGTTGCGCCGGAGAAGTTTAAAGCCGTATTTCCGCCGCTGAAAGTGTTGAAGACGCTGACGTTTTTCTTTACATCAATCGTTCCGCCGTTTAAGTAACCGCTTTGAAAACTCAAGTCTCCATTGGCAATCAAAGTGTCATCTGATGCGATTGTTTTTAATGTTCCGCCGTTAGTTTGAAAACTCAGATTGTAAAAGTTTTCCGCCGCATTAACGTCAACCATTGCCGTAGAACCGTTAAAAATTACCGTTCCCGTTCCGTAATTAAAAGTTCCGCCGCCCGTGTGCATGTAATTTCCACCTGATTGGTTAACCCCAAAACCGAATGGACCAAAAATTAGACCTGTTCCGCCTTGAAAATTTCCGCCGCTGATATTCAATGCCCCCACGTTTATTGTTCCGCTACTGCCGGAAAATGTTCCGCCTGAAATAGTGAAAACACCTGATATTGAAAGGTTCGCGCCGCTTGCTTGCGTAACAGTTCCCGTATATCCGCTGTTGATCGAAATTCCGGTAACTGGAAATGTCGCGTCAATTGTTGAATCCTTTACACTTGTGGTATTGAAAACTATGTCACCCGCGCTTGTCGGTACGACATCGCCCGACTAATTCGCCGCCGTTGACCAATTATTGTCCGCGCCGCCGCCGTCCCAAGTGCGCGTGGCAGCTTTTGCGGTTTGAAAACCCGACAAGAAAAAAAATGCAAGAAAAATCGTGCCTAAAATTTTGTTATTTAATAAATTCATCCTAACCTCACTAAATCCGTAAAATCATTCTCGAAATAGATTCGCAGAACTTTTCAAAAAAGAGGGTCAGATATTTTAAAATAGCTTGTGTAAAATATTGATTTAAGTGAAAATGTAGCTACCCCGATCATAATAAAATGACTCAGAATACTGACTTAAAATTCACAAAATTGCTCAAGGAAGCACAGACCGGAAACCGCCAAAGTCTGGATGAATTTTTGCCGCTTATTTACGACGAATTGAAAAAGATCGCGGCTTATAAACTCGCGCTCGAACGCGGAAATCACACACTTCAAGCGACCGCACTCGTTCACGAAGCGTATTTGCGACTGATAGATCAGCATTCGGTTGACTGGCAAAATCGCGCACATTTTTTTGCGATTGCCTCGGAAATGATGCGAAGAATTCTCGTCAATTATGCCGAAGCGCACAACGCGCAGAAACGCGGCGACGGCAAAACTCTGATTTCGCTTGACGATGTTGATCACATTGCGGCGGAATCGGAAGTTGACCTGATTTTTCTCGATAATGCTTTAAATGAACTGGCAAAATTTGATGAAACTCAAGCAAAAATCGTCGAACTAAAATTTTTCGGCGGTCTGACAAATGAAGAAACGGCAGAAGTTATGGGCGTTTCCGAATCTACGATCAAACGCGAATGGCGAATGGCGCGGGCGTGGCTAACGACAAAATTGACCTGAATTTCTGTGAATTTCTGCGAGAATGTTCAAGGCAGAAACCCGCGCGTGAGCAAGGGTGCAAATTTTTCATCCACAGATAAACACAGATAAACACAGATGGTTTGACGATATTTTCAAAATCATTAATTTACCTGTTTCGCTTGCCTAAAAAAATCCGTATTTATCCGAGTTTATCTCCGGTTAATTTGTATTTTTATGTCGCCCGAAAACTGGCAAAAAATCAAAGCGATCTTTAACGAAGCGGTCGAACTTCCGCCCGACGAATGGGAATTTGTTCTAAATTCTCAAAACGGCACGGACGCGGAAATTTTACTGGAAGTCCGTAAACTTCTGGCGGCTGAAAAACAGAACAAGTTTGAAACACCCGTCGCTAATCTGTCGCATTTGTGGCAAGACGAAGAAGCGGAGGATTTTCTTGGCAAACAGATCGGCAATTACAAAATCACCAAAGAAATCGGGCGCGGCGGAATGGGAATCGTTTTTGAAGCGGTGCGCGAAGGTGAAGATTTTTTACAAATTGTCGCGCTCAAACTTCTAAAACGAGGAATGGATTCGGATGCGATGTTGCGGCGTTTTCGTTCCGAACGACAAATTCTCGCCTCGCTCGAACATCCGAATATCGCGCATTTACTCGACGGCGGAATTACGAATGAAGGAACGTCTTTTTTTGCGATGGAGTTTGTCAAAGGTCAGCCGTTGGACGAGTTCTGTAACAAACGAAATTTGCCAATCAACGAGCGTTTGCGGATTTTTTTGCAGATTTGCGCCGCAGTTTCATTTGCTCATTCGCGTCTTGTAATTCACAGAGATTTAAAGCCGACAAATATTCTCGTAACTGAAAACGGCACGATCAAACTGCTCGATTTCGGCATCGCTAAAATTATTTCGCCCGAAACCGATCTGCAAAATCAAACCGTGACGACGCTCGGAATGATGACTCCGCAATACGCTTCGCCCGAACAGATTAAAGGCGAAATGGTTTCGACGGCAAGCGATATTTATAGTTTGGGATTAATTCTTTACGAACTTTTAACAGGATTTCCAGCATATCAATTTCCCAATAATCGTCCTGATGAAATGGCGAAAATCATTTGCGAAGAAGAACCGCCGCGACCTTCGGCTTTATTTAGTTCGAAGTTCAAAGTTCAAAGTTCAGAGTCGAAAACTGATATAACCTCAAACAACGAACAACGAACAACGAACAACGAACAAGCGCGAAATCCAAAATCTAAAATCCAAAATCTAAAATCGCTCAAGGGTGATTTGGACAATATAATTTTAAAGTCTCTGCGAAAAGAATCAGCACGACGTTATGCTTCGGTCGAACAATTTGCGGGCGATATTTCGCGGCATCTCGAAGGTTTGCCTGTGATTGCGCGTCCTGACACTCTTTCCTATCGCTTTGAAAAATTCATTTCCCGCAATCGCGTTTCCGTTTTTGCCGGAATTCTTGTGTTTTTGACGCTTATTGGTGGAATTGCCGCGACAAGTTGGCAAGCCTATCGCGCCGAACGGCAAAAAGTTTTGGCGGAAAAGCGTTTTAATCAAGTCCGCGAACTTGCCAATAATGTGATTTTCAAATATCACGACGAGATAAAAGATTTGCCCGGATCAACCAAAGTGCGCGAGGAACTGGTGCAGGACGCTTTGAAATATTTGGACAATTTACAGGCGGAATCGAATAACGACATGGATTTAACCCGCGAACTCGCACTTGCCTACGTGCGTGTCGGAAATGTTCAAGGCGGAGCGTATCAAGCGAATTTAGGTGATTCGAAAGGTGCGACGGAAAGCTACGAAAAAGCAATAAAATTACTCGAACCGCTGGCTGAAAATTCCGACGACACAAAACTACTTGCCGATCTCCGCGACGCTTACACGGAATCGAGTCGGGCTTTTTATCGCGTCGGCGAAAATTTAAAACAAGATAAAAATATTCAAAAGGCTCTCGCTTTGAGCGAGAAAATCATCGCGCTCGAACCCGACAATAATGAGGCGAAAATCTACCACGCCAGAACTCTCGTGCATTGGGCGGACACATTTCCGCTAGATGAAATCACGCGAAAACTCGAAGTTTATCAAAAGGCTCTGGAAATTATCGAGAAGGCTGAAAAAGTTTCGGAAGACAAGGAAACTGTTAATCGGATGATTGCAACGGCAACGCACAGACTTCAGATGTGGAATTTTCTATCGTTTGAAAAAGCCAAAAATGAAGGTGAAGAAGAAAAGGAAAAACCGTTTCTGCAAACGGCATTAATTTATGCAACGCGCTCAACCGAAGCGCAGAAAAAAGTTTTGACGACAAACCCCGAAAACCCGCTTTATCAACGAAATATTGCGGGCGGGAAACTTAACGAAGGCAAGATTTACCGTGAACTTGGCGACACCGATTCAGCGTTGCGTCTGGGAAACGAGGCTTTAAAGATTCAGCAAAAAATTGCCGCTGAAGATGTAAATAATCAGGAAATAAAACTCGATTTAAAGGAATCGTATGAAGATATCGCACTGGCATTCATCAAACGCGGTGATTTTCCGAAGGCTTTTGAAAATTTTGGCAAAGCCGTTGCTTTTAACGAAGAACTTTTGAAAAAAGATCCGGAAAATCTTGATTTTTGGACGGCGCGATTAAAAGGCGAGCAAATTTTTGCGGATGCTTTTCTCGAAAAAGGTGAAAAGAAAACAGCAAAATCAATTTATGAAAAGGCAATTATTAAAGCCGAAACCGAAACACCAAAAAAATTCGCCGATTTTGTCAAAAAATTTAAAGAAGAAGTGCAGAGAAGTTTGCAAAAATGCGGATAAATAACTTGATAAATAAAGACTCGGATCATTTATTCAACTTTTCAACAATTTGTAATAATCCAAAAATAAAATCGGCTGAATTTATGAAAATTATCAGCCGATTTTATTTTGTGTAAAAAATTGAATAATGCCTGTTTAATTGAACAAACCGGAATAGAAAATTAAAGACCATCCTGCAATTAAGACAAACAAAATCAAGGTAACATCGTATAATTGCAATTTATTTTCTTGATTTCGCATTTCCCTTCTCCTTTTAGTAAAATTTCCTCGTCTATTTGATAACGCGCCGGATTTTTATAAAAATTATCAAAGTTTTTGGCATAAAAATTGTTTCAAATAATTCGAAGACAGTTTTAAGACGCGCTAAATTAAATTTTTGGCGAAGTTTTTAGAATATTTTTTGCAAAACGCAATTTTTTATTCGCAATTTGATAAAATAAAAGTTTAATTATGAGCAATATTCAAACAATTTTAGACAAAGCTTTAGACGGCGAGAGAATTTCTGCCGAAGATGCGACCTCGCTTTTAGAATCGAGAGATTTCGCCAAGATCGGAGTCGTAGCAAACGAGATTCGTAAACGCAAAAACGACGAAGACATTGTAACTTACATCATAGACCGCAACATTAATTACACGAATGTCTGCAACGTCGTCTGCACATTCTGCGCGTTCTATCGAAGACCGGGAAAACCGGATACTTACGTTCATTCAATCGAAGAAATCGAAAAACGTATTGATGAAACAATTGCTTTAGGCGGCACAGGCGTTTTGATGCAGGGCGGACTTCATCCAGATTTTAATATCGAATGGTATGAAGAATTGCTTTCGACGCTTCACGCGAAATATCCGAATTTTCAGCTTCATTGCTTTTCGCCGCCGGAAATTCACAATATTTCTTTGATCTCGAAACTCGACTACGAAACGATTTTAAGACGTTTGAAAGCGGCGGGATTAAATTCGATGCCGGGTGGTGGCGGCGAGATTTTAGACGATGAAGTTCGCAAGCGCGTTTCGACCAAATGCAACACGCAGGAATGGCTCGACGTAATGCGTGCCGTTCATAAAGTCGGTTTGATTTCGACCGCGACGATGATGTTCGGCATCGGCGACAATGTGAAACACCGCGTCAAACATCTGCAAAGAGTCCGCGATGTGCAGGACGAAACGGGCGGTTTTACGGCATTTATTCCGTGGACTTTTCAACGCGAAAATACCGCACTCGGCAGAAAAATCACGGAAGAACCGACCGGAATTGATTATCTGAAAATGCTCGCCGTGTCGCGCATATTTTTTGACAATATTCAACACATTCAATCTTCGTGGTTGACGCAAGGTTTGCGTCTCGGACAATCCGCGCTCGGTTTCGGTGCAGACGATATGGGTTCGATTATGATCGAAGAAAACGTCGTTTCCGCGGCAGGCGCAAGCAACGAAGCCAACGAAAAAGAACTCCGCTACCAAATCTCCGAAGCCGGCTACAAACCGCAGCAAAGAGATATTTTATACAATTACGTCAACCGCGAAGAAAGCGTGAGTTTGGACGAAAGAAAATCAATGCCGTTAAAGAAATTGAGCGTTGCTTTTGCGGATTAGTTTAAACCTTAAATTAAACGAATAGCGCGATTCAATCTTTCCAATTTAAGGTTGATTCGTGCTATTTTTGTGTTTAATTGGAGAATATTTATGCCGACCACAGTTAAAGAAATCGAAAAAGAAGAAACAAGCGAAGAAAAAAAAGACAAACTGCTTTTGGATTCGCTCGAAATCAAAGGCTACCGGTGTTTTGAACATCTGACAATTGAAAAACTCGGACGGGTGAATCTAATTGTTGGAAAAAACAATGTTGGTAAAACGGCTTTACTAGAAGCCATTCATATCTACGTCAACAAAGGGGATTTTCAAATTCTAATTAATCTTCTCCTATCTCGTAACGAAGCACATCGTGGTATTGAACAGACTAGCAATAGAGTATTAACAGTTAATTTATCGTTCAAGCCACTATTTATATCGAAAGAAGATGCTGAAAGTAACAAAAAAAAATTGATAATAAAGGGGCTATTTAATAACGATATTGAAATTCTATCTCTTTCATTACCGGAGTTACTATCGAAAGAAGGAAGGTTAACCGATATAGGAGAAAAACTATCAAAAAACTCAAAAATGTTCTCCGAAGACGAAGGCAGCACAGTCGAAATTAAATATATAAGAGAAAAATCTGAAGAAGTTGATTTAGAGTATTATTCGGCATTAAATGATAGTTTGTATATTGAAATGAAAAGATTCCAAAGGATTAGCAATGTATTTATGAGCGTAGAAAGTTTAAGAGACAATCAACTTTCAACTTTATGGGACGACATAAATAAAAACAATTTGGAAAAAACTGTAATAAACACCATGCAACTTCTTGAAGAAAGGATAACTGACATTTCATTTTTGGGATTGCCTAGTGGCTCAAATAATTTAATACCTTATGTAGAAGTATCAAATGAGTCTTCTAAAATTCCAATAAAACGACTTGGTAATGGGATGACTAGGTTGCTGGGTTTATCATTGGCATTATCAAGTTGTCGAAATGGATTTCTTTTCGTTGATGAAATCGAAAGCGGCTTACATTATTCGGTTTTGCCTGATGTTTGGAAACTAATTTTCAAAACGGCGAAAGATTTGAATATTCAGGTTTTTGCCACGACGCACAGCAAAGATTGCATTGAAGCGTTTGCACAAGCGGCTTATGACAGTCCCGAAGATGGAATGTTGATTCGGCTTGAACGACAGGGCGAAAATATCGTGGCTAAGACAATTAAAGAAGAAAGACTTGTTGATGCGGTTAATTACGATGTAGAGGTGCGTTAATTGTGAAAAAAACTCTCTTGGTTGAAGGAAAAGATGACCAACACGTTATTTATGCAATTCGAGACATTTACGGAATATCAAAAAAATCTTTCATAGTTGAAGAAATGGGCGGAGTTGAGAATGTGCTTAAAAAAACAGACTCAACACTTGTTGATGGAATCTCTGATATTTGCTTAGGAATTATTATTGATGCTGATGAAGATTTAAATATTCAGTGGCAAAGAATTATTGGCATTTTACGGAAAGCTGATTATGACAATGAAATAATTCCTGATAACCCTGATGCGGCGGGAACAATTATTAAACAAGAATTCAAACCGACTTTTGGTGTTTGGATTATGCCTGACAATGTTACAAATCGCGGGATGTTGGAAGATTTTTTAGAGTTTCTTGTTCCTGACAAAGATACAAATCCAATTTGGATAAAAGCCGTTAAATCTTCGCAAGAAGTTTTAGAAGAAATTGAAGAAGAAAGTCGCTTCAATAATATTCACTTATCAAAGGCAAAAATTCACGCATATCTGGCTTGGCAAAAAGAATGTGGAAGACCTTTCGGAACTTCGATTACCGCAAAATATCTGCAAGCTGATAATCCGAATTGCGAAAAATTTGTCGAATGGCTCAAACGCCTTTTTGTGGAATAATATAAAATCGAATTTGAATATGAAAACACTTATCACAGGCGGCAGCGGTTTTTTGGGGAGTCATTTAGTTAAATTTTTTGAAGCCGAAGATTTTTCGCGGCGGGCGGGTTTTGATTTGTTGAATATGCAGGACGCGCAGGTCGCGCAGGATTATGATGTCGTGATTCATCTCGGCGCGATTCTCGATAAATCTCCGGCGGCAACCGAAGAAGTTTTTTTGACAAATATCGAAGGAACAGTAAATTTACTGCGCGTGATGAAGGAAAATTCCGTGTTTATATTTGCTTCGACGAAAGACGTTTACGGAAGATTTGCAGATAAATATGCGGAAGTTCCCGAAACTTGCGAAACGATTTACAGCGGACAATCTGCGCTTGAATGGTCGAAGTTGATTGCGGAAAAATACGTTGATTTTTACGCGCATAAAAATAATTTTCGTTCGTGTATCTTTCGTCTTTCGACAATTTATGCGCCGATGTCGGTTGGTAATTCACCGAATTTTGTGGCGCATTATGCAGATTGTATAAATAAAGGCGAACCGATCAGACTTCCGGCAAACGGAACGCCGAAACGCGATATTTTGCACGTCGAAGATTTTGCCAAGGCTTGCCGATCTTTTATTGATTCGATAATCAGGCACGGACTTTACAACCTTGGCGGCGGCGCGAAAAATGCGCTAACTTTACGCGAACTCGTTGAAAAAATGGAAGAGGTTTCAAATTGTCAGGCGGTTATTGATGAGGAAAATCCTCTGCCCGCGCCTATTCCTTTAAATTACGTTTCGGATTTATCGCTTGTTCAGCAGGAATTAGACTGGAAACCGGAAATAAATCTCGAAGACGGACTTAAAACATTGTTTTGACTGGAGCGCAGGCTGCCAGCCTGCATCGTCGCATGAGCGGCGAAACGGCGTTTGTAATCGAATCAGGTTTTTATTGTAATCAAACTCTTTTTCGCGCTCACGCGCTCATGTAGGCTGGCAGCCTACGCTCCCGGCTTTAATATTTTACAAATGAAAATAGTTGTTCGCGGAACAAATTGGGTTGGAGATGCGGTGATGACGATTCCGGCTTTGCGCGAATTGCGGCGCATTTTCCCCGACTCTGAAATCACGCTTCACACGCGAACCTGGGCGAACGGAATTTTTCAGGATGCCGATTTTATTGATAAAATATTGCCGTTTGAACGCGAAAAGTCTTCCTTTAAAACATCGCTTGCCCAAGCAAAAATCTGGCGCGACGAAAAATTTGATCTTGCCGTTCTTTTTACAAATTCCTTTGAATCGGCATTTTCGGCAAAGCTCGGCAAAGTCCCGCAAAGATTCGGTTATGCCAAAGAAGCCAGAAGTTTTTTGCTGACCGATACGGTAAAAATTCCTGATTGGAAAAACGAACGCCACGAAATTTTTTATTATTTGAATTTAATCGCGGAAGTCGAACATAAATTTTTCGGCACAAAAACCGTTTTGGAAAAGGAACCGCGTTTTGAATTAAATATTTCTGCTGAAAGAATAGAAAATGCGCGAAAATTTTTGCAGACAAACGGCGTTGATTTGGCGAAAAAAACAATCGCGTTTGCCGCCGGTTCGACCAATTCCCGCGCAAAACGGTGGAAAACAGCAAGTTACGCCCAATTAAATGACAAACTGCAAAGTGAATTAAACGCAAGTGTAATTTTAATCGGCGCGGAAAATGAGTTGGATGTTTCGCTCGAAGTGTTTAAAAAATCGAAAAGTAAACCGATAATTTTGACCGGAAAAACGACTCTTGCGGAAGTTTTGGCGATTTTGAGTATTTGTGATCTGCTCGTTTCAAACGATACAGGTCCAGCGCATATTTCCGCCGCTTTAGGAACAAAGACTCTTGTGATTTTCGGTCCGACCAATCCGCAAACGACACAGCCGTGGAACTCTGAAATCATCCGCAAAGATGTAGATTGTTCGCCGTGTATGTTGCGCGATTGTCCGATTGATCACCGTTGTATGACACGAATTTTGCCGGAAGAAGTTTTTGAAAAAGCCGCTTTGATGTTATAAAATTCGTTTTAAATATAGGAAATAAAGATGCCGAATTATTGTACGCAATGCGGAATTCAGATTTATTACGACTCGCACGTTTGTAACGATTGTGCTTCCCAACCGAACAGACAAACGCGTCCCGTTGCCGAACAAACGCGGCAACAACAGGATTTTTCACAGTATCAAACTCAACCGCTGAATCAAACACCTTTGACACAGCAAATTCAGCCATTTTACGCCCAACATAATCTACAAAACTTTTCGAGTTGTCCATATTGCGGAGGTTCGGGCGGAGTTATGACTAAATCAACGATCTCGACCGGCGGATTAGTCTTTATGGGCGTGATGTTCACGTTCACCTTTTTTACTTTTCTGATCTTTTTTCCATGTGCGATTATTCCATTTGCGTTAATGTTTCTGGGTTTATTGTTCAAGGAAACCTATTTTGCCTGTGTCAATTGCGGGCAAAAGGTAAATTAAAGTCAGTTCGGGATAAGAGAACAAAGATTGAAAGAAAAGATATTTGCCCACGAAATACCCGAAAAACACGAAAAGTAAAATTTTTTCTGCGCGTTTTCGGTTTGCTTTTTGTTCATTTTCGTTTAATTTGTGTGTTCCGCAGGCAAATATTCTTATCCCGAACTCCTATGATGAAAAGTCCACTCCAGAAAGTAATTATTTAGCTTCCCGCTTTCTCAAACTTTGTAAAATCCGTAAATATCCAACTGTTCTTTAACGTATGATAAATCACCACCAGAAACT
>JBBSAX010000174.1:0-11431 GCA_038251885.1 Pyrinomonadales bacterium | reverse complement strand
GTCGGAAGAAAATTAAATGTTGACGCGCTTTTGGAAGGAAGCCTCCAAAAGAAAAGCGATTTGTTAAGCGTAAATGTGCGGCTCATCAGCACCAAAGACGGGAGTGTTCTGTGGACAAGTCAAGATTTTGTGAAACCGATTGTATATGCTTACGAACTTCAAGATACGATTTCCTGTAACATCGCCATCGAATTGCGTCGAGAACTTTGCGACGCTTTGCCAAGACAAAACACGAATAACTCCAATGCTTATCAATCATATCTAAAAGGTCGTTTTCAATGGAACAAACGCACGGGCGAAGGAATTAAAAAAAGCATTGAATTTTATAATCAGGCGTTAAATCTCGATTCCAAATACGCGCTTGCCTACGCGGGTTTGGCGGAAAGTTATTTGCAGGGTATCTGGTATGTTCCATTTGACTCAAAAGAAGTTTTGCCGAAAGCTGAAAAAGCGGCACGAACAGCTATCGAATTGGACGATTCGTTGGCGGAAGCACATACGGCGTTAGCTAGTGTTTATTTACTTGATTGGAAATGGTCGGAATCGGAAAGCGAACTGCATCGCGCCATCGAACTCAATCCGCGCTACGCCCGCGCACATCACGTTCAGGCTTCATTCTATCTAACATTGGGAAGAAATGACGAAGCCATTGCTTCCATCAGACGTGCCAAAGAGTTAGACCCGCTCAATCTTATTGTCAATACGGATGAAGCCAATATGCTATTTGTTGCAAACCGCACTGACGAAGCCTTTGATCAATGGAAAAAAACACTAGAATTAGACCCGAATTCCGTCTATACATACAGAGAGAGGTCAATTGCCTATCAAGTTTTAGGCAATGAATCTGCTTCAATCGAAGATTATTCAAAGTTTTTGGAATTAAACGGAGAATCGGCGGAGAAGATTGTCGAATATCGGCAAACAGCTTCAACAAATGGATTAAAAGCAATTTGGCGAAAGAATTTAAATGAGATTCTCGCAAAAGAAAAACGAGGCGAAAAAATTTCATTCATAACTCCGGCAGTATTTTATACTTTACTGGGAGAAAAAGATGAAGCCTTTAAATATTTAGAAAAAGCTTATAATGATCACAGTGCCGAAATGGTTTTGCTTAAACCTTACACGGTTTTTGCGCCATTGCGTTCCGATCCGCGATATAAAGATTTACTAAAGCGTATGAAATTGCCCGAATGATTTGATAAATTGCATCAGATGAACGGGTTCAACTTTGACCGCTTGAGTGATGATTCGTATTATAAAAAATTAAGAGCGTCGAATTAATCCATTTGAGTAAAATTAAATTTTTATGCTGATTTCAAACTGCGGATTGTTTTTTGTGAGCAGTTCGCGTATTTTTTTATTGAATAATATTTAAATATTTTGAAAAATATTTAATCCTTGATTGGAATCCCTTAACCGATTAATATTAAATATGTTAAAATTAAAAAACTTATATGTGAAGCACTTTGTCTTGAAAATAGTGTATATGTCTTCTGAATGTTTTATCCGTAATTATTCTTAAATCAAAATGAAAGAGTGTCAACTTTGCAAAAATTGCTTTACCGATGATGTCAATACTTGTCCTAATGACGGGATGCCGACTTATCATTCGATTAGCGGCGAGCCGGTCTTAGAAGGAAAATATCATCTCGAATGCCGTTTGGGGCAAGGCGGAATGGGTGTTGTGTATAAGGCGCGGCACGCTTATCTAAAAACTTTGCACGCCATCAAAGTTATTTTGCCGGATTTGGTCGGAAACGACCCGCAACTTGTGACAAGATTCAGACAGGAAGCTCTTGCGGCGGCGGCGATTCGCCATCAAAACGTCGTCGGCGTTTCAGATTATGGAGTCGCGCAAGGGACAATGCCGTTTTTGGTAATGGAATATGTCGAGGGCGAAGCCTTGCACGATTTGCTCGAACGCGAAGGGAAACTCTCACCCGAAAAAGCTCTCGAATTGATGGCGGCAATTGCTGCCGGAATCAGTGTCGCTCATAAACAGGGAATTGTTCACAGGGATTTAAAACCTTTGAACGTAATGATCGTCAAAGACACTCCGAAAATGTCGGAAGCTGTGAAAATTCTTGATTTCGGTTTGGCAAAAATCAAATCGGGCGAACTTCTCGGTTCATTTATTCAAGCGCAAACGACAGGATTAATGGGTTCGCCGTTTTATATGGCTCCCGAACAATGGGCGGACGAAGAACCGGACGCGACTTCTGATATTTACAGTTTGGGCATAATGTTTTATCAAATGCTGTCGGGTGATGTGCCATTTAAAGGTTCGTCAATTCCGGCGATTATGAAAAAACATATTTCCGATTTTCCGCCGACCTTTGCCTCGCTCGGTTTGGATATTAGCCCGCAAGTCGAAAAAGCGGTGCGCCACGCACTCGAAAAAGACAGAAAAACCCGGACTCAGACAGTCGAACAATTTATTGAAGAATTGAGTGAAGCAATCGGCAGTCCGTTAAATTCGAGTGCTTCAAGCATTACTTATACGACTGATTCACAAACTCTGACCAGCACTTTGCAGGTTTTAACGATTCCAGCGCAGTCGAGTGTAATTATTGATGATATTGCGATTGGTGTAAGCGGCGCGGACGGCTGGATTATTTTGAATAAGGTCAATGTCGGAAAACATCATATTAGGGTTAGAAATGACGGTTTTTTCGATTGGGAAACAGAATTTGTTTTGAATGATGCACCAAAGGAACTGGTTGCTCAACTCAAAAAAGATACTTTGGCAATTCCGCGACCACTTAACACGGCGATTCCCTTGTCCGAGCAATCAATGTCGGGATTCCAGCAATCAATGCCGAATGCTACTCAACAAGATTTTTATGCAACGCAGGCGGCACAAAATACTTTTCAAAATACCGGACAGCAAAACACACAAAATACCGGAGATCAAAATTATCAAACTTCACAACAAAGTATGTATGCCGATTCGATGGCACCGAAAAAATCTTTTTTTTCGCCTTTGGTGTTGGGAGTTATTGGAATTTTCGGTTTATTCGCACTTGGTTTAATTGGGGCTGGCGGAGCATATATGGGTGGGTTATTTGGAACAACTAAACCGACACCAACGCAAACAGCGGAAACTTCACCAACTCCTGTGAAGGAAATTAAAGCAGAGTTGATCGAAATTCCGGGCGGAACTTTTATGATGGGAAATAATGAAGGCAGAGACCTTGAAAAGCCCGAACACGAGGTTACGGTAAAACCATTCGTGATGTATAAAACCGAAGTAACTAATGCCGAATATGAGCAATTTATTACTCAAGCCGGATATGTTCCGCCCGCGCATTTTGTTAATAAAAAACCCGTCAGTGGGCAAGAGATGTTTCCCGTAAGTTTCGTTTCTCATGCCGATGCCGAAGCCTTCGCTAAATGGCGTTCTGAAAAAGATTCAATGGAATGCCGACTTCCGAACGAGGAAGAATGGGAATATGCGGCGCGAAACGGCAGTAAAAACAATCTCTTTCCATGGGGAGATAAATTTGAAGATGAAATGGCAGTTCTTGACCGCTCAAACGGTAATGTTTTACCCGTTGGTTCTAAAAAAGGTGCAAATCAATGGGGAGTTCAGGATTTAATCGGAAATGTTTGGGAATGGACGAGTTCAAAAGCCGGAGTTTATCCGGGAAGTCAGGGAATTTTGAAAAAGGATGGATATTTTATGGTTCGTGGAGGCGGAGCAATCACTCCTTCTCAAGGAGATAAAGCTATAAACTCGACTTATCGTGAAATTTTAGAACAAGCGGACGTTAATAAAAATGTAGGTTTTCGGTTGGTTTGTAATAAGTAATAAAAATTCGGGAGTTTTTTTGTCTATGACGCTCAAAAAATATAAATTCGGTTTGGTCTTAATCGGACTGCTATTACTGCCGGTTTATATTTATGGACAGGATTTGGGCAGCAGCACCGACATTTTAAAAACACCGAACAAAAAATCACCCGTCAAAAAGAAAAGCACACCGCCTGTGCGAAAAAAATCTCCGCCTGTAGCCATCCGCAAAACCGTCAAAAGAAAATCCCCGACAAAAGATGTAACAACGGCAAAAACACCAATCGAACCCGAAAAAAAAGAAGTAACGCCGGAAAATGTTGTGGACATTAAACCTTCAACCAACTTGGTGATCACCGTCGGCGATAAAAATTCAGGAGATTTTTACGAACAATTTGAAAAAGCAATTGAAGAAGGAAATAACGAAAGAAACGGGAGAAACTATGTTCAGGCGGAGGTCGCCTATCTTCGCGCTCAGAATTTGAAATTAAATGATTCACGAGCTATTTACGGGCTTGGAAATCTTTACAGCGATCAAGGACGTTGGGAAGAAGCCGAAAAAGCGTATCGCTCGGCAATTAAAATTGATCCGACAAATCCCGATGCTTATATAGCTCTGAGTTTTGTTTTAACCCAACCTATTGCCGGCACAAATTT
Source organism: Pyrinomonadales bacterium (assembly GCA_038251885.1). GTDB lineage: Bacteria > Acidobacteriota > Blastocatellia > Pyrinomonadales > Pyrinomonadaceae > JAHCHG01. Next base: position 6,984 of record JBBSAX010000174.1, on the reverse strand, counting down.
GATCGAAAGGTATGCCGAAGCCGAAAAACTGTCCCGCCGTGCCATCGAACTGGATTCTGAAAACGCCATAGCTTATGACCAACTCGGCGTATCTCTTGAACTTCAAGGCAATATTGCAAGTGAAACGCAAATTTTTTATCAAAAAGCAGTAAAACTCGATCCAACATTTGCCTTGGCTTATGCCCATCTTGGAAGACTTTTGCGTAAAAAAGGTTTGATCAATGAATCCTCTCTGGCTTATGTCAACTCGATTCAGTATTCGGTTGACGTGCCAACGATGATTTTAGTTGCCGACGTAATGCAATCCCAGCAGCGTTATATGGATTCCGAACAGCTTTTGCGCCGCGCCTTGCGGCAAGATTCGAAAAATCCGACCGCGCTTTATCTTCTCGGTCGCGCCCTGACGACTCGCGGCAGTTATGAAGAAGCCGAAGCCGTTTTGAAAAAAAGTGCGGAAGTCAGCCCGAAAAGTTTTGTTTCTTATACGCTACTAGGTTCGCTTTTTTTGCGTCAGGGAAAATTTGACACTGCTGAAAATTATCTCGAAGAAGCTCTAAAAGTGGTTTCACCTAATGAACAAAAACGGTTAGCGTTGGCGTTTGAATCAGTTGGTGACAGTTATTTCGAAGCCGGAAAAAAACAGGATGCAGTCAGAGTTTATCGAAAGGCTGTCGCGCTTGATGAAAAAAGAGTTGATTTAGTTAGTAAACTGAATAAAATTCAAGCAAATTAATTGCAAAATAATTAATAGTTCACAAATAAAATATCGGAGCAAATAATTTAGAAATAATGCTGTATTGTCCCAAATGTCAGGCAACTTACGAAGACGGAACTCAGAGATTCTGCACGAATGAAGGCGCGAGACTATTGTCTTCTCCTTCAACCGAACAATCCGGTCAATCGTCTAAAGGTGTGTTTACCAGTATTTTAGGCAAATCGTTTTCTAAACCGGAAAATATAAAGAGCGAAGCCGTAGTTTCGGCTTTTAAACCTCCGATTAAAAGCAAATTTTTCAGTGCGGAAAAAGAAGATGAAGCTATTGAAAAATCAAAACCGACAGTTTTGGAAATTAATAATCAGGAAAAAGAAACAAAACAAACAAAACCTTTTGAGCATATTCCACTCGCAAGTATTATAAAACCGAATCTAATACAAGAAAAACAAAGGAAATCCGACATAGTTTTTGACGGAGAAACGAAGAAATCTGTAGAAATAAGCGCAGAACTTTCCGATAAAACTGAAACTAAAGAAGAAGTTCTCCAATCGTTTGACATAAACAATCAGGATTTTCTTGAAGTTGAGGATTCTGAAAATTTAATTTTGTCAGAAGATGTAGATGAAAACGAATTATCCGCTGACAGTATGCTTGACCATTCGGAAACATCGGCAAAAGCTGATGAATTTGAATTAAACATTGAAAATCAGGAAACCGATGTCATAGATTTAGGCTCGGAACTTGAGTTGGATTCGGTTGAGAATATTGAAATTCCAAAAAGTATCGAGTCTAATTCTAATTTTGATTTGGATTTGGATGAACCGCTCGAAGGTTTGGATTCATTAAAATTGGATTCGGATTTTGAAATTGATGTAGAAGATTTAGATAAAATTCCGGTTAATTCTGAACCATTACCTCAAGGCGAACTTGACTTGGGTGATTTGGATGAATTTTCAATTCCTTCTAAAGTCGAACTTGATTTGGAAAGTAAGGAAGAAATAAATCTAGCCGATTCAATGCCGAGAATCGAATTGGATTTGGCTGATCTCGATGATGTTTCAATTCCCGATAAACTCGAAACCGAACCGGACGTTGAAAATGAAGGTGCTAAAACAGGAGATTCGATAGAATTAAAAACTTTTCCGCCAAGAGAAATTAAATACGAAATTTCTGAAATTTTACAGTCATCACTTCCCCCGGTGGTTTCAAACATTGGAGAAGAGTCCGAAATTAAACAAGAAATCGGTTCGGAAAAGAAAGAAGAAAAAACTGTCAGCACTGAAGCCGGAACTGAGAAAATAAAGGCAACAGATGATCCGACTTGGGAAAAACGGTCATCAGAAGCGGCTGGCGGTGAAGAATCAAAATGGTTTTTATATCCATTGATCGGGTTAATAATTCTTGCTTTGGGTCTGTTAGGATTTTTCTATTTAACAAACCAAAATAATTCGGTAAACCGGGAACCCGCTAATAAACTAAATGAAAATCTGAATCAACCGAATATAAATGCAAATGTAAATTTAAATGCAAATGATTCACAAACAAATATAAATACAAATGATTCACAAACAAATATAAATACAAATGTGAGTGATTCATCAGAAAATTTGAATGAGCCTTCAAGTTATCCGGGTGAACCCAACCTTTCGGGTGAGCCGAGATCTGATTTAAGTGCTGTTCCGCCGTTGCCCAGAACTATCAGTCAGCCGCCTAATACTGTTCTATACAAAAATGTAAAAAAACAACAAAAAGGAGTTCAGACTGAAAATTTTCTGGGTTTTTCAATTTATTACCCGAAAGATTGGAAGGAAACAAAATCCGACAATAAGTTTCTGGATATTGCCAAGAAAACACCGGAAGGCTTACCGATTAAGCAATTATTAATTACGCGTTACGACAGCAATGGAACATTCGATGCGGACAGAACACTTTTTGATGAACTGGTCAAAAAATCTAATGCGGATCTGCGCGGAATTTTATCAAATTATGAAGTGATAAACGAAGGCGAGACGATTTTTCAAAATGGAAGATGGAGAGTTTACCAAGTCACGTTTCAAGGCATCGGAAGTGATAAAAAGTTAATAATCTGGGGCAGAAGACTTTGGCTTCCGGTTCAGCGTGCCGGAATGAAAAGCGGTTTTATTATCACTGTGTTTGGCACATCGCTTTCCGACGATATAAAAAGTGTGAACGATTTGGAAAATGACGATGAAATAACGGAAATTTTGAAAACTTTTGAGCCTGAACTCAATTAACTTGGTTTTCCTGTAGTTTATTAATCTTTCCAAAGCGTTTAGGTGATTTCCTTACGCTTTTTGTTTTTAGATTATTGAGCTAAAATCAAAAACATCAAATAACAAATTTACCCTAAAAAAATGAAAATTGTTTTAGCCGAAGAACGAAACGGGCAGCAATTGCCAGAGAATATTTATACTCAGGACATTATCAGAGTCGGGCGTAATGCCGAAGAATGTCAGATTGTTTATGCCAATGATATTTATCCGATGGTTTCGCGAATTCACGCTGAAATGCGTTGGCAGGCAAATAATTGGGTTATGTTCGATGCCAATTCGACTTTCGGAACATATATCAACGGCGTAAAAGTTACACAACCGCAACCAATATCAGTTGGAAGTAAACTTCAATTCGGCACGAACGGACCGATTTTAAAGGTAATTTCCATCGGAGAAACGGCAGGTTCTCCGCAGAATAATCCTCCGCAATATCAGCAATCATCGGGAGCAGGTTGGGATGAATTCGGTCAACCTGCCCAAAAAATAGCAAATCAACCTCAAGTTCCGACAAAACTTATCAAAGATGACGTTTCAAGCGGCGAAATTCCAATGCTTGAATTTGTAGATTCAGGAAATTCGATCCAACCATATCGCATTTTGAAGGATAAAATCTGGCTCGGACGCGATACAATCGGCGATATTGTTTTTGAATCGTCAAAGATTATGGTTTCGCGCCAGCACGCCGAAATCCGAAGGGAAAACGCTAGTTATGTGCTTCACGATAACAACAGTTTTAATGGTACTTTGGTCAATGAACAGCGAATTTCAACGCCGACACCGCTTTATAACGACGATGAAATAAGACTCGGAATGGGTGGACCGCTTTTGCGGTTTAAATCTCTTTCTCGCCTTGCCCCGAAAGGTGCAAGCCTTGCCGGACAGCGTTCGATTGCCATCGGACAACTTGCGGAATTGCAAAATATTCAATCCGAAGTCGGTTCAAAAACGATGGTTTTCAAGGTTGATAGTATTTCGCAAAAACAATCTGCGGCAAACAAAACACAACCGCAATTGTTGATGTCTTTGACGTTCGGCAATAAAAGCGAATTAATCATCGGACGTGGCGACGACAGCGACATCAAACTTGACGGTCTGCAAATTTCCAACCGCCACGCCAAACTTTCATTGACGAATTCGGGAATTGTCATTGAAGATTTAGGTTCGACAAACGGAGTTTACGTCAATGGCAATCGGATTTCGCGTCAGAATGTCGGATTAGAAAACGACATTCAAATCGGTTCTTTCCTCATAAAGCTCGATCAGGCAAATAATATCGGCGTTTTTGACACGCGCTCGAAAACGCGGATTGATTCGGTGAACATTACAAAGGATGTAAAAAATCGTGCGGGCGGCGGAATGATTCGCTTGCTCGATAATGTTTCGCTTTCAATTCAGCCGAACGAATTTGTCGGACTTCTCGGACCTTCCGGCGCAGGAAAATCAACCTTGATGGACGCGATGAACGGAATGCGTCCTGCCTCCGGCGGAAGCATTTTAATCAATAATCTCGATCTTTATCAGCATCTCGACTCGCTCAAGCAATCAATTGGTTACGTGCCGCAGGACGACATTATCCACCGCGAATTGACAGTTTACCGAACGCTTTATTATGTTGCAAAATTAAGACTTTCGCGGGATGTTTCAACCAAAGAAATCAATCAGATAATCGAAGAAGTTTTAGATGTAACAGGTTTGGCAGAACGCCGCGAAGTTCCGATCAGCCAACTTTCCGGCGGTCAGCGCAAGCGTGTTTCGATTGCTGTTGAATTGATTACCAAACCTTCCGTAATTTTCTTGGATGAACCGACCTCGGGACTCGATCCGGCAACGGAAGAAAAGATTATGACGCTTTTTCGCCAAATCGCTGAATCCGGTAGAACGGTGATTTTAACGACTCACGCTATGGAAAATGTCAAACTTTTCGACAAACTCGTCGTTTTAATGCGCGGAAAACTCGTCTTTTACGGCGCACCGGACGAAGCCTTGAAACATCTCGGCGCGTCGAGTTTTAAAGACCTTTACGACAAACTCGAAGAACCGATCGAGCAAACATTACAGCAATCGGGCGGAAATCGCCAACAAGTTACTGAACAAGTTGCAGAAGATTGGAAGCAAAAATTTACCCAAACGCCGCAGTATCGAAATAATGTCTATGAACCGCTGAAAGAACTCGGAAAATTGCAATCGAGCGGTGTTCAAAAGAAAAATCGGCTCGGACTTTTCGGCGCAGTTCGACAGTTTCTAACGCTTTCAAGTCGCTATACAAGAGTTCTTCTGCGCGATAAATTCACGCTTTTCATACTTTTTGCCCAAGCTCCGATTATTGCTTTTCTGACATTTCTCGTGATGGGCAAAGATCAGCCGCGCGATTTCGTTTATTTTATGCTTTCCTTGATCGCAGTCTGGTTCGGAACATCTGTTGCCGCCCGCGAAATCATCAGGGAACGTGCCGTTTATAAACGCGAAAGAATGGTAAATCTCGGATTAATTCCGTATCTTTTTTCAAAGCTGTTTATTCTCGGAATAATTGTCGGAATTCAATGTTTTATGGTATTTGTTCCGCTTAAATTTTTCGATCTGATCGGTTTAATGCCGATGCCCGGATTATTCGGCGGAATTCCGCAATTTTGGGTTATGCTTTTAACCGCCGGAGTCGGCATCGCGCTCGGTTTGCTCGTTTCCGCGCTGGTCAAAACTTCCGAAATGGCGACAAGCCTCGTTCCTCTGATTTTAATTCCGCAAATTCTGTTCGGGGGATTAATTGGCGTGCCTCAGGGTATTAGTAAAGTAGCCGGTTTAGCGATGCCCGCAACATGGTCGTTTGACACGATGAAAAGGTATTCGACACTCGATACTTTGGAAAAAGAAGGTGCGATTCCGAACGGAGAAACTAACGGGCAAGGGCTTTATAAATATATCGAAACCGAAAATGACAAAATAATTGGCGATGCGAAGGAGGAATTAGACGAATATAAAAAGGACTCCGAGAAAAAATTGGATAATTTCAAAAGTGAATTGCAGAGAGGAAATAATCCGTCCGCCCCGAAATTGGACGAACCTCCGAAAATTGCCGACGCTAAGAAAATTCCGAAGGATTTGAGCGGTTATGTCAATTTTCTACACCCCTGGATGCACGAGATTTTAAATCAGTTAGTTTTGATGTTAATGTTTGGAATGTTAGTTATTGCAACGCTTATAATTTTACGTTTGCAAGACACTAGATAAAAAGAGGAATTAATGAAAAGAATTATTTTAAATTTAAGTATATTTATTGCATTAGTATTTACATTGTCGAATTTTACGGCTTGTCAGAAAACTGAAAGCACTCAAAAAAATCCGGTTGATTCAACGACTCCGGCGGAAACTTCAAAAAATGAAAAGCCAAAAGACGAAAATGCGAAAAATTATCCACCTTTGCCGGAAGCGATTGCCACAGCCGAGATTAAAATGATTGACGGCACATCATTTAAAATGACGGACAAAAAAGGCAAAGTCGTCTTGTTAAATCTTTGGGCGACATGGTGCTCACCTTGCCGCGAAGAAATGCCTGAATTAGTCGCAATGCACGAAAAATATAAAGATCAAGGCTTTGAAGTCATCGGTTTAGACAGCGATGACGCTGAAACAGCCGAGCAAATTCAAGATTTCGGCAAGGAAATGAAACTAACATATCCGCTCGGATTTGCCGATGAAGAATTATTCCGGCAATTTGTCAAAATTAGTAATTTGCCCGGAATACCGCAAAGTATTCTAGTCAACCGTGACGGAAAAATGACCGGAGTTTTCACCGGCGGCGGGAGAAAAGTAGTTGATAAAATGAAACAAACAGTCGAAAAAACCGTGAACGAATAAATTAATTAAAGTTCTGAGTCCTGGCTTCTAGCGGCAAATATTAAGTTATCGAAAATTTTGCTGTCTGAAAACAGGACTTAATACTTTCTAATCCTCAAATATCTTCGGCTCAACTAAAATCGT